>MEWJ01000059.1 GCA_001773385.1 candidate division WWE3 bacterium RIFOXYD1_FULL_43_17 | reverse complement strand
GTGTCCTGGGTTCGATCCCCAGCGCCCTCACCAAGGAAAACTCGGTAGTGCCTTTAGGTACTGGCGAGTTTTTCTTTATGGGGTGGGGAGCGAATGCCGGACTGAGCGAAGGCAAAGGAGGCGGGGTCGCGTGCTTTACAGATTGTTTGAGCGTTAGCGAAATACAATGTGTTAAGACAGGTGACCGATCCCCAGCGCCCTCACCAATATAAAATTTTAGTTTTTGAAAAGTTCTCTCAAATCCGCAACGACCTCATCAGGATTAGTTTCTTTATCCCCGGGCTTTTCAGGTTCCACTATATCAAAATCACTTCTCAGGCTATCAATCCACTCCCTACCCACAGGCTGTTTAATTCCCAGCTCTTCCTGCCTTGCCTCAATCTGAGCATTCATACTTCTGTTAGCCTCTTCCTGTTTTCTATGGTCTTCCTCAACTTCCTCCTGAGTGGGAACGTGATCTAACCAACCTCCGGTCCCATCGGATGCTATGTAAGTTTCATCGCTTCCTGAATTAAATCTTTCTTTCATATATACAAATGGTATTTTGTACCCAACCCCTTGTCAATAAACGAATAACGGCCTGACATTTCTCAACCTAGCCAGATTTGGCTAATTACTGTTAAAATCAAGCCATGTTCAGTATGTTCAGTTTTCTCAACAACCTCGTAAAACTTAAGGGAAACCTTTATATAACCGACTTTTTTGACATTCTTATAATAGCTCTTCTGATATACTCGCTATTCCTTTTCCTCCGCAATACCAAAACTTTAATGGTATTTTTGGGCCTGGCCATTGCAGGACTGCTGTATCTTTTCGCAAAGAGTTTTAACCTTTATGTTACTTTACTGGCTTTGAGATATTTTATAGGTGTATCGGTACTCATCTTCGTCATAATTTTCCAAAACGAGATAAGAAGATACTTCGAGTTCCTGGGTCTCATAGGGTCAAGGCAGTTGAAGGTACTTCCTCTGGCTACCAGATCTCCGACTACATCGGAAATTATTCAGGCGTGCGTAAAAATGGCACAGGCAAAAATTGGCGTATTAATAGTAGTGCAGGGCAAAGATAGTCTGGATCAGTTTATCGACGGGGGGACTGCATTAGACGGTGTTATCTCCGAAGAACTCCTCTCAAGTATCTTTGAGCCCCACTCTTTCGGACATGACGGGGCCCTAATTATCAACAACAACAGAGTTTCAAAATTCGCTGCTCATCTACCCCTGTCTACAAACTTTAAAGAAATAGGGAAACACGGAACCCGGCACGGTGCCGCAGTAGGAATTACTGAATTAACAGACTCTTTCGCCATTGTTGTATCGGAAGAAAGCGGAAAAATTTCTATATCCAAGGACGGAAAATTAAAAACGCTACAGGAATTTACAGATCTTGAAAAAGAGTTCGAAAAATACATCAGAGCTAAATTTTCTAAAAACGTTAAAGAAAATAAACTGACGAAGATAATTAAACAAGACTTCTTGCTTCGCCTGGGCTCTATGACAGCCGCCGGACTTATATGGTTTTTTGCTGCATACCAGGCAGGAATTGTTGAAAAAACTTACAGCGTGCCGGTGGAAACTACAAAAATTCCCACAAACGTAGTGATACAAGAATACAGTCCAAAAGAAGTAAAAATAAAAGTTTCGACAAGAGGAGAAGATTCTTTTAAAGAAATATCCGTTAAGGATTTCAAAATTGATCTTGATTTTTCCAGGCTACAAAGCGGCGTAAATAAACTTCCGGTATCAAAGAATATTATTACAGCACCGGCAAATTTTTCTATAATTTCGTTCGAACCTTCCACACTACTTCTCACTGCCCAAAAATATTATCCTGCCGAAATCCCCATCTCTGTGAAAACAACAGGAAAACTGAAGGCTAATCTTTCACTGAAAGCAGCTGAGGCTGAACCAAAATCTTTGAAAGTTTGGGTCCCGGAAGGATTTGAAGCTTCAACTGAAATATCTACAGAGCCGATAGACCTGACTGATAAAAACGAGTCTACTGTTCTACCGGTAACGTTGTTGTTGCCCGAGGGATTGCGCTTAGCAGATGAAACAGTAAGCGTGAGTGCGGCGCTGACAATCGAACCTACTAATTAATTTGTAAAGGACGCCTGACTTTTGTCCTCGTGACCTTGTTTGAGCCTGAAGTAACTTTTCTGTAGTTTGCGTACGAACCGTCAGTAATGGATTTTTTCTCACGGTCGACAAAAAAAACGTATCTTTCAAATAATAATAGCCATTGAGAAAATGTAAGATCTTTCACTTTCGACGTTACGGAAAATTTCAACTCGTCGGAGATACGGTAGTACTGTATTGCGGTAAAAAGCCTGTTAAGTCTTAGCTTTAATGTGGGTTTCTGTTGATTCACTACATAGCAAATAAAGTCAAGATACTCGTCACGGAGATCGCGCGTAATCAAAGGCTCTCTCTTTTTACGTATTCTTAACATCACAACATCAACCAGAGGCCGGGGTGTAAAATCTTCTCTTTTGAATTTATAAAATACACTGAAGTCAAAAAACGGTTGAGTTAACAAAGAAAATAGATAACCCTCCCCTTTTCCCATAAATCTGTCGGCTGCTTCCTTTTGTACTACCAGAAAAGTATCTTCGGGAACGCGGCCTGTAAACAAAAGCTTGTTAACAATCAATGAGGTAATACTAAAAGGAATATTGGAAAAAACTTTGTATGTTTTTAAAGGTAGTGGGTGTAACAAAAAATTTTCGTTTAAAGACTGAACATGAGAATGAGCAGAAAATTTTTCCTTAAGCTCCGTGTGTAATTTGGGGTCCAGTTCCAGTGAAATAACCGAGCCCGCAAGACCTGCCAACACTTCGGTGATAATTCCCTTCCCTGCTCCGATATCTAATACTGTATCGTCTTTTGAGATGCCTGCCTTTAGGGCTAATTGACGAACTAACTTAGTGTCGGTCAGGAAATTTTGAGATATCGAAAGATCGGGCACACTCACAGTTTAACAAGAATTTCCACGAATGCCACCCGCATCCTTGACTCACCTGTTCCTGACCCGTAATATGGGGAAAATCATGTAGAAAAGGAGGGGAGATGAAACGCACACTCAAAACTGTCGGCATGTACGCTTTCGTGATTTTGATGATCTTGGCATTCGCCTTCATGACCGTGGCCGGAGTTGGTATTCAACAAAAACCAATTCCCTAATAACGTCCGCCCCCGTTCTGCGCTTTAACAAAGCAACGAACGGGATTTTTTATCCCTGAACAAACTTCCCAAACCTATAGTTTCGTGGTAAACTGGCGGCTATTCACACCCCAATCAAGGGGATAAGTGTAAGTACGTTGAAAATCCGATTTTATCAATGGCCTAGGAGGGTCGATGAAAAAAGTTCTGTTATGTATTTTTGCTCTGTTGTTGTTCCTCGACTTTAAGGTGATTATGCCCATTGCTCAAGAATTTTTGTATGGGACACCTGTGTCGGGTGAACGGTCCGTGTCGGCAAAAGCGCCTGACCCCACACCAACCCCAACCCCATTTCAACCGATTTGGAGTACCCCGGTTGTTGTGAATCAGCCAACGCTATCTGTACCGACTCCGGCGTCTGAAACCATACTTGAACCGTCCTTACCCGAAAATCCGTACGATTTTGAGGGAATAATGTTCGACGGTTCTGACACCATAGAAATATGGTTTTACCCGGTTTCAGACAAGCCATTTTCCGTTTCATTCATTCCTGTTATCCCTGTGAACGGTCCCGACGACTACAAGCCGGGAATCTACAAATCAGGGGTCTGGGCAGATGATCTCGGAAGTATCACAGTAAACCCTCATTCGGGTTGTTTTAGATACCGCGGAAAGTCCGGTTGGACCGAACTTGAAGGTGAGTTTCTACGACGACATTTTGAGGGAGGAGAGTGCGACGATGTGCTAACAGATCTTTCCGAAAGCCGGATGAGCACGGCAATCGAAGAACTGCAAAACTCGGCTGTCGTACTTAAACAGAATGAAGTTTCTGTGGAACTCCGTTTGACCGGGGCAGGGATCATCAAAAACGAAGATCTCAGCCTAGTACGGTCGTTAGATCCATCGGGACTTTCCCAACTTATCGGCATCTCCCTGGATGACGGAAGCATCGTCATCATTACCAGCGGCCGGGATACATCCCACGACCCGTGGTATTCAGCAGAGAGGCTGATTGTGGTCCTCGAACAAGGAGGAGGCCAATAAATGAATAAGCTAAAGTTGGTAACTGTGTTAATCGTTCTTGTTGTACTGGCGGGTACTATGTTAAACACAGCCAGCGCAGGTTTTGACTTACCGGAGCAAGGTTGGAGGATTACGGCCTACCTTGGTTTCGGGGCAGTACCTGGAATATCGGGCTCACAGCATCGTTTTGAGCTCGGCGGAGCAGGCGGATTTGTTGTAAACGCCTACTGTATTAACCCCGCGCTACCCAACCCCTCAGTGGATGCTGGGTGTAGTTATATTCCCGGCACAGGGCGGTTTTGGTGTGGAAACGAAGTGCAAGAGTTGGTCCCGTACGACGTCTTAAAGACGCCTGAGCCAACTCCAACGTTCACCAACACACCAACGGCAACTCCGACGAACACGCCGACTGAAACTCCAACGTCGACGCCGACGGAGACCCCTACCGCAACTCCAACCGACACACCTACGACAACACCGACAGAGATACCTCCGACGGAAATTCCGCCTACCGAAACACCGACGAATACACCCACAAATACTTCGGTACCGCCGGAAAATACTTCAACTCCCGCACCGCCACGGCCAAGCCGAACACCACCGCCTGTTGCTACGAGCGGTTATGGTGAAAAAAGTCTTGCCGTTGCTGTTGCAAGATCCTACGGGGATGAAATACTTCTCGGAGTGGGAATGGGAAGTGTGATTTTATTAATCCTATGTTTGGGTTTTAAAAAATATATCCGGAATATAGGAAATTAGTAAATATAGGAAATTAGTAAATATAGGAAATTAACTGCTCGCGAAGGGTAATCTTGAAGCCAATAATTTGGTCTCAGGGTTACCCTTTTTTTATACCCAAACTGATGGTTTGCCTAATACCTTATAGTAAGTTATACTTTTCGTTAGAAATCGGTCGCAAAGGAGGAAAATGTGGGTACTATAACAATTGTCGATCAGGCCTTGTACAGAAACACAGTAACACGATTGTCCAGAGAAGTGCCATTAGCAGAAAGGGAATGTTTTGCATTTTTTGCGGTCCAGCTTGCTAAATTGCATAAAAGGTGCGGAGTAGAAAGAATTGAGGAAATTTTGAGCAGCAAGTTTGACATCTTCCAACCTCTAGTAACCGCACATGAATCTTTGTTAAACATGACTTACAGCAGCTGCGGAACAACGACTCAAAAAAATATGCGCGTGCTAGTGGAAATGTTACGTAAGGGGACAGTCAAATATTGAGACACGATTTTTTTCTAACAAGCTCTGGGGGAATAATTAAAAAATCCCACGGAGCTTTTTTTTAAACTACTCTTACCGCTTTACGCAGGCGCGTCCGTCTTGGCTTTTTAAATGTAATAGTGCTATAGTGAGCGTCTGCTTGGTCGCAGATTCATCGATTCTTTTATCTGAAACGGAGAGAAAATGAAAGCGAAGAGACTATTTTCGGTAATGCTTGCAATCGTAGTGTGCTTAACGGTCGTCTCACCTGTTTTGGCCGACAAACCTGTTGGGTTTGATCCGGTAACCGGGGCGGAAACTGCGTGGTCAAACAGCGGGTGCAACAAAATCCAGGGTGGATTAATTTTGGACTCTGCGGGCAATGCGCTTGAGACCGGTTTTGATGAGTTCGGGTACAACTACCAGGCCCATCTTTTCGACGGTACGTATGACTCGTCTGATAGGGTTTTAGACGGTAAATATTTGGGGTCAACTGGCGACTATGTCGACGATAAGCTCCAAATGAAATGGTCGGACGAGTGGCTGTCGAATGTTGACTGCAATAACGACCGCAAGCTCGATAGAGGGCTTATCAACGGCACCGCTACTGGAATCAGTTCGGGTTGGTTAACAAACCATGTCAATGGCGATTACCTTGATACCACGGGTGTCCTGCAACACTACACATATTTTGTCAAGATCGGGTACTTTGGTCCTGAGAGTCCTCTTTGGGGATCCTATGATGTACTTGAAGAGGTGTATAACGATCCTGCGGCAGGCTTTCACGGTGTAACTATCTACACAGATCCTGGTTTAGGATTCTTTACACAACACTGAGTAAGACCGTATAAATAAATGACCAAGCATTGAACTCAGAGGAGATTCGGCCAAAAACCAATCTCCTCTTTTTTATATTCTCCGTCACTATGCTAGAATGCGTGCATTCACAAATACAACCACGTCTAAAATTAAGGCGCCAGATAAGGAGATAAGATGACTAAAAACGATACTATTGAAATCAAGATTCGGAAAGATTCTGTAAATGTCCTGTACAGGGAATACTACACAGACCGAAAGATTTCTCGGGTGCCCCACAAGATTTACACATTACCGCTCGGGAATGTTAAAAACAGTAAACTTGTATCTGATATTGGGCCAATCGGAGCTTCCCTCATAACTATGTTAAACAAAATCGAGTCACTAGATTTTGTCTACTTAACATACAATTCCGTGGGTCTTTCTAAAAAACGGGGGAGGGATTGGACAGCAATCGAGCAGCTGGTTTTTCTTGACATCCAAACTGCATTTGGAGCAGCAGCTTACCGTACCAAGAACTGGTAGATCAACCGGCGCAATCAAGTTTTATAAACTTAGAGCGCCGGATTTTTTTAAATAGACAGCCTTCACTCTTGTGATACAATTCCACCAAATCAGATAAAAACCGGTCTCAAATAAAGGCAGGCGTTCAAAAGGAGAGAACATGGCCACACAAGCTATACTTGAAGTCGACGTGAAAAGTATCGGGCTGAGAGACGAAATGCGTGTTTACACAACAAAACTTATCTTGTCCGAATTCGGAGAAAGGAACGCTTTCGATACGATGTCGTGGCCTGTGGATTTTCCCCAGGCGGAAGATGTTGGCTTGAAATACCTAGGCCAGGTCTGCACGTGTCTGGTAAACGAGATTGTAAAAAATATCAGCGGCGTTACTTTTATAGTTGTGGATTTACATTCCGTAACTATTTTAAGAAACATGAGTTACAGCTGGAACACAATTGAACCTAAGTTATTCGAGGCGATCGAGAAAGCATTAAAGGTCGACAGCGAAATTGTAGGGAAACAACTGTCTTAGCCAAGGCCGGCGCAATCAGGTTTTTACAAACTGAAAGCGCCGGATTTTTTTGCTCACCAAACTAAAATACTTTCAATGTAAAAAATATCGGGGACAGCATTCTTCGTTAAGAATGTGTGCTGTCCCCTAACGTAACTTACTTACCGCGCAACTTTCTCTTAAGATTTTTGGTCAGTTTCCCACCGCTACTTCCGGACCCACCAACTTTTTCGGAGTATGGGTTTGAAACATGATCCACAGGACGTTCAGCTTCCGCGCGGTTTAGGCGAATTGCACTATCGGATGGCAGTACTTGAGGATAGTGACTCCTTACCCAGCTTTGTGCCAAAGTGATATCCAAAATGTCCTTTACGGACTTATCAGCCAGCGTTGCCATTGAATCCCTAGCCTTTCCGGTATTTAAACCAGCCTCAGAAGTTGAATATAAATTTTTAAACTGCCCGGCGGAGGATCCGCTTTTAAACAAACACTTCAAAATTTTCCGTATCATCAGCTCCCTCCCTTTTGGGTTCAAAAAAAACGACCCCCTGTTGAAGAAAATCTTCGTGTGGTCGTTCTATATTTAATTGTAGAAATGTTACCAAACTTTTTTGCAAAAGTCAAAACAACATCATACTAACAAAGATGATAATAATATTTTAATCTAACGGAAATTACTTTTACTAAAGGAACACTTTTACTAAAGAATCATTTCTTGGCTTCTCTGACTCTCATTGCTTCTCTACCGACTTTGTCTCTTAAGTAAAATAGTTTAGCTCTTCTAACGTTACCTTTTTTCATTACTTTTATTTTTTCTATATTAGGTGAGTGTAAAGGAAGTATTCTTTCT
Source organism: candidate division WWE3 bacterium RIFOXYD1_FULL_43_17 (assembly GCA_001773385.1). Taxonomy (GTDB): domain Bacteria; phylum Patescibacteriota; class WWE3; order UBA101185; family UBA10185; genus UBA8498. The sequence continues at coordinate 48,090 of MEWJ01000059.1, read as the reverse complement.
ACTCCTACCTGGTCGGCACCGATTCTTCTTACTGTGAAAGTTTTTGAAATATCAGAACCTCTAAATGAGATTACGATACCTTCGAACGGTTGGATTCTCATTTTTTCACCTTCGATAATTTTGTAGAAGACGCGTATGGTATCACCGACCCTGAATTCAGGAATCCTGGGTTCTTCCTTTGAAACTGTCTTCAACTCTTCTTCGGCTGCTTTGGACTCTTCCTCGACCTTCTCTTCGATGGCTTCTTCGAGCTTTTCTTCCTCAGTCTCAACCGCAGGAGCTTCGGCTGCTGTTTCCTCCGGCACGGGCGCTTCGACAACGGTTTCTTCTACAGGCATATCCTGTTGAGCTGTATCGTCTTGTTTAGTTGTATCTTGATCTTTATCGGCCATAGACTGTGCTAGGATAGCAAATTAAACCCGTAATATCAATTATTTCTTTTTTGAGGACACCTTCGCGGGTTTTTTTACCTCCATCGCTAAGCCAGCTCCTGGCGAAACGTCGATTTCTACCAAGTCCCCCTCTGATGTTTCAGCTGCTATTATTTTGCTAGATATGGCGTTTTCCACTTCGGTCTGGATTAACCTCCTGAGCGGCCTTGCCCCGTATTCTTCGCTATACCCATTCTCTACCAGGTAGTCTACCGCCTTAGCCGAAACCTCCAGCGTAAGCTGCTGTTCAGCTAACATCTTCCTTGTTTTATCAAGCATTCTCAGGGTTATTTCCCTGATATCCTCTTTTCCCAGGCTGGTGAATACTACGATTTCATCAATTCTATTTAAAAACTCCGGCTTAAACGAATCCTTCAAAATTCCAAATATTCTTCTGTCGGCAGCTATTGCTACCTCATCGTGAGACTTGTTCTTGTCTTCGATAAAGCCTATATCTTTTCTTCTTAGCAGTTCGGAACCAACGTTGGACGTAAGTATTACTATAGTGTTTTTAAAATCAACCGTCCTTCCTTTGCTGTCAGTTAAACGCCCATCTTCCATAATTTGAAGTAAGGCATTAAATGTGTCGGGGTGAGCTTTCTCTATCTCATCCAGCAGTATTACGGAAAAAGGTTTTCTTCTCACTACGTCGGTCAATTGGCCACCCTGCTCGTATCCCACATATCCGGGAGGCGCCCCTATCAATTTACTTACTGAATGCTTTTCCATGTACTCACTCATATCCAGGCGGACAATCATGTCTTCGTCTCCGTATAAAGCTTCGGCTAATGTCTTTGCCAGTTCAGTTTTTCCAACACCGGTGGGACCTAAGAACAAAAATGATCCGATCGGCCTTTTCGGGTCTTTTAGCCCTGCCCTGGCTCTTCTTATCGCTTCCGACAAAACACCTATTGCTTTGTCCTGACCTACAACTCTATTTTTTATAGTATTTTCCAGATTTAATAATCGCTCGCGCTCAACAACATTAAGTTTTTCAAGGGGAATTCCGGTAGCACGCGAAACTACTTTTATAACAGCGTCTTCGGTTACATCGGGAATCTCCTCGAGTTTGGTTTTTGTCCAGATTTCAACAAGCTCCGATTTTATTTTTTCAAGTTCTTCCGTCTTTTTCTTTAACGATTCTTTTTCTTCGTCACTGATTTTATTTTTCCTTGCATCATTTTTTAATTTCGAAATTTCTTCCTCAACAGTTCTTAAATTTTCAGGCTCTTTTACCTGGGACAAACGGACCATCGCGCATGCTTCGTCAATCAGGTCAATTGCCTTATCGGGTAAAAAGCGATCAGAAACATAGCGGTCGCTCATTTTAACAGCGGCGGCTATGGCGTCGTCAGTTATTTTTACATTATGATGGGATTCGTAGCGCTCTCTTAATCCTCTGAGAATTTCAACAGTATCTTCGGCGGTCGGTTCATTTACCATAATAGGTTGGAAACGGCGCTCAAGTGCGGCGTCCCTTTCAACATACTTTCTGTACTCGTCTATTGTAGTAGCACCTACCATCTGTAATTCACCTCTTGCAAGGGCCGGTTTAAGTATATTTGCGGCATCCATCGATCCTTCTGCACTACCGGCTCCGATAACAGTATGAAGCTCGTCAACGAAAAGGATTATCTGACCGCTTGCCGAAATGACCTCGGTTATTATGTCCTTCAAGCGTCCCTCGAACATGCCTCTGTGAGAAGTACCCGCGATTATTGAAGCTAAATCGAGCATGAACACACGTTTGCCTCTTAAAGGCTCCGGAACCTGTCCGTTAACGATCTTTTGGGCCAAACCCTCAACTATAGCTGTTTTACCGACACCGGGGTCTCCGATAAGCACGGGGTTATTTTTTGTTCTTCTAGAAAGGATGTGAATGACGCGCTCGATTTCGTTTTTTCGTCCGATAACAGGGTCAAGTTTACCTTCCCTGGCTAATTGGGTAAGATCGCGGCCATATTTATCTAGTTTTGAAGCGGATTGAGACGTCTCTTTTACAACTTCTTCGTAGCATACTTCACACAGAGCCATGTAGACTTGCTTGCCGTCCACAATCTGATTTATTGGATATTTTGCAGGACGTTGCCCGCATCTGTGGCAGAGTACCATGAGTGAGATATTAGCACTCAACGCTTTCGAGTGCAAGAGTTTTCTTGATTAATGTTCCCAAACATCAGCCACAAACGGGTCACTTTGGATCTTCACTTTTTTAATAAACAAGGCAGCTGCTCTCACCATCTCGTCAGACTGCACCTGTGCCCAATACTCTGCCTGGTCGTCCCTTATTTCCGACACTATTTCGTCGTGAACTGTGAGCGTAAGTCCACCGTCTATCCCTTCTTTTTTCATCCTGTCGTTTAAAAATATCAATGCGTACTTAACCGCGTCGGCGTTTGTTCCCTGAATTGGGTGGTTTTTCGCTTCTCTCTCGATGCGCGATTCTTTTTTCCTGAAATCGGGGTCGTCTTTTAACGGCTTTTCGTACCAGCGCTTTCTTCCGAGAGGCGTCGTGCTAAAACCGTCCCTTACAGCTTTTTTCGCTGTCTTGTTGAGATATTCTTTTACACTCGGGTAACTCGCGAAATATCTATTCATATAATCTTCGCCCTGCTCTCTTGATACAGGAGTTCCGGTTTCGTTTTCAATTCTCGCAGCCAAACCCATCGAACCCATACCGTACATCAATCCGAAGCCTATAGGTTTGGCAATTTGTCTGTAGCTAGGGTACTTCTTTTTAAAATCCTCACTGTATGGAACGTTAAACATAAGCGACGCCGTGTACGAGTGGATATCCAACCCGTCGTTCAACGCTTTAATCATTTTTGCATCTCCGGAAAGCTCGGCCAGGATTCTCATCTCAAATGAAGAGTAGTCAGCCGTAACTAATTTGTAACCGGGTTCGGGATTAAAACACGTTCTAAAAGGAGCTTCTTCGGAATTTCTCGGAATCTGCTGGAGGTTAGGATTATTACAAGAAAATCTTCCTGTTGCGGTACCGAGCTGGTTGAACTCGGGGTGGAGCCTTTTTGTAACAGGGTTGATTTTAGATAACAGCGAGTCGCCGAAAGCCGATAATAATTTTTCGTATCCCCTGTAATTTCTTAACAGCTTAACAATCGGTTCGTTGTGTAAAGCAAGAAGAGCATCTCCGGTAGACGGCAGATTTAGATTTAGTTTGTTATTAAATAAATCCATCAACTGCTGCTGACTATTCATATTTATTGTGTCCGCGTGGTTTCCGAAAAGATCAATCATGTTGTTGGAGTAATAAGGTCTTATGGCCTCCTGAAATTCTTTTGCCAAAGCATTTCTTCTTTCGGACAAATGCACCATAATTTCCCGCCACTTTTTCTCATCGATATAAATGCCCTTTAGCTCCATTTCGCCAACCGCGCGGGTTGCAGCAAACTCAAGTTTAGCGACATTTAACAAATTCTCGCTCTTTATTTTAACGAGCTGTTCGTTGAAAATCGGAAATAGGATTAAAGTGTCCAAGGCGGAATAGTTTAATTGTTCAACATTAATTTTTGTTTTATTTGTCACACCTTCAAATGTTTGCCGTACGTCTTTTTTCAAATCCAACCCCGTGTATTTTTTTGTAAGGTCTTTTAAAGAATAGTAACCGCGCCCGAGTCCGGCGTTTAAAATAACTTCTGCAAGCATCGTATCGTATAAATTGGTCGGGGCAGCGCCTATGTGAATTTTGATGTGTTTGTAATCGAACTTACCGTTGTGAAATATTTTAAGTATCTTCGGATTTTCCAAAAAATCTTTAAAACGGGTGAAGTTTTTTAGTTCGAGGGCGCGTGCGTCGAAAATGTAACTTTTATCTTCGGTGCCTATTTGCACCAAAAGTAAATTTGAAGTGTAAGGGTCAAGACCGGTGCTTTCAATATCCACCCCTACTACTTTTACATTTTCTAAAATTTCTAAGGCTTCGTTTGCCTGTTCTGTCTTTGTAATGTACTCGTATGAAGGGTTTGCGGGATCAAATTTTAGTTCCATCCCGTATATGATACCACTTGAGGAAATACTAAAATTCCATCATTTTTCGGTGTTGTCACAAAACCCATAGTGTGCTAACATGCCGGTATTCAACTAATAAGGAGGAGAGATGATTGAGAAACACTGGCCTAAGGTAATTGCATTTATAGTACTTATGACAGGGTTGGCGGTAATACTTTTACCAAATCGCGTTATTTTCGATCAGTGGGTACTTCATAACGCTTCCATGGTACTCATTGGGTTCCTGGCTGCTATCGGAACGGAACGGTTTTTTGATGCTAAAACCATTCTCGACAAGATTGTTTCGATAGTCTCTTTTGTACTTGCGTTTTACATCGCCTTAACTGTGCTCGCGAGTTAGATACTAGAACCTAGGAAAGGATAGTGACATGGATAGTTCGGAAGAGTAGAAAAGGATTCAGCGAAATAATAACCTGAAGTGGTCAGGAGCCGTTCTATTTGCGCTTTTGGTTCTACTGCTCGTACCGGGATCGCAAATGGAATTGTGGCAAAAACAGGTTGTGGGGGTCTTTCTTCCTTTCGAGGGTGGGATTTTACTAATCACAGAGAGCCCGAGAAGAATTCTACTTACCATCCTGGGGATTAAATTGCTCATATTCGGAGGGATCTTGACCGCACTGGCTTTGGCGTAACACCGTAACCCGCCGCTTTTTTGGATTCATTCCAACAGTGCGGCTACTTTTTACCAAATGCTTACTATTTTTTTACTCACTTTTTGGAGTACCCTCCAAAATGCATGCTCACTTTTTGAGAAGTTCTTTGATTGTTTCTATTGCTACCGAAGCGTCTGCCTTACCCTTCATCTCTCTCATCACATTTCCCAGCAAAAATTGTAGGGCACTTTCTTTTCCGTTTTTAAAATCGGTAACAGCTGCCTGATTTTTTTCCATCACGTTTTCAACAACTTTTCTTATTTCTCCGGTGTCGGAAACCTTCTCACCCTCACCTTTTATTTTATTCAAAATCTCTTCAACATTAAGCTCAAAAAGATCTTTTCTGTTAATCAAAACCGTAGCTGCTTTTACCGCATCTAAACCGCCTTCGATCAGCTTATGAAACTTCTCAACCACCGCAGCCCCCATAACTTCCACCAGAATCCTACTCTGCTCCTTGGCAACACCTTTCTTTTCCATTACATCCCTCAAGGATTGCGGCAAACTACCTTCAACCGCCCTTAACTCATTAAAATATTTCTCATCAAAAACCATCGGCGGAATATCGGGCTCTGGAAAATACCTGTAATCCGAAGCTTCTTCTTTATCCCGTTGCGCGACAGTAATATTTTTAAATTCGTCGTACCCGCGGTTTTCCTGTTTGGGCATTTCACCCTTTTCCAAAATTTCGCGCTGTCTGACAATCTCCGCCCGTACGGCTTTTTCCATATATTTGAACGAGTTAATATTTTTAACTTCAACTTTGTAAGGGGACAGTTCATCTTTTTCTTCCATCTCGCCGGTTCTCAGTGAAATATTAGCTTCCAGCCTCATCTGACCTTTTTCCATGTCGGCTTCGCTTATTCCTAAGTACCTGCAAATGACTTGGAGTTTTTTGCAGTAATCTACGGCGTCTTCGATGGAACGAAAACACGGCCTGGTAACTACCTCAATTAACGGCAACCCGGACTTGTTGAAATCAACTAAAGTCTTTCCTCCCTCGTGAAAAGATTTTGCCACGTCTTCTTCGAGGTGTACCCGTTCGATATCTGCTGTGTTGCCGCTTTCCAAAGACAACGAGCCGTTTTCACACAAAGGTTGTTTGTACTGACTTATTTGGTAACCTTTCGGGAGATCGGGGTAAAAATAATGCTTTCTGTCGAATCTCGAGTCGTTGTTTAAAGTGCAGTTTAAAGCTAAACCAAGTAGTTGCGCTTTTTTAACTCCATCTAAATTAGGAACGGGTAAAGCCCCCGGTAATCCTAAACATGTAGGACAGGTGTGAGTATTAGGCTCGGCGCCCCATATATTGGCGTCACATCCGCAGAACATTTTTGTTTCCGTTTTGGGTTGGACGTGAACTTCCATTCCCACGACCAGTTTGTATTTTCCTAATAATTCTTCGTTCATTTTTTAAACATTAACTCCTAATTTATATAAGGCCTCTTTTAAATTGGCGACTGCTTCGATAATCATAAAATACGCCGGCTCAAAACCTGCCTCATGTACCAAACTATTTCTTAATTTGTGTGCGTCCCAAATTCTGTTGTAAGTAGGTCTGTCAAATTTTTCAACGGCGTTTTTCAAACGTTCTCCCATTGTCTCGCCCGGAACTATTTCTTTTAATACAGCGTCCAGTGATTTGTCGGCCATAATCAGAGCCTGTTTTAATTGCGAAGGACCTTTTTGCTTAAGTAGGATGCTTATGTTTTCCCAATCAGACGTTATTTTTCTGACGGTCTCCTGGCTTACCGAACCGTAAGACGGGGAACTTCCTGAGCCGAATATAAAATCAAAAAATCCCATAATTATTCCTTAATTAGCGCCGGTTTTTCGAGATGAAAGCCCGTCGCCCCCTGATAATTAAATAATGCTCCGAATATTTTCGACTCTTCGTTTATCCTGCTCATTATTTGAACACCTACGGGAAGTCCGTTGTAAAACCCGCACGGTACACTAATTCCCGGTACGCCCGCAATACAGCTGGGTTCATTTAAAACATCCATCATTTCTCCGAACATCGGTGAGTTAGAACTTTCGCCGACATTTAGAGCGACACAAGGCATGGAAGGAGCAACCAGCAAATCAACTTTTTCAAAAGCTGCATCAAAACTTTGTTTAATTAACGTACGTACTTTTTGCGCTTTTGCATAGTAAGCATCGTAGTACCCAGAGCTTAAAGTGTAAGCGCCCAACATAATTCTTTTCTTTGCTTCAAAACCGAATGAGTTGCGATCATTTCCGTATCTTATTCCATCAAGCCTCGCCAAATTAGACGAAACTTCGGATCTTTGCAAGATTGTATAAACGGCAATTGAGTATTTCGGGCTAAGCATGTCAACATCAATAATTTCTGCTCCTAAAGTTTTGAAAACCTCAATGGCCTCATCTATCTTTTTTCTTGTTCCGTCTTCAAGTTCCATTTCAAAGTAGGACACCGGTCTTCCGATTTTGACTCCCTTCATACTAAAAGACTTCCCTTCGGCTAAGTAATCGGGCACTTCTGTTTGTAAGGATGTTGCATCAAGCGGGTCTTTCCCTGCCATAACTCTTAAAACTACCGCCGCATCTTCGGCTGTTTTAGTTAGTGGACCCGGAGAATCGGTAGAAGAAGCCATGGCCACAATTCCATACCTGCTCACCCTTCCGTAAGAGGGTTTTACGCCCGTGACACCGCACCAGGACGCCGGACCGCGTGTACTTCCGCCCGTCTCACTTCCGGTCGCAAATAACACCATATGGGACGCTACGGCAGCCGCTGAGCCGCCCGAAGAACCTCCCGGCACTTTACTTAGATCCCACGGATTAAAGGTTGTTCCGAAGTCGGATGTTTCGGTGGAAGAACCGTGGGCGAAAGCGTCAAGATTAGTTTTTCCCAGTAAAATTGCCCCGGCTTCGTTAAGTTTTTTTATCGCGGTAGCATCAAAGGGAGGAACATAGCCTTCCAGGACTTTTGAAGATGCGGTAGTTTCAATATTTTTAGTTGAATAATTATCTTTTGCCGCGTATGGAATGCCCAACAACGGTTTGTTTATAAAAGCGTTGGCGCCCTTTGCAGAAATTTCTTTATCGGCTTCCACGGCTTTCTCTAAAGCGCTTTCTGAGGTTACCCGCAAAAACGCCTTTATTTGCGGGTCAAACTTTTCAATTTGAGCTAAACACGCGTTTACCAAATCAACAGAGGTGAATTCTTTTTTCTTTAAACCCTCCAGAGCTTCTTTAACTGTAAGTTCATTAAGTTTACTCACGGTCGAAAACTCCTTTGGTAACCACAAGGTTTCTTATAATTTCCTTAACATTTTTTAAAGCGTCTTCGCGGGGAAGAGTTACTTTTTGTGAACCGTCCTGATAAACATTTGTTAAACCCGTAACCTGGAATGTTTCACTGACTTTGGAAGTATCAAGTTCGTCCAATATTTTTATGTAATCCAGGGTCTGTGATAATAGTTGGGAAAACTTTTCTTCGTCGCCTTCAACATTAAGTTTGGACATTTGAGCGATTTTTTTAACCTCTTCAATTGTTATTTTTCTGCTGTCCATAATGTTCATATTAAAGCATTTTCGTGGATATTAAAAGGTTTTTGAGCGCTTACATCTGCAGTAGACGGTTTATACGTTCCTCGATGGGCGGGTGCGTGGAAAATAGACCTTCCACTGCTTTTCCCAAGGTTCTCACAGGACTTACGATATAAAGATGAGCTGTAGCACCGTTTGCCGCTTCTAAAACTTCCCGGTCACTACCCAGTTTCATTAAAGCGTCTGCCAATCCTCTCGGGTGTCTGGTTATAGATACTGCTGTGGCGTCAGCTAAAAATTCCCTGTTTCTGCTAATGGCAAGTTTTATCAAAGTGGCAATTATCGGACTTAATATAAGTAAAATCATCCCGACAAGAAAAAATATGCTTCCCCCGGAATTTGAGTCGGAACTTCTTTTCCTAGATCCTCCATAAAATGCTCCCCGTGTAAACCAATCTGCTAAAAGCATGATTGTCCCTACTAAAATGCTCACAATAGACATAAGGCGTATATCGAAATTTCCGATGTGAGACATTTCATGCGCGATTACGCCTTCGAGTTCTCTTTTTTCCAGACGCTGCACAATTCCGGTTGTAAAACAAATGACAGAATGTTCTGGGTCACGGCCTGTAGCAAATGCATTCATGGACGAATCCTCAATGACATAAATTCTTGGTTTCGGAATACCTGAAGCTATGCTCATATTTTCTACTAATTTGTGAAGATCGGGACCGTCTTCAAACTTAACTTCTTTAGCTCCCGAAATCCCCAGAACTATTTTGTCGGAATTGTAATAAGAAATGAATCCCGAGATTCCGGAAAAAATAAGGGCACCACCCAAAAAAGTCACGCCCGACCCTTCGTAAAAATATTCGCCTACAAACCAGCCTATTGCTGATACTATAGCAATAAACAGGGTAACGATAATGACCGTGTCCCTCTTATTTTGTTCTATGTGCTGATACATGTTCATGACCGTTCTGTGTATCCTTCCTCCCAACCAAACTCGCTGTATTTTTCTCCGGCTAGCATTTTGTCCAGTCCCGATTTCACTACAGGAATCAAATTTTCAGGAAGGGACAGTTTATCGAACCAGGCCAACTCGAAACATTTGTCGGGCTCCATGTTGAACGGTTCACCGTCCCATTTTTTGACAGTGAAGTAAAAAAACTGCCTGTCGCAATCCGAGATTTTTGCGGGAATGGATAAAAAATGACTAAATTCGAGGTCTTCCTCTAAAACATCGACCCCGGCTTCCTCTTTTATTTCACGGCAAAGTGCAAGTTTGTAAGGTTCAGCTTCATCTACATGCCCCGCTACCAACCCGTACCAACCGTCCCGCCAGCCGGTGTTTTTTCTTTTCTGCAAAAGAACTTTTCCGTCTTTTTCAAAGTAGGCCAGGACGGCAATCTTGATCTTTAACGAGTGCTTGTCCATTAGAACTGAACTTTAACTGCTTCTCTATCCTGCGCTTCTGCCTCAAAGAATGCTTCCTGCGTAAATCCGAACATTCCTGCGATCAGGTTTGAAGGGAAGGCAACAATTTTCTCATTGTACTGTCTTACGACGCTGTTAAAGAATTGTCTGGAATAAGCGACCTTATCTTCAGTATCTGAAAGTTCCTTCTGCAAGTTAATAAAACCTTCCTGAGCTTTTAGTTCCGGATAGGCTTCGGCAACGGCAAAAAGGCTTTTCAAGGCTGAAGTTAGCTGCATGTCAGCCTCACCTGCGGCCTTTGCGTCTCCTGCTGTCATCAAAGCCGCGCGGGCTTTGGTAACATTCTCGAACACTTCCTTTTCGTGAGCAGCGTAACCTTTAACCGACTCTACCAAATTAGGTATAAGGTCGATCCTTCTTTTAAGCTGGACGTCTATCTGGCTCCAGGCTTCCTTGATCTTAACTTTCAATGTTACAAGAGAGTTATAGATCGAAATCAAAAACACGGCGGCTAACGCTATGACTGCTAAAATAATTCCCATAATGCACCTCCTTAGATAACAAAATTACTAAAGCCATTATATATCTTTTGTAAAAGAATTCACTTCAAACGTATTCCTGCTTCTCTCACAAAGTCAGTAAAACCGAGCGTATTTATTATATTTTTCTTTTCGGCCCAACCCCGGCGCGCGTTGTATATTCCGTATCTCATGTGTGAAAGCTGATCTGTTGCGTGTGCGTCGCTACTTATAACCATTTTCACTTTCCAGCTAATTGCTTCTTTAACTAAGTCGTCGGTAAGGTCTAAACGGTCGGGCTGCGAATTTATTTCGAGGATTTTGTTATTGTCGCGGGCAGCTAAAAAAATCTTATCCCAGGCGGGGTCTACCGGATCACGTTGATTTAACAATCTTCCCGAAGGGTGCCCGATTATATTAACGTACGGATTTTCTATTGCTGCTAGAAGTCTGTCGGTAATCTGTTCCCTGTCCTGATTAAAAGAGGTGTGAATAGAAGCAACAACGTAGTCTAATTCTGATAACACTTCGTCGGGCAAACCCAGGGTTGCATCGGCCAAAATATTAACTTCATAACCGAAAAACACTTTAATAAAATTCTGCTTTTTGTTTATTTTTTCTATCGCTGCCCTCTTCTTTTTTATAATGTCCGAAACTTCTTTGTAGCCGCGCGATGTAACACTCGGGGCATGATCGGAAATCCCTAAATACTCGTAACCCAACGCGATTGCTGCTGTAACCATTTCTTCCAGCGTACTCAAACCATCCGAATCAATCGTGTGAGTGTGAACTTCTCCCTTTATATCTTTTAATTCGATGAGTTCGGGCAATTTATTATCAATTGCGGCTTCTATTTCGTTGGAGCCGTTCCTAAGCTCGGGTTCGATGTAAGGCAAACCTAAAAATTTGTAAAAGGACGGTTCATCGGCAAATTCGTGGGTGTCGCTTCCCTTTTTAATCCCATACTCAGACAAAGACATGTTTTTGGAAAGGGCAAAATTACGGAGGAGAATGTTATGTTGCTTTGAACCCGTGAAATACTGCAACATGGCACCATACGCTTCGGGAGTGCAAACACGCAAATCCACCTGGAGCTCATTGTTAAGCACAACACTGCATTTCTTGTCTCCTTTTACCAAAGTTTCGGCAATTTCGGGAAATTTTAGAAAGTGTTTTATCGTTTTATCCGGATCGGTCGTAGAGACAGGGATATCCAAGTCGCCGATAGTGGCGTTCTTTCTGCGGAAAGAACCTGCTGCCTCGATTCGCCCCAGTGCATCAATCTCCTTCATGTAATCGTAGATTCTTCCCACTGTTTCTTCGGCTTTGGAATATAAAACACGCTGCTTTTCGTTCTTTGTCATTTTGAACTGCCCGACAGCTTCCAATATATCTTTTTCGGATTTCTCGCCGAAACCTTCAAGCTCTCTTATCTCACCTTTTTCGGCGTGTTCTTTTATTTTTTCAACCGCCCCTTCCCGTGTTTTTATTTTAAACGCAGTCGCTAACTTAAAAGCCTTTCTTGCCCCGATTCCACGGATACCAATAAGAGCGAACATTCCCTCGGGAAGGTCTTTTTTGATGGCCTCAAATTCTTTGACTTTGCCTTCGGAAAAAAGCTCGTTTAGATGGGCGTAAATGCTTGCACCCACGCCCGGTATTTCTTTTAGACGGCCATTTTCCCACAAATCGTAGATAGACACAGTTAAGTTATCGAGAATTGCAATCGCGTTCTGATAAGCCCGCACTCTAAATACATTGAAATTCTTTACATCCATTGCCGCCAACACTTCTTTCATCATTGCGATCACTTCCTTATTGGAAATACGGTTGGAGTTCATATGTAAATAATAACAGAGTTCGGAACGGACAAAAAAAACGGCTCCCTTGATTGTTTTTGTAAACAATAGAGAGCCGCAACGGAGAATAAAGCATATTTCCTAGTCCAATGTGGTTTGTACGTAAAGTGTGCCGCTCAGACGGGTAATATTCGACCGGCTGTCTCTGAATTCTAGCCAGTTGATGATGTCCAGCATTAACTCCGACGACACTTGGTTTATAGAACGGCTTTTGACGAGATAATCCCGGGAAGGTTGGCCGCACGCGTGTGTCACTCCTGGGGGCTCCTTTACCACGTGTTTTACCGTCACAGTCTCTATCCCTTGTGCATTTAACAACGACTTAAACCGCATTGTTTCAAACATTTTACCCTCCCTCACATAGATTTTCTGATATTCTAACACCAAATAACTGTTCAACAAAGGAAGAACCGTCCTTTACACAGCCCAATTTATTGACCACACAACAACAAATTGCTAGTATAACACCAGCATTAAGGGGTCGTAGCTCAGTCGGTTAGAGCGCCGCACTGTCACTGCGGAGGCCGCGGGTTCGAGTCCCGTCGATCCCGCCATAGTATTAATCTTATTTCTGCCCCCATATGAAGGAGGTTCGTAAATGTCCACAGATGTGAAAGAAAACGGTAACGAGAGAGATGGTTTGGCTTTGATAATCGGGGGTTTATTTATCGTTGCCTTGGTTTTCGCCGCATATAATTATTTCAACAAAAGCTCGGAAGAGATTAGTAAGACACAGGAAGAGGCCGTTTTTCAAAACGAAGCTACTGAAACTGAGGGCGATGTAAACGGAGAGGCAGCTACGGATAAAAAGCTTCCGCCGACAGTTGCAGGAACGATTTCCGGCGGTTCTTCTAACGGAATTATCAAAGCGGAATGGGTTGCTACCGACTACAAAAAGGGAGACATTCAAGGCGCTTCTTACACGGTAAAATCAGGCGACACCTTATGGGAAATTGCAGAGGGGGCCTACGGCGACGGCACTCAATGGACAAAGATACTGGAAGCAAACAAAGGCGATGTAGGATTTTTAGCTAACGGTCAGCAGGCATTGATTATTCCCGGACAGGTCCTGGTATTACCCTAAATTTTTTATTTTCGAACTTAAGAACACCCTTATAGCTGAGGGTGTTTTTTGTTGTGCTCTGTTGCTATAATCACTTTGATACGCGGGTGTGGCCTAGTGGTATGGCGTTTCCTTCCCAAGGAAAAGGTCGCGGGTTCGAATCCCGTCACCCGCTCCATGAATTTGGCCAACAGCCGACAAGGTTGGTGGACAAATTTATAGGGTGTAATGGATGAGAATGCCGCAGCGAGCGAAGGCGAGCGAGGCGGGGTCGACGGGCGTGTCAGCAGACACGAACCGGTGACCGAATCCGTCACCCGCTCCAGATGTTTGAAGTTCCAGACGACTCGTGTGCCCTTTCTTTAAATATCATAGTTTTATCATCAAAAATAGTAACCTGTGTTACGGTTTCCAGACTCGCCGGACCCTAGGTGAAGTTCAAAGTTCCGACCACTCCGAAGGTACTGCAAGTTGTATTTAGTGGCGAAGAAAAAAGAGTTTTTAGAAAAATATCCAGCAAAAGGTTAACTACCAAAAAATACCCGAAATAGTCCTTGCAATCCGAAGAGACGAGTGCTAAATTTGTGTCAAACCCCGCCTATCCGTTTTGGCGCATGGGTTTTATTTTTAATTTGACCCTGTCCGATCAAGTTAATAATCGTTATTAAATTGGCCAGAGAAAGAAAAATTAGAATGGTAAACAAAAAGGTGACTAACAACAGAAGCTCCATTTCCGGTAAGTTCGTCAAGGCAAGTTATGTAAAAAAACATAAGAAAACTACCGAAACAGAACACAATCCAAAGAAAAGGTAGATTCTGTTGATCTGTGCAGGGCATTCTTCCGGGTGCCCTGCCCGTCACTTATAACTGTCTTTCAAGTATAGCTATGAGAATTAATTTTATCCATAATGAATTTCAATTCTTAGAACCTAAAAAGAATGGGTCACTTGGTGATAATGACTTCGGGTTTTATAACATCGCTAACTTTGATATTAATGATATATCGTGCAAAGCTACTTTTACTGCAGGGGGTCTAACTCATATCGCAAATCCTACGTGGACATTCTCAAATAATAAGGCAAAAGAGGCACTTGAAGAATATTTGGAAGGGGTAGATAAAAGCGCTGTGAATAAACCTTTTAATGTGGGATTTACGTTACAAAACGACGAATTCAAACCGATTCTCTAAACGGAAGTCCAAACTTATCCTAGAGAACAACCCGAGCGCAGTAATATCTAATGCGTCTCACCCATAACCTGCAGAGTATATTAGTAGTTGGGTTTCCAGACTCGCCTGGCGCTTCAGTTATGTCATTTTAAAATTCCAGTCTTGTTATGGGGCTTCTTTGTTTGGTCGCGAAGTGTATAATTCACGAAAACTAGCCGAAAAGGAGAGAAAATGGGTACTAAGGAATTGGAAGAGATAGACGGAATGCATGGTCGTTGGTCTTATTTTACTGCAAAAACTACCTTAACCAACTATAAAAACGTTCACAAAGTACGAGGAGGTTATTACCAGGCAGATAAGGTGATAACGACACAAATTCCACCGGGCTCCCTTTTTGTGGGTCTCCACTGCTTAAACTGGGATGAAACCTTCAAGGGTATTCCGGCGCGGGCAAACCTTTACCCTGCCTATCAAGACGGCGTCAAAGCTTGGGTTCTGATCTATACATTCAACTTTGACTGCCTACTGTTGAACGAGCGGATTCTAGACTTCGAGACAGGTAAAGAGCTTTGGCTCAAAAACACAAACAGGGGTTAACACCGACAACAAAGCTGACACGTCACACGTCCCGAAACGAAAGGAAAAGGGCATGGATCCAACTCTTTGTACGTACCGCATGGTCACGAGTATCGACACGGTTAAAAAGCTTGAGAGAAAATCTCAAAGTAGACTGAAGGCCGTAACTTTAAGCAAAAAGGTCCCCGTAGGGAATCTCTTTGTCGACTTTGAACCTATTGATGTTAAGGAAGTACCGTTCAAGGAGGTCAAAGCTACGTTGAAAATATACCGGGCTTACTACAAAAACGAGGAAGTTGCCTTCGTCCGCTATATCCTTGATTTTGAAGGAATGATTACTCACGAAGAAATCATTTCCGCAGAAGACGGTAAAGCGCTTTGCAAGTAGCCTGCCAACAACGCTGAGATAACACAAAAACTACCTCAGCGTTTCTTTTATTCTGGTAAAATGATGACGCTGGCCGGTATAGCTCAGTTGGTAGAGCAGTCCCTTCGTAAGGGAAAGGTCACAGGTTCGACTCCTGTTATCGGCTCCATTTGAACGTAATTTCCAAACTAGACAAAATACATACTATGGGGTATAATTAACAGGTCAAAATTAGACAAATAAATCATTCCTAAGAACTCAAATAAGGAGAATAGAAATGCGTATTATAGGAACTTTGATAGTGTTCGTAGTTTTTTATGTTCTTGAAAAATCAGCTTACGACGTGATGGCCTCTCCTAACGGAAGCGCTGCAGGACTATTCACCATGGTTTTTCTTGGGGCAACTGGTATCGGAATATTAGGCTTTGTTTGGAGCTTCAAACCCGGCCAAAAAGATACCGATGAATCTCCGGTCCGCCCGCTAAAACACTAACGGCCGAACTATGAGAGCAGACACCCACCCTAACACGGTAGGAACAATGTCTGCTCTTTTTTTATGCTAAAATTGAGAAACTATGAAACAATACTCCAAAGTAACGAAAGCCGTTATTGCGGCCGCCGGTTATGGTACGAGGTTTCTTCCCGCAACAAAAAATCAGCCCAAAGAAATGCTCCCCATCATAGATAAACCCATTATCCACTATCTTGTCGAAGAGGCGGTTAATTCAGGAATTGAGGAAATAATACTTGTTACAAGAGCCGGAAACCACATTATGGAAGATTATTTCGACAACAGATCCGAACTTGAAAACGAACTTGAAAAGAACGGTAAGTTAAAATACCTTGAAATCGTCCAGTCCATTCCTCAAATGGCTAACTTTGTTTATGTCAGACAGAAAAATCATCTACCCTACGGCAACGGTTCTCCCCTACTAACGGTAAAGGAACTAATTGATAACGACGAAGCTTTTGTTTATATGTTCGGCGACGACTTAACCCTTTCCGATGTCCCGGTAACCAAGCAACTCATAGATGTTTACCACGAACAGCATCCCGCAGCCGTTCTTGCGGTACAGGAAGTACCATGGTCAGAAGTAGAAAGGTACGGTTCCGTAAAATACAAGGAAAACGCCCCCTACAAATACACAATGGAAAGAGGCTACGAAAAACTCCCTAAAGATCAGGCCCCTTCAAATAAAGTACAATTCGGACGATTTGTCTTCTCCTACGATGTAATTGAAGCCGCAGTTAATACTGCCACAGGTAAGGACGGCGAGCTTTGGCTAATAGACATCCTTAACGGGCTCGTGGACGCAGGAAAAACCGTCATCGCGCAACCAATCGAGGGAGAGTGGCTGACGACCGGCGACCCTTTAAGATACCTGAAAACAACCCTGAAGTTTGCGATGCAAAGAGACGACTTGAAAGACGAACTTAAAACTTTTATAAAAGATGAGATAATGAATTAGGATGGTAACAAGAAAATATAGAAGTAAACAATACGGGATGGGCGAAGAAGAGCTTTCAAAGAAGCTTATTAAAACAATGCTGGGAATAATCGGTTTGATTGTGTTCGTTATTTTGGCTTTGTTTGTTTTCGCGCCGACTTTCGGTTCGGCCTTCGGACTATTATCAAAAAACAGGAACGCCAAAGAAGAAGCGGTAACGGTACGGATAAGACCTCCGACCCTTTCAAATGTACCTACATCAACTAAAGATACAAAAATTAACCTCGCGGGATACGCTAATGAAGGCGACACGATAAAGCTTTTCGTCAACGGACCTGAAGTAGCGCAAACAACAACAGGCGCAGACGGTATATTCAACTTTATATCAATAGAACTTATAAAAGGCCGCAATACTGTTTTCGCAAAAGCTGTAAACACAAAAAATGAAGAAAGCGAAGCCGGGGAGATATTTACCATAATACTGGATACTGAAGGACCTAAAATTGAGGTAGATTCGCCAAAGGACGACTCTACTGTCCGCAATTTGGATAGAAGGATCACTATCACTGGAAAGATCAACGAAAAGGCTACTTTAAAGATAAATGGCAGAATGGTTATTCAAAAACCTGACTTCACGTTCGAATATATTCTGGGTGTTAAATCCGGGGACGTGGAAATAAAGATCGAAGCCGTGGACGAAGCCGGGAACAAAAACGAGGAAACTATAAACGTTAAATATCAAGAGACGAGCTAAAGATTACCGCGTACATCACGAACATTACCTGAGGATAAAAAAGTGAGTTTATAAAAAGGGACTCCAGCATGAGTGCCGGAATCAAACTTATTATCACCAATCTGTACTTCCTTTTTGAGATAGTACTGTCGAGAAATGGAAACGCGAGGGCGGAAGCGTAGGTTAACGCGCCAAATATTCCTGTAGTAGCTAGAACGAACAAGAGACTGGAATCGGCACCGGCGCCCGAGCGTGATGAAATGTTATCTACCGTAAGAAAACCGTAATCTTTCTGAGCATATCTGTATGCATTAAATCCCACCCCAGTCAGTAAATTATCCTGCGAAATTTGAAGTGCGTTTTTCCAGGAAACGAGCCTGAATCTGGCAGAATCGGCGGGATCAGTAATTCCGGATATTCTGGTCTGCACGCGTGGTACTAAAAAGTAAGCTAAGAAAGCCAACAACAAGCCTATAAAAAGAAGCTTTCGGTTTTTAAACAACCCAAATATAAAGATTACAGCGGCCAGCATTGCCCAGGCGCTTCTTGAAAATGTTAAAAATATAAAAACTAGTAGTATGGCAGCTGAAATTACCCTAAATCTGCTTTTTTTACCTTCAAAGATACTTCCTAAAATTAAAGTCAGCACCGTAACTAAGTAGGCTCCGAGAAAGTTGGGATCAAAAAATGTCGAGGCTATCCTATTTTTGTGCGGGTCCCACCCTAAAGCAGGGTCCAAAACGCTAAAGTCCGGCAATACTGTTAGCTGAACCAGTCCGGCAGCGCATAGAAAAAGAGCCGCGACGGTAAAGTATCTTTCCAGCTGACTGCGGGTAATATATTTTGCTACAAGCATGTTGTAAACTACCAAGCCTGACAAAATATAGGTAATGTACCTGACTAAATAAAATGCTGCCGTCAATCCTTCATTCTCTCCGTAACGGTAAAAATTTATAAGCAATGACGCCCCTGCTAACAACGAAAAAATGAAAAAGAGAACCGAGTAGCGCGGAACCTTTAAATTCCTTTTGATCAAAAAATGTACGAGTCCGTAAAAAGCAAAGGCTACTGCGGCAAGATCGAAAACGTAGTAACTTCCAACGCGGGCGAACTGACCAAGCGATAATGTCCCGAGCACTATGAATAAAAGGTATTTAAGCAGCATAGGTTTTACGCCATATCTTCCGGACAGTAACAATCAACAAGATAAGTATCAAAAGCTCGGATAAATGGGTAATGACGGCCGACATGTAAAAAGAGTAAACGGGAATAAAAATGAAATTCATTATCAGGTTGAAGACACCGCTGACCAGATAAATTCCGGGAAGATATTTCTGATACCCCATCGTTACGATAACCCACGCTAATGGCTGGGTGACGCTGTATAGAACGAGTCCCGCCAAAAGTATTCTTAGCACAGGAATTGACGCTCCGAACTCCGTGCCGCCCAAAATATTAACAGCTAAAGGAGAAAATATATAACCTATCGCAGAAAATATAAGCGCGGCTGCAATTAAGAATTTAAGCGACTGTTCTAATGTTTCTTTTAACTTTTCTTTACCTTCGGACATACGGACTACCATAACAGGATAAAGGGAGTTCATGAAAAATGTCGGCATCACCAAAGCAACTTCAAAAATTTTGTAAGGAAGCGCATACAACCCTACTGCTTCGTTGTTGGATACATTTAAAAAAGACGGAACCGGTAGAAAAGAGAGTAACAAGGAATCGGCCTTAAAATTTATCTGGCTGAACACGAACATTAAACCCAAAGGCAGTGAGCTGGACAAAAGATATCCCCAGACCTGTTTATCAAAAACAAATTCCGGTTTTACACCGAGCGACTTTACGAAAAAATAATTTACCGCGAACGTAATAAACCCACCGATAACGTAGCTA
The DNA here is from genome assembly GCA_001773385.1 of candidate division WWE3 bacterium RIFOXYD1_FULL_43_17. GTDB lineage: Bacteria > Patescibacteriota > WWE3 > UBA101185 > UBA10185 > UBA8498. The sequence continues at coordinate 28,393 of MEWJ01000059.1, read as the reverse complement.
AAACTAATCCACATTACATCAACTTTTGCCTGGGATAACAGGGAAACCAATATCAAGATAACTGCGTAACCCGACAGGTACCCTATTGTTGAGAGGTCATACCTTAATTTTGCCTGAAATATTATGTTGGTAGACGTAAAAAGTGCCTGGGTAAGAATAAGAAGAAGACTCAGGGTGATTCCTGTTTTGAGTGCCTGGGAATAAGGAAAAAACCTTGATGCTACAAACAAAACGACCATCAGAATAAGAGAAAATATTATCCTGATTAGTAAAATATTCCCAAAGTATTTTCCTGCCTTGCTCCAGTCCTTCGAGATTTCGCGTGTAGCGATGGCGTTGATACCAAAATCTACTATTACAAAAAATAAGGCAGGCCATGCCTGCATTAAACTAAACTGACCATAAATTTCCCGCCCGTATGTCCTGGTAACAATAATCGTGGCCAATACCGTTATGCCCAAACTTACGACTTTTCCGACTAACTGATAAATTGTGTTGGCAGCAATTTTTTTACTTACCGGAGAGAAGCTCATTGCGCGCAACCCCCAACTTTAATCGTATTCACTATACGTGTCGGCGGCTTTCCTTCTTCCTTTTTCATATCCCTGACAACGTCGAAATGTTTGTAAGGAACGTTGTCTTCATTAAGCCACGAGAAGTGGTCGAAAGGAGGGTCATATCTTATTGTAAAAGGCATAACCGCTCGCACCCGTTCGTCTTTAAGCCAAACATCTTCAAACGCTTTTTCAAAATAATCGGATATCGTATCAACAGATAAATAACTTCCGTTGTAATCCGAACCCTCGGCGTGAGCCCACCCTGTCTCAGTAATAAACACCGGAAGATCCTTTCCTATCTTAAGTACTTTTCTAAGATAGCTTAATTCGGTTTCGTACGCCTTTATGCTCCAGCGGCCTTCATTATAAGGGTCGCCTGAAAAGTTCGGTTGTGGGTAAGAGTGTGACGCCCAACCGTCCAGTTTTTTAAAGATACCGGGCTCCGCGACCTCCATACGCCTCATATATTCTAAGGAATCCATATGGTTGTCATCGGAAGGGGCTGTGACGTTAAAAGCGCCGTTCATCATGAAAAAATCGGGGTTTTCTTCTTTAAAAACATCAATTGTGTAATCCAATATCTCTGCATATTCTTTTGGGTCTACGCGGTCATACCAAAACTTCCTGTCGTTAGGTTCGTTGTAAACACTGATATACCTGTATCTGATAGGCCACACAAATCTGTTTAAAAAGGCGGCGGACTCCTCTGTCTGATCTTTGTAGTCATCCGGATCTACGTCGTGTAACTGAAAGACCGGGATTAAATGCTTCTCATTAAGCTTTTTGAAAACGTTATTCCATTTTTCGAAATTCTTGTCCTTCACGTTGTAAGGAATCAACACGTAACCCCAGTCGCCATCTCCGGAATTTACAAGCTCTTCAGCCCGGTCAAAAAATTCGTCAACCTCGGCATAAATATATATTCCAAATTTATTATTTTCGTTCCATTCGGGGTCGTCACCGGAGTAGGTATAATATTCGACCTCCTGAACTTCGGCACAATCGGCCGATGATTCGGCTGCCCGCAGCCTGTCTGTGTATGACTGACGCTGTTCCCCCTCCAATGATTTTTTCTCTGCCAGGTAGCTTTTGTATTCTTTTATAAAAACAAGAGCCGATGCCAGGACTGCACTTAAAACCAGAAAGAGGAGAATTGTCCAAAATCTATATCTACGGATATTTAGAATAGCCACAAACCAATTCTATCATTTATAAGCCTTTATACCGAAAACAACGGCTGTATTTATTGGGGTTTTACGCTTAAAATTACCTGGTGAGAGCGGAGATTAAAACAATTTTGGTGCTATTTCTTATAGTCGCTGTATTGGGCGGTGTTAGCCTGTATATAAGCAGATTGGATTATAAAAACCATCCTTTGACCCCGTATTCAAGCTCATTCGACATATTAGCTTTATTCAAAGAGCGTAAAAAGCCCGCGTACCGTATTTATGGTTACCTCCCCTACTGGACTTTAGAAAGTATGGAATATTTAGAATTGGACAGGTTGACCGACGTGGCCTATTTCGGCATTTATATAGACGGCGAGGGTAATTTTGTAAAAACAGTGGAGGGTGCGGATGGGATTTGGATCGCCGAACCAGGTTACAGAAACTGGAAAGAGAACGAAAAAGTCACACAGCTCGTAGAGGCCTGCAAAAAGTTCGGAGTGAATTTTGCGCTCACAGTAGTCGCACACAACGATGAAGACAACGACGCATTTTTAAATTGCCGCGGTTGCTGGGATACTTTATTAACAAACATTTACACCGAGCTTGATGAAAAGGATATTACTGACGTCAACCTGAATTTTGAATACGCCGGATATACCGGTAAAGAAATGGCCGGGAAATTCTCTGAGTTTACTAAGTATGCAAATCAGGAACTGGACAAAAAGTACGGCAATTCAAATGTAATTGTTTCTGCTTTCGCCGATTCTCCTGTTAAAGAACGTGTGAGTTCCGATCTTGTGAATCTGGCACGGAACAGCGACGGTATTTTCATAATGGGGTACGACTTTCACAGACCTAGCTCCGATACCGCAGGGCCCGTCTCTCCCATTGGCGGTAAAGGAATCCATGCCGAATACGATATTGAAACGATGTTGAAGGATTATCTTGCCGTAGTACCGCCAAATAAACTGCTGCTCGGTGTCCCTTACTACGGATACAACTGGGTCGTGGGAGAGCCTGAAAAATACGCAAAAAGAATCGACGGTAACGACAACATCGGCTACTCTCAATCCCAATCTTACGAAACAATTATGGACGTCCTTATTAACATCAGGCCCCAGGTAATGTGGGACGATTTAGGACAGGTTCCCTATTTTAGTTACATCAGTGAAGAAACCGGACAGCAAAGACAGGTCTTTTACGAAAACCAGAGATCGCTTGCGGTAAAATACAAACTTGTTAAAAGTAATAATTTAATGGGCGCCGGAATTTGGGCACTGGGCTATGACGGAGGCTACACTGAACTTTGGGATCTTCTGTACGACGAGTTTATTGACTAACCTTCCCGATTAAACTTTAATTAATAAAATGGAAAACGCAGACCGGAATAATTTAACGCCGCAAAATGGAAATGGTAATAGCAATGGGAACGGAAACGGTTACGCCGAACTTCCTAAAACTGTAGCTATTGTATACAGCGATGCCAGACGGGAATATTTCCCTACTGAAGAGCAGTATATTACAGAAGCTGAAGCTGAGAAGGATGCTTACATTATTTCTAAGTACGCTGAAAGATTAGGAGTAAATGCATACACCGTTCCCGGAAATGCCGATTTGCCTGAAAATCTTAAAAATCTGAAACCTGAGATGGTCTTTAACCTGGTAGATTCGATAAAGGGATATGAGTACCTCTCGTCAGCCATACCCGGAATACTGGAATCACTGGAGCTGCCATACACCGGTGCGGACATACTAGGTCTGGCGCTTAACTACAACAAATTTTTGGTTAAAAAACTTTTACATCAGTTCAAAGTTCCTGTACCTAACTTTCAGCTCTTTCTGACATCCTCCGACCCCCTGGATCATAATTTAAGATTCCCGCTCATAGTGAAACTAAACGAGATCCACGGAGCGGTCGAAATAACAAAAGACTCGGTGGTCGAAAACGAAAAAGCTATGAGGGCAAGAATAAAATATCTCCTGGACACATATAAACAGGCCGTGCTCGTGGAAGAGTATATTGTCGGACGCGAAATAACAGCCTACGTGCTGGAAGGTCTAAATAGGAAAGTGTATTTAGCGGAAAAGGTGTTTAACAAGCCGGACGAAAAATATGTCTTTTTAACTTTTGATGATCAGTGGGTTAACAAAAATGAAACGTTCAAATATGAGAAATACGACGATCCTTACTTAAAAGAATTGGTCCTCACGGCGTTTGACGCTATAAAATTAATGGATTACGGAAAGTTTGATATCCGCCGCGACGGTTCCGGGAGATATTTTTTTATAGATGCCAATGCTAACCCCGCATTCGGGCCAAAAGAATGCCAGACGGCCATGGGATATATTCTTGAGGATCTGTATAAGATACCTTTTCCTGATATTTTAAAACGTCTGATGCTAAATACCCTGAAATGTCCTCCGAAGGATTACTAATGGTGGGCCCGCCTGGGATCGAACCAGGGACCTCTCGGATGTGAACCGAGCGCTCTAACCACTGAGCCACGGACCCGTGCGCCCCTATTTTACAGCATTTTTCCTTTACGTCCTAGTTATTTGGCTGTCGCTGTTATAAAATTTCACTATGGCACGAAAGTTCAGCATTAAAAGTATGGTGGTCGACTTAATAGAGCTGGTGTTGATAGGAACAACCGTTTTTCTGCTCGTTTATATACTCGTAGGACAGTTCCTTGAAGTATCAGGAAGCTCTATGTACCCGTACCTGCATGACAAAGAGCAGATAATTGCTGAGAAATTGTCAATAAAGTTTGACCCCATCAAAAGGGGCGAAGTAATAATATTCTGGCACCCGAAAACCAAATCAGACCTGCTTGTTAAACGTGTTATCGGCCTGCCGGGTGAAATAATAAAAATTCAAAATGGGTACATATTTATAAACGGTGAAAAACTGGAGGAGACATATCTGTCAGGAATTGTGGTAACTCACGAAGGTGATTTTTTGGCGGAAGGTCAGGAACATAAAATTGCCGGGGATTATTACATTGTTATGGGAGATAACAGATCTGAAAGTACCGACTCAAGATATTGGGGACCCATTCAAAAGGAAACTATTATAGGCCGGGCTTTGGGTGTGTTTTACCCTCTTGATAATATAAGACTGCTGAATGGTGAAAAATAAAGCTACTGGGATAAAGGTACAGGATAAAATTACTTGGCTTCTTCTACGTCAATCTTCTTTTTCTTCTTTGTAAGCCACGCGAACTTAACTATTCCGCCCACTTTACTGAATATTGAAAAGTCTTTTGCCATGGCGGTGTTTTTACCGGGAGCGAAAGTTCTTCCGCGCTGTCTTAGGATTATTCCTCCGGCTTTTACAACTGATCCGCCGAACACTTTAACACCAAGCCTCTTGCCAGATACATTTCCGCCCTGTCTTGCTTTTGATCCACCTGCTTTTTTATGTGCCATATATTATTTAGTCTCCTTTTTAACTGTCTTTTTGACCGTCTTTTTTGCGGCCGCTTTGGGTGCAGCTTTTACGATAGGTTTCTTTTCTTCTGCTACACCTACCTTTTTAGGGGCTTCCGCCGCCTGTTTCTCTTCCTCAGCTTTTTTTCCGCCCATTTGGATCTTTTCTACTAAAAGCTCGGAAAGGGTGTCTCTGTAACCTCTTCCTTTTCTGTATCTTGATTTGGATTTGAACCTTCCTACAACGATCTTGTCGCCCCTTGTAGCTCCGGTTATCTTGATTGTCACGCTAGCACCTTTTACTGTAGGGTCGCCTAAAATGGTCTCTTTTCCGTCTGAGAAAAGCAGTACTTCGGCGTTTACTTTGCCGTTCTGGTTATCGACAGTCAGGGTGTCCCCTTCGTGTACTTTATATTGGGCTGAGCCTATTTTTATTATTGCGTATTTATCCATAGAAAACATTGGAATCTTACACTAATTTTGAAGTTTGGGCAAGAATTCCCTTCAAACCGCCATAACCTCAGCTATCTCCGTTCTATAGTTCGGCTGTGGAACCCGCCACTATAAGCACATCGTACGCTTCGGTGTCCGCCAAGGTATCCTCAACGGTGATCTCGGGAAACTCTTCCTTGGTGTCACCTTGTATAAGCTCTTTGAAGGTCAGTTTGTCTTTCTTGAACCGCATCAAAGTGGTATCACGTGTCTCGTCGGCAGTATCTATATCCACCACTACGTAGCCTTTACCTTCTAAAAGTGTCTTTGTCCTTGCAGCTAAGCCATTTACGCCGCTTCCGTTCAAGACCATTATCTTTAAGTCGGCCTTCTTTAATTCCTGTACCGGCTGCTCAACGGGCAGGTTGTTTTGGGAAGTCTGTTCGCTAAGAACGTTGTTCTGATCCCCACCGGATGCTATCTGTGAGTTACTATTTTGCCCGTTTTTATTGAAGAAGAGAAAGAACGATAACACACCGGCAACCACTAAAATCGAAGCCGCGCCCACGTAAACTAAACTTTTGTTCGTCTTCACTATCTCCGGAAGGGGCATCAAGTTAAGGAGGTTCATCTGGCACCCGTTTACATCGGGGTCGGTATCCATCATATAGTTCACAAGCATGTTAATTTTGAATTCTTCGTCAAACTCGTTATTTACCGGAGGTAATCCTATCTCGGAAACATCAAAACCCTTAACGTCAAAATCCTGGTAATTCAATGTGTAAACTTTTTTTACAGGCGTCTTTTTCTTATAGAGAGACAACTCGCCAACAAAACTTTCAAGCTGGTCCGCAGTAATTTTTTTGTTGCTGACGCCGCTATAAAATATTCCGTTAAGTTCCGACAGGGCCATTGCGTGACTTCCGTCAACACGGCATATGAAAACTGCCGGATCGTTTGTGCCGACATACTTAGGCATTAGCAGTAACCAGGGAACAACACTTTTGAGTGAAATACCGACGGCAGTTGCCACTTCCAACAGGTTGTCCATGTATGGTTTTCTGACACCGACGAATTGGTATAAAAATGGAGCGATTTTCTGATATGAAAAGTAAAGTTCTTCAAGCGGAGCTTCAGTGATTTTAGCCTTCATGTCTTTAAGCAACTGTTCCTGCTTGTCACCATCGCGTTTGTTAATCATTATAAATCTTAAGATAGTGTCTTCAGGTTCTGTTACTACAATGAGGTTTAATTTTGACGGGGATGTTTTCGTAAGCGTAGAGATTCCTTTTTTTACTTCGTCTGCATAACGTGTGATATCAGATATTTTAGTATCGGTAACGATCTCTCCGTCTAACTGCGAAGAGTACGTTTTTAATCCTTCTTTACCTATGTGCGTGAGCCTGAGAATATTGTTATTAAGTGACAGGTATACATCTTGCATATCTATAACTATAACACAATTAGTTAACTTTTCGGACCGTAAAATCCTGCCCTGCTTCAAGTTTTGAGGCTTGTATTTTCTTCGCAATTTCCTGACCGTAAAGTTCTACAACTTTTGCTGTGTCGGGGTCCGAAGGATAAGTGATTTCGATGATGTCTCCGACTTTTAATCCGCCCTCTTTTCTCATTTCCTGTATTTTTCTGACAAAGTCTCTCGACAGTCCTTCGTATCTAAGTTCTTCGGTAATTTCCGTGTTTAATCCGACGGTAACATTATTGAAGGACGCCGAAGCATACGCTGCCGGCACTTCAGATACGTACTGAATATCCTTAACATTAAGCTCTTCGAGCACAAGCGCTGAAAGTTCGGATGGAAGTCCGTCTACGCCGGAAGCCGCTACGGAGGACAGAGGCTGTCTAACTGATATTTTTTTGTCACTCCTTATCGAAAGTCCGTATGAAACAAGTTCCCTGACCTTCTTCATATTCTCCAGCAAACCTTGATTTGACGATATAAAGTCGTTGTCGTATCCGGGAAATTGTTCGAGATGAACCGATTCTTGGGTGTCCTTTACAGAAAAATCTTTAAGAGTTCTGTAAATGTTTTCGGACATAAACGGAATGACCGGAGCGGAAGCCTTAGAAAAGTTGAGCAACACGGTATATAAAGTGCTCAACGCTTTTGTGTCACCTGCAGATATTCTATCGCGGGATCTTCTCACGTACCATCTGGAAAGGTCATCAACAAATTCTTCGATTACTCTTACCGCAGCAGCAACATGATATTCTTCCATATTTACCGAGATTTCTTTTATTACTTCATTCAGACGGGCGATTACCCAAACATCCAGTATATTGTCAGAACCTTCAAGCTCCGAATCTTTCCACTTGAACACGGTGGCGTACATCTGAAAGTATTTCACTGAGTTCCCTAGAGGATTCAACACATTGCGGAGTTTTGTCCTTAACTCTGATTCTTCAAAATTTGCATTTTCCCCGAGCATCAGAGGTGACCCCATTAAATAAAGTCTTAACGAATCTCCTCCGTAGTCCTGTAGTACCTGACGGGGATCTGCGTAGTTGTTAAACGTCTTGCTCATCTTTCTTCCGTCAGAACCTGCCATAACACCGGTCGAAATAACATTTTTAAAAGAATTGGAATCAAACACCGCTGTGGAGAGAATGTGCATAACGTTAAACCACGCCCTAACCTGAGCGATATATTCAACAATGTAGTCGCCGGGGTAGTTGGTCTCGAACTTTTCCTTGTTCTCAAAGGGATAGTGTATCTGAGACCACGGCATCGAGCCTGCTTCAAGCCAGGAATCAAGCACTTCCAATCTGCGTTTGTAGTCCTTTCCGTTCTTTTTAATTATTATTTTGTCGATATACGGACGGTGCAGATCTTCGACTTTTTGACCGGACAATTCTTCTATTTCTTTTACTGAGGAAACGACAATTCTGTCCCCGTCGTCAGCTTCCCAAACAGGCATCGGTGTTGCCCAGTATCTGTTTCTTGAAATACACCAGTCAGGCTGCTGTTGAATGTTCTGCCCGAATCTTCCGTGTTTAAGATGTTCAGGGACCCAGTTAATTTTTTCGTTCAACTCAGACATTCTGGGTTTTAAAGAAGCGACGTCGAGGAACCAGCTTTGTTGAGCTCGCTGGATAAGCAAAGTATCGCATCTATCGTGGTAAGGAAACCTGTGAACTACTTTTTCGCTTCTGAACAGAACTCCTGCCTCCGTCATATCATTTATTAGCGGTTCGTCCGCATCTTTATAAAAAACTCCGGTGTACGGATTTTCTTTTTCGGTTCCGGGTAAAAATTTTCCCTCATCGTCTATGGTCAGCATTAATGTAAGACCGAAATGTTTTCCCATCTCCGAGTCAACTTCCCCGAAGCCCGGAGCACTGTGAACTATTCCCGTACCTTCTTCCATGCTCACCATTCCGTCGTAATGATATATTTCAAACTCACCGTCTTTTGACGAATAAAATCTGAACGGGGGCTCGTATTTTAAACCCACTAATCCGCTCCCTTTTATTTTTTTAAGTACTTTATATTCCTTGTCCAGGAAAACGTCGTTATTACGGGCTTCCGCGGTAATGTAAAGAGTATGCTCACTTTCAACAAGAGTGTAATCCGCATCTTTATCCACGACCAAAGCGCGGTTAGAAGGAATAGTCCAGGGAGTTGTTGTCCATGCCAAGGCGAAGGCGTCTTTAAATTCTCCTTCTGAAGTTATTTTAAATTTAACGATAATTGCCGGATCCTCAACATCTTTGTATGAGTTGTCCATTGCAATCTCGAAATTTGAAACCGGTGTGCCGCATTTAGTGCAGTATAAAGATGTTCGGATGCCTTCATATACCAGACCTTTGTCGTAAAGTTGCTTGAAGGTCCACATCACGGATTCCATGTAACTTTTATCGGTTGTTCTGTAGGCGTTTTTAATATCGACCCATCTTCCGATTTTATTAACGTACCAGTCCCACTCAGCCGAAGTTTCGCGTGTGTAGTTGTAACACTCCTGTGTAAATTTCTCCAAACCGAATTTTTCGATATCGCGCCTGTTCTTAATCCCGAACTTTTTTTGTACTTTATTTTCTACCGTCAAACCGTGGGCGTCCCAGCCCCAAACTCTCTCAACTCTTTTACCTTTCATTGTCCAATACCTGGGGATGATATCTTTGGCTATTGAACCGAGGAGATGGCCATAATGCGGAAGACCGGAGATGAAAGGAGGTCCGTCGTAAAACACATATAAATTTTCTTTGGGATTTTTCTCTACGGACTTTTCAAAAATCTTATTCTGCAGCCAATACTCAAGTGTTTCTTCTTCCATCTGAGGTATTGATATGTTTTGACTTGGGTTCTCTTTTTTATCCATAGAACAAAAGAATTTTATCAGATTTCAACCACTTCTGTACTCAGATGACTACCACTTCTGTACTCAGATGACTACCACTTCTAAAGATTCTTGCTCCGAAAAGAATTTATCGTTGGCGTAAGCCCTGTAGACCAACAGTCCTACCAAAGCCGTCATGATGAAAACAAGCATAATAAGTAAAAATATATAGGTTTTATTCATTATTTTTTACTCCAAATCTTCTCTTTCTTACCAAGTTCCATATTCACATAACGGGCCAAAACGAACAATAGGTCAGAGAGTCTATTTATATAAGGTAAAAGGAATTTTAGGGATTTTTTCCCGCTGTAGGACACAAGGTTTCTTTCTAAAGTCCTCACTTTCACCCGTGCGAGATGTATGTGTGAAGAAGCCTCAGAGCCTCCGGGAAGTATAAAAGCCTTCAGGAGGGGCAGTTTTGCCGAATACGCGTCTATTCTGTCCTCCAGGTCCGTTACTCTTTTAGACCACACAGCCTTATCTGCGGAAGAAAATTTAAGCCCGGCAATATAAGCACCTATAAGGAATATATCTTCCTGTATCGACACCAAAAGTGCTGTCTCGGAAGGTTTTTTGAGAGATGCCAAAGCACACCCCAGTGTGGCGTTTACCTCGTCCGTAACACCTAAGATCTCAAACACAGGCCTCGACTTGGGCATCCGTTTTGTGGAGCCAAGTAGTGCAGAAGTTCCGGCGTCACCTTCTTTTGTGTAAAGCTTCATAAGAAGATGATACCACTAACACCTGCTGTAACCGCACTGGTAACACTTAGCGCACCCCTCCTCCAGGACAAGAGTGTAATTCCCGCATTCAGGACACATGTCCGTGTTTGTAAACGAGTGGGGAAGTGCTAATTTTTCTTCGGGCTGCGTTTCGGATACTTCCGTTGATTCGACAGTCTCTTCCTGGGATTTGGTCCCATTTTCCTTTACGGTAAAACCGAATTCTTCAGCCAAAACCTTGGCTACCGCGTCCGGCAAAGAGCTTACCCTGTTTTTACCGAAACCAATGGACTTTGAACCTCCGATTCCTGCCAGCTGCACTATTATTTCCCTTACCACCTCCAGGCTGAATTGAGGCATTCTAAGCCAACCGGACAATAGTCTGCCCAGACCTTCGGCTAAAGCTGCCACGTCACTCCCCGCTTTTCCTACATTAAGGAAAACTTCCAACGGTCTGCCCTCTGCATTCTTATTTATGGTAATAAACGCCTTGCCCTGGGGAGTTATCATCTTGTAAGTCGAGCCACTTAATTTATAACCGCGCCTTATTGTTACTTCGTCGGACGGTCTTTCCTTCTCCGTAAGTAGAATCTCTTTATTAACAGGCTCGGCTGCCTCTTTACCCTCTTTTTGATCCTTGGTGGATTTTGTCTCCAACACAACTTCTTGCCTGCTACCCGTCACGTAGACCGTTAAGCCCTTGCATTTTGTTTCCCAGCCCATCATATAAACCTTAGCGACATCCTCTTTAGTGGCACCTTCCGGAAAGTTACAGGTCTTGGATATGGAGTTATCTACGAATGCCTGAATAGATGCCTGTGTCATTATGTGTTCTTCAGGCGTGACCTCTCCGGAAACAACAAATGTATTTCTTACGGCCTCCGGTAACTCTAAAATGTTTTTGCATGTTCCTGTCTCAATTACCTTTTCGATGATCGATTTTCTGGTTTCTTCAGGCAAATTCAGGTCGTCTAGTGCTTTCTGAAAAAACGGGCTGACATAAGCCAACGTCATTTTTCCCTCGTTGCCTGCTGACTGGTAAACGTTTCTATAGTAAGCGAGGGCAAAAACCGGCTCGCAACCATAACCCTCAACACCGGCGACCGTAGAAATCGTTCCCGTAGGCGCTATGGTTGTCTGAGCACCGTTTCTAATTCCGTAAGTCTTTATTCCCTCTGTGACTGACGGCCAATCTAACCACGGCCTCCCGAAATTTCTTTTGTATTCAGTTATAGGTTTTGGAGGCGACCATTTTAAGTTATCGGGATCGTAAATACTTCCGTGGATCTTTCTGAATGGTCCTCTTTCTTTTGCCAGCTCGATAGACGCCTTCATTGAAAAATACCTTATGAACTCGGAAACCTGGGCGGCAAATTCCTGGCCTTCTTCGCTGCCGTATCTTATGCCCAACGAATACATAGCGTCAGCAAGAGCCATAAATCCTAAACCTATTCTTCTCACATCCATCGCCGCTTCTTTTATTTCAGGTACTGCCGGAATGTATCTGTTCGCTTCTACAACATTATCCAAAAAACGTGTTGAAGATATTACCGTTCTCCTCAGCTCTTCCCAGTCCAATTTTCCGTCTGAAGTCAGGTGTTCGGCCAGATTTATAGAACCCAGACAACAGTTTTCATAAGGTCCCAGCCACTGTTCCCCGCAGGGATTGGTAGCTTCCAATTCGTATAAGTGGGGGACCGGATTTTCCTTGTTGGCGGTGTCGATGAATAAAACACCGGGTTCACCGTTTTTGTGGGCACAATCGACTATCTGGTCAAATATCTCCCGCGCTCTCGGGGATTCCGTAACTTTCAGTGTGTGCGGATCAACAAGATCATAAGTAGAGTCGTTTTTTACAGCTTCCATAAACCTGTCAGTGATAGCAACCGACAGATTAAAATTCGCCACAGCGCCTTCCTGAGACTTACATGCTATAAATTCCCTTATATCCGGGTGGTCGATGCGTAAAACACCCATGTTTGCTCCGCGGCGTACGCCTCCCTGAGCAATCTCACCAAACGCGGCGTCGTATACTTTTAAAAAGCCTACAGGTCCGGTAGCTATTCCGTTGCTTGCCGCAACTCTCGAATTTTTTGGTCTTAAACGTGAAAAAGAAAAGCCGTTTCCTCCCCCGCTCTGTTGTATCAGTGAGGCGACACGGAGAGTAGAGAAAATTCCGTCTTTCTCCTTGCCCAGGTCGTCCGAAATAGGAAGAACAAAACAGGCCGCAAGTTGTCCCAAAGGGGTACCGGCACCTGTAAATGTCGGTGAGTTAGGGAAAAACTTTTTAGAGGAAAGAAGATTATAAAATTCTACGCGGGATCTTTCAGAATCGGTATACGAACGGTCGGGAACTGCCATAACATCTGCAATACGTTCGAACATTCCTTCAGGAGATTCGGACACATTTCCGTTCGCATCCCTTCGGAGATATCTCTTCTCCAGGATCTTTTTTGCGTTGTCAGAAAAATCTATAGACGTGTTCTTAGAAAAAACCGAGGCATCCTCACGGTAGAGATAGCTCATAAGGTTATTTTCGTCTCACAAGCCGGCAATCTTTCACTGCCTAACCAAAGATTGTCGAAACACGAGACGTTATATAAATAAATACAACGTTCTTAAATGAAAGCAAAAAAAAGTTTGATATACAAGGAAACGTCCGTTAGAGTATTCATTTAATTTGTTGATGTACCGCACAGCTGATTTTTCGTTTTGTTGCAACGGCGGGAAAATGACATTTGCTAAGATCTTTGTGCTTACCCGTATCACTTCTGTACTCAGATGCGTAATCACTTCTGTACTCAGATGAATACTACTTCTGTACTCAGATGCGTAATCACTTCTGTACTCAGATGACTATCACTTCTGTACTCAGATGCGTACTCACTTTTGTACTCAAATGACTACTACTTCTGTCTTAAAAAAGTGGGGATATCAAAACCTGTGCCGTAATCTTCATCTTCCGCATCTTCTGGTTTCCACATTTCAGACGGAAGTTTGGGTTGTTTTTTTTCTTCAGGAGGAGTTTCAACTTTTGGCTGTCCCGGCATATTCTGCTGGAACGGCATTTCAGGTTTATCTTTTTTCTGAGCCTGTCCATAATGTTTTTCAACATAACCCGCCATCGAGTCATCTTCTTCGGGAACTTCAAATCCTGTGGCGATTACCGTTATCTTAAGCTGACCGGTCAGTTCATCATCAATCGATGTTCCGAATATAATGTCCGCCTCTTCACCGGCTATTCCTCTGATAATATTAGCCGCTCTGTCCACTTCTCTCATAGTAAGGTCGGGACCTCCTGAGATATTGAATAAAATTCCTTTTGCGCCTACAACTGACTGTTCGAGTAAAGGTGAAGAAATCGCTGCCTGTGCCGCTACTTCGGCTCTGTTTTCTCCGGTACCAATACCGATACCCATCAACGCAGTTCCGGCGTCCTTCATAATTGCTTTAACATCAGCAAAATCAACATTAATCAGCCCCGGCATCACGATAAGATCCGATATTCCCTGTACACCCTGGTTTAAAACGCTATCCGACAGTCTAAATGCCTCGATGATAGACATGTCTTCATCGGCTACTTCAAGTAATTTTTGGTTTGGAATGGTTATCAAAGCGTCGACTTCTTTTCTAAGCTCCATCATCCCTCTATCAGCAGCTCTCATTCGCTGTATCCCCTCAAAATTGAACGGTTTAGTAACAACACCAATAGTAAGGGCACCTGACTCCTTAGCAATCCTCGCAACGGTAGGAGAAGCTCCTGTGCCTGTTCCACCGCCAAGACCGGCTGTAATGAACACCATGTTTGCCCCTTCCAGATTGCTTTTTATAACTTCGAGGGATTCTTCGGCCGCTTTTCTTCCTATTTCAGGATTTGAGCCCGCACCTAACCCCTGCGTAAGTTCCTGGCCGATGGGTATTTTTATTACTGCTTTATTTATGGAAAGATCCTGAGCGTCTGTGTTTATTGCGATAAATTCTACACCTCTGATCTGATTTGAATCGATCATGGAGTTTATTACATTACCGCCGGCGCCTCCAACCCCGACAACGCGTATTTTTGCAAATCGTTCTATCTCTGGTTTAACTTGCATGGCAACACTATACCAAATTTATTTTTGGTATCTAAATTTTAGGGCAGGAAAGATTTTAATTTGTCAACAAACCTCGAAAAGCTTTTATTCATATTACCCCGTCTGTCATCAAATGACAACAGCTGGCTACCTCTAAAAAGCTTCACACCGTACAATACGGCACCAACCCCTGCTGCTGACGAGGGACCTTGTATTTCATCAATTAATCCGGTCACTCCTCTTGGAATTCCCAGTCTTACCGGCATTTTCAAATTCACTTTTGCACTTCTTTCGACGTTTGCGGTTAAAGCTCCGCCACCCGTGACAACAACTCCTGCAGGAAGCTTGCCGTTTAAATTAACTTTTGTTACTTCCAGCGCAATGAGACGGAATATTTCTTCAAGACGGGCGTCTAGTATTTTATAAAGCATCTGGCGGGGTAATCTATCGATCTCGAGACCGAACTCTGAAACGTCAAAGTCCTCATCTTTTCTTATGGCATCTGAGTTCTTTGATAATACCGCTTCATTGCTCAACCTGATTTTAATTCTTTCGGCATCTTCAAGACGTGATCTTAAACCAATGGCGAGGTCGCTGGTAATAAGTTTCCCCCCGATGGGTAAAACCGCAGAATGAACGGGGCTACCGTCCAAAAACGCAATCATAGAGGTGGTACCGCCACCGATGTCGACCAATAAAGTTCCGAGTTCCTTTTCGGTATCGGTTAAAACCGCCTCAGCCGATGCAACTCCCGCATAAACCATCTCGTCTACGTTCACTCCCACCTGATTTACGCATCTGGCGATGTTTCTCAGGGCTATCGAAGCTCCGTGGATAATATTTGTCTCCACCTCCAGGCGTACTCCTGACATCCCTACAGGGTCTTTTATGCCTTCCTGAGAGTCTATTGAAAAATCGCGGGGAATTACGTGAATAATCTGTCGTGTTGACGGTAAAGATACTGCCTGAGCGGCTTCTATGACGCGTGAGACATCTTCTTTGCTTATCTCGTCCGTTTGATTAGGCGAGACGGCTACAACACCGTGTGAATTCAGGGTTTCGATGTGGCTGCCGTTGATTGTAACGAAAGCGCTGGATACTGAGACTCCGGCCATACGTTCGGCTTTTTCAATGCTGGCAGCGATAGCCTCGACGGCGCTGTCGATATCTACCACATTTCCTTTATTTACGCCTTTAGAGGGTACTTCTCCCGAAACTCCTATCACCGAAACTCGTGATTCGGACACTGAAGCTATGGTCGTACCCACTTTGGTTGAACCGATGTCTATTCCTGTTATTATCTTTTCTTTGGGCATAATGTGGTTAAAAGCTACTCATATAATACTATTACTTTATCATATCGTAAATCAATTTTTATTACCCTTTTGCCCTCAAGAAGCAGATTTTTATACAGCTTCTCAAGCTTTTGCACGGACTCCCCTATACCCTTTAAATTGCTCAAATAGACCTCAGTGGCGCCCAGATACAGCTTTGAGTATCGTTCTCTAAAGCTTATGCTACTAACGTTTAAACCTGCTTTACCGGCCTCCGTGAGTATCTCGATACTCACGGGAACAATCCTGCCGTCTAGAAAAGCCCCCACTCTCATATCTCCTTCGTAGATTATCTCCGGAAGGTCCATAAATTCGTCCGAAACCTCGCCCAGAACGTATCCCTCGTTGTCTATTAGGTAATGAACGTCACTTTTTTTGCCCGCCGTAACCACGGCGACAGGCAGTCTTTCTTCTATCTTGATTACCACCGTGTCCGGATAGTCTAACGACGTTTCGACGCTTCTGGCGCCTAAAAAGTTTGTTTTGAGTAAATTTTCCAGTTCTTTAAGATCTATTGAAAAAATACTATGTCCTATTGTTTTCTGCTCAGAAATATTTTGAAAATCCTGCAAGTTCACGAATTTCCCGCCTCCTACTACGGACACAGCCTTAACAGTAAACTTCGGACTTAGGTAAATATATTTGTACGAAAGATAGCTTAACGAAACTAGTACTAGCAAAGCCACTAATATTTTTATGGCTGTGTGATATTTTCTCGCAAATACGCGTGGGCTTTTTATTCCCCTACGGCGGTTTCTTATTTTATTAAGTAGAATTTGATTTCCGCTTGTTTGAACAGGCCGCGGACGTTTATTAGTTATTTCTTTGCGTGAGCCTATAAGTTTCATCTGCGATTATTTCTGCTGCATTAAGATTTACCATTTCCGCGGCTTCTTTGTCATTAAGTTTATAAGCGTGAATGTGTCCCAACACTTTTTTGACGGTGGCAAAAAAAGTATCTTCGCTGAGATCCTTTTCTTCCAATATCTCTGCCAAACCGTATTTTTGCAGAATTAATGCATTTTCTTTTTGTTCGTCGTGACTTACCCAGGGTATAGGAATAAGCACACAGGGTTTTTCTAAAGCCAAAAGCTCTGTAACAGTGTGCGCTCCGGACCTCGACACAACTAAAGCCGATCTGTTGAAAGCCTCCCCAATCTCTGCGTCCAACACAAACTTTCTTAAATAGAATTTGCCGTTAGCCAAACTGCTGACTTCTTTATAGATTGATTCCAACTGACCGTAATCATTAAATTTTGAGTGATCTCCGCTTTGATGAATAACATTGCACACAGATAAAAGTTCGGGCAACGCCTCTTTTACAACTTCATTTATTGTGTGCGAACCGGTCTTACCTGCAGTTATATAAATAGTGGGAAGACTGTTGGCGGAGTTGAAAGAATCCGATCCAATTTCAAACACTGCTTTTCTAAGAGGGACGCCGGAGTAAACAATTTTATTTGCGGGAAAGTATTTTACAGAATCCTTCCAACCTATACATATTTTTTTCACGAACGTGGAGAGAAGTTTGTTAGCGTAACCTACCACAACCGTTTGTTCGTGAGTGATAGAAGGAATGCCGAGCACCCATCCTGAAATTACGGTAGGAACTGCCAGATAACCACCGAACGAGAGAATAACATCAGGCTTTATTTTCAACAGCCATCTGAAGGCCTGTATGAAACCGAACGGGACCTTGAGCAAACGCAGAAGGTTGAATGTTTTATATACTTTTCCGGCCTGTAGATTATAAAAAGGTATGCCCAGCGCTGTAATTTCCTTAAACTCCAACGTGTCGTTCTTATCACTTGCCAATGAACGGCGGTGTCCGAACCAGTATAGTTCCGTACCGGGATACTTCGACCTGAACTGGTCGATAACAGGCAATGCCGAGCTATGATGTCCTCCGGTAATAACAATTTTCATTTTGCGGTCTCCTTACCAATATTAGCCAAAATACCCAATCCCATCAAACTGAAAACCATACTTGAGCCGCCGTAAGATATTAAAGGTATTGGGACGCCGGTCAAAGGTAGTAATTGTGTCATTGCACCGATATTCACGAAAAATTGAAGGCCAATCCACGAGGTTATACCGGATGCCAGAAGCCTACCTCTCAATGTTTTAGCGTTTTTGGCTATCTCAAACCCTCTGTATATTAAATAGGAAAAAGCCACAATTACCAGCGCAGTTCCTAAAAAACCGAACTCCTCCCCTATTATTGCGAATATTGAGTCCGAAGCGACTTCGGGTAGATAATAGTACTTTTGGCGCGACTGACCTAAACCCACCCCGAAAAACCCACCGGACCCCAAAGCGATCTGAATTTGTTTTATATGGTAACCCTCGCTGCGGTCGTTGTTATCAAAACCTTTTAGTTGTGTAAGAAACCTTTCTTTTCTATACGGAGAACTGAGTATTAGTAAAACACCCAGCAACAAAGCTACGGGAACAACAACCAGTAAAGGTTTAACGGGCGCCCCTGAAGAAAAGTAAACAATTGTTCCGATAGCGGCAACCATCACTGCCGTGGACATGTTAGGCTGGGCGATGACAAGAAGGAAAAGCAATCCCGTTACTACCGCATATATACTAAAAACGCTTTTATTTTCCTGCAATTTTTTAGGGAGCATTATACCCAGATACATTATTAGCGTAAGCTTGGCCAACTCTCCCGGCTGAAAACCGACCACTCCCAGTAATGGAAGTTTCGGAAGAGGGGGCGCGTTAAGATAGAACCACCTGTTAGCACCGTTTATGCAGGGCGCGAAAAAAACATCCGAGGAACACGGGAGAAGAGCTACAAAAGCTAACACAATAAGAAAAAGTATGTTCACACCAAACATCAGACCTGCAATCTTGTCCATTTTTTTGTAATCCCGGTTATAAAAGAAAAAGAATCCCGCCAAACCCATGAGAACCCAACCAACCTGCAAAAATACGAATCTGTACGGGTCGTTGTATAGGCTATCAGAGTGGATGATCGTAGAGTCGGCAATAATAATAATTCCAAAAAGCAGAAACCCGAGTATCAGGAATACGAAAGATCTGTCTTTTTTACTCAATGTAGGGACAGTTTTTGGTTTCATAACTCTTACATTAACGCAATGAAAATACCGGCGAAAGCCGAGAAGGCTCCAAATAACCAAAATCTAAAAGTTACTTTTGTCTCGGGCCACCCGAGCAATTCAAAATGGTGGTGGACGGGAGCAAACCTGAACAATCTTTTCTTAGTAATTTTTACCGAAAGCTGCTGAAGAGGGCTACTTATTCCGTCAAACAAAAATACTGCACCTATTATTAGAAAAGCTACTTCCCTGTGCAGAAAAACAGCTAACAGCGCAAGAGTTCCCCCCAAAACGTGAGAGCCTACGTTGCCCATAAATATCCTCGCGGGGTAAACGTTAAAGTATAAAAAAGGAAGGAGTGCGCCTACGAAAGTGGCACAAAAGATTGCAATAGAGTTGTACTCCAATACACGGGACACTAGCCAAAAAGAAATGAACGCAAACAGTGAAAGCCCTCCTGCCAAACCGTCGAGCCCATCACTGAAAGCTACGGCATTCAGGATTACGATAAATAGCAGGAAAACAACAATCGGGTATAAGAAACCTATGTGAACGTCTCCTATCAAGGGAAACCAGAGATAATCCCACCCTAGCTTAAAATACACCCAGTAAGCGACAAAACCGCCGATCAAACCCTGCACGATAAATTTTTTGTATGTCTGCATTCCACTCGCGTCAGTACTTCCTACTACACGCCAAAATTCTTTAAAATACTGCCAGGGTTTTAAAATTACGGCCAACAGGCCTCTCGGTGCGGTGTTTTTCTTTTTAAACAATCCCCTAAAGTGATATTCAAAAAATCCGGGGAGTCCTGATTTTCTATAAACCTTTGTAAAATCTTCGAAAAGACCTAATAACCCGGCAATAAGAGCCACAAATATCGGCAATAATGTTTGTGTGCGGGACCGGTTGAACAATAAAGTTAGAACTGCGACAACCGAAACAAGAACCAGCCCTCCCATTGTGGGTGTCCCCATCTTGAGTAAATGAGTTTTCGGAGCGTCCTCGCGTACTTCTTCTCCCATTTGGAATTTATAAACAAAATTTATCCATATCGGATACAAAAAGAAAGACAATAAACCTGCTGCAAATAAAAATAGTAGATCCAACATTATTCCCATTGGTCAGATATCCTCGCTCCTAAATTTTTAAGCTTCGTCGTAAAATTTTCAATGTAACAATCAAGAACGTCCGTTCCTTCTATCTCACTTTTGCCTTCAGCAACGAGTGCAGCCAGAACATGAACCGCCCCATACCTGAAATCTGTAATGTTCATATTTTCTCCCTTTAATTTTACAGGACCGTTGGTTTTTGCAACTGTGTAGGGCTCACCCAGTCTTTCGATGTCGTAGGCGTCGTCACTTACAGTTGGTACAAAACCTGCTTCGGACGGCTTTAGTAACTCTATTTTTGCACCCATTCTATTTAGGTCTTTGATGTAACCGAACCGGTCTGTGTACACAGTATCGTGCACAAATCCCGTTCCGGTGCATTGAGTGAGAAGAAGAGTAGCAGCAGATTGCCAGTCCGGTACAAATCCCGGAGTAGGTGCAATAGTGAGATTAGTGGCCTGCAACTCTTCGTCATGCCTCCAAATTTTAATGGCGTTTTGTTCAAATTCATATCTGGCCCCAATCTTAGTAAGAAAATTTACCATGGGAACCATAACATTCCTGTTAATGTTCTTGATGACCACATTTCCTTTAGTGATTAAAGTGGCAATTGAAAATATCACGGCTTCAGTCTTGTCAGGTTGCACTTCCATCATTGCCCCCTTAAAAACATTCACACCTTTTATTTTTATAACGCGCGGTTCCGTGCGAACTACATCCCCGCCCATCGCATTTATAAGATCTATGAGATCATCTATCTCACATTCTTCGGAAGCATTATTAATTTCAGTCTCCCCCGGGAGAAACGATGCGGTCATAATAAGGGCATCTGTTGACATGTGACTGGGAATTTTAAAATTTACATGACCTGCAACCGCATTTGCTGAGGAAATAAAATAATAGTCCTCATCTTCTTCAACTGTAATACCCATGCTTTTCCACACTTCTAAAATTCTGTTTACAGGTCGTGGGACAGTTGAACGTGTTTTGTATTTTGGAATAGATGCCCTTCCGAACCTGAAAAGCAGAGGAGGTGCCATGAGCAAGGATGTCCTGTACCTCGACCCCATCTCGAGAGGTAACTCGTGGGAAGTGATGCCGGAGCCGTTGAGAATTAGCCTTCCTGCACCTGCCCAGTCAGCTTTTCCTCCCAGAACACGGATCATTTTTATATCATCTTCAACTGCGTCAATTTTTGGGACGTTCTGAAGAATTACGTCGTCGTTGGAAAACATCGCCGCAGACATGAGTTTTAAAGCTGAATTTCTCGTACCGGAAACCTGAACGGTACCCAGCAGAGGAAAACCACCTTCAATTATAACGGTGCTCATATCAGGAAAGTTTAATTAGCAAAAACGAATTTGCTACAAGAAGAACTCCGAGTACCGCAGTCAAAATGAATACTGCCTTTTCAACACCGCGCAATGATCTGTAAGCTGTGAACGAGTTCTTTATCCCCGAAGACAGACCGGCGTTCTTAGTTTGTATAAGGATTAGGCAGACGATGATGACCGAAATTATAACCTGCGTTGTTTTAAGTATTGCTATCATATTATTTTTTGGAGGCGCAGAGCCACTCAAAGAAAGTATATACCATAGAAATGATAAAGGCAGAAAATAGGGCAGACCAAAAGGCTGTCAGGCTTTTCGATGGTAGCATAAAGCCGAAAATAATCAAATCCGACAAAGTGGTCTCCATTATCGTAAATTCGGGTAAAAAGATGGTAAGAACGTAGAGGGTAAGCGTTGTTAAAATCGTAGCAATAAATAAAAATCCTATTCCCCGGGTGGGCAATCCGAAAGTAGCCAGTAAGGGCTTACCCAGATAGTACAAAAGCGTGAGCGCGACAGCAATTACCAAAAAGGTTTTAGTATCGCCGGCAAAAAACAGGGATGTTAAAACGTAGTTAGTGGAAAAAATAGATATCAAAACAAATGTAAAAGTCCTTATAATACCCCTCATGCCTTAAATTATAGCGTTTTATTTGGCCGGACCAAAGATTTTCCTGCTTCTAAGCATATGGTGGTATTTCTGAGCGAACCGGTGACTTTCATCTCTCAGGTTAATTAAAAGCCTCATGCCAGGATTGTCCGTACCGGGAACAATCTCGTGAAAACCATTGTCGTAATACACAACCGTTTCTTCCTTTTTTGCCAAGCCTATCATTGGGATATCTAAATTCAGTCTGGTCATGACTTCCATTCCTGAAGAGAGCTGTCCTTTTCCCCCGTCCAAGACAATGAGAGACGGGAGCCCCCAACTTTTTCTCTTGGGGTCGGTCTCATGTAAAAGCCTCCTGAACAAAACTTCGTAGAGCATGAAAAAATCGTCCGGTGTACTTTTTGCTTTTATCCTAAATCTTTTGTACTCCCTTTTGTCTATTCTTCCGTTTATTGCGGTGACCATAGAACCCACGGCTTCTTTACCGGATATGTTTGAAATATCGTAACACTCTATTCTGGTAGGCAGTTGCTTAAGTACGGGCACTATTTTCAACAGGTTTTCCAGTGCAGACCGCGCCAAATCATCCAGCAAATAAGGATTTTCGATGTATTCCCCCGGCAAACGGAAACTTTGCCTCACGTAGCGGAATTTTTGCAGAGTATCCCTTATTGTTGCGGCCTTTTCGTAGTTTTCCGACGTTGAATATCCTTTCATTTGCTTTTCCATCGCATTGATAAGTTTTGAGGTCTTCCCCGATAAGATGCTGTTTATTGTCCTTATATTACTTTTGTATACGGGTAAGACGGGAGTGCCGTTTACACAGGGCGCCGGGCATAAGTTTAGGTGACCGTACAAACAGGGCGTCTTTAACTTTTTGTATTTGTTGTATTTATTAGTACTGCAGTCACGGAAAGGAAATATTTTACGCAGGGTTCTCACCAACTTCTTTACCGAACCTCCGTCCGGAAAGGGACCGTAATAGTACTGATACCTAAAGGTGTCCGGTTTTCTGAATGTCGCGACCTTCTGCACGTTAGTCAGCTTTCCATCTACATCGACTTTCTCCGATCTTATCCCCAGGTATAAATAGGATTTGTCGTCTTTCAAACTGATATTAAATTGAGGCATGTGTTTCTTTATCAGTTCGGCCTCAAGTATCAGGGCTTCCAACTCGCTTTCGACTTCGATAATCCGCATGTCGTTTATATTTGAAACCAGCGCGAAGGTTTTAGAGGTTCTATCCAGGGTTAGACGGAAATAGGAAGATACCCGTGATTTTAGGTTTTTCGCCTTACCCACGTAAATAATTTCACCTTGGGCGTCCTCATAAATATAGACACCCGGGGTTGTTGGCAGATTTCCTAGTTTTGCTTTTAGATTTGAGGAAACCACGAAGTTATTGTAGCATTTACCCATGCTCGGAAATGCTTTCAAAAAATTACTGGTAACCGCTGCAATAATGGTTTCACTTTCCCCTATTGCAAGGGGACAGACAGGAGAAAACTTCATCATCAATTACGATATAAGGTACGATATCCAGGATTCCGGCGAAGCTCTGGTCACGCAGAACACCACAATAACCAGTCTAAAAAATGACGTGGTACCTACTACCTATTCTTTTAAAACTAAGTATTTAGACATTTACGACATAGTTGCTCAAACCAACGGAAAGAAAACAGAAGCACGCAAAGAAACACCCGGAAAAAATGAGACTGTTATAACGGTCCCCTTTTCTACTTATTCCATAGGCGAGGGCAAACAAAACGTAGTTACAATGACTTACAAAACAAAGGGAATTGCCTCCAGGATTGGAGATGTCTGGAATATCTACATACAGGGTATAGATGCCCCCGAAACAACCACCGTATACAACATAGTTCTTTCGGTGCCCGTTTCGATGGGACCGAAAATATTTGTGTCCCCCGCACCTGCGACCGAAAAATTTGAGAACGGTAAAAATAATTACTATTTCACAAAAGAAAGTTTTTCTTCTAAGGGTGTGACCGCAGCTTTTGGGAAGTATCAATCCCTAAACTTCCGTATTAAGTATCAGCTAACCAATAATAGAATTTTAGGGTCGGTTTATGAAGTTGCCCTTCCGCCGGACATTCAAAACACCCAGCAGGTAAGGTACGACTCAATAGACCCCAAGCCGAGGAAAATAAGACTGGATGACGACGGTAATGCTTTGGCTCTCTTTTGGGTGGGTCCTAAAAACAAACTCGAAGTTACACTCACCGGTTCCGCCAAAATTCTAGGAAGACAGATTACTCCTGATTTCGGAGGAAAAATAACGGACCTTCCTAAAGACCTGGTGCGCGAGTACACAAAAAAACAGAAATATTGGGAAATTGATAACGACGAGATTAAAAACTTTGCTTCCTCGTTGTTGGACCCGAACCTAAATGTTTCTCAAAACACGAAGCGCGTGTATGACTATATTTCGTCGAACCTAACTTACGATCAGGCAGCGGCGAATCAAAACACTGTAACCAGAAAAGGTGCGGTAGCCGCATTAACTCAACGCGGATCTTTCACATGTATGGAATTTACCGATCTTTTTGTGGCAACGTCCCGGGCGATGGGAATACCGGCAAGAGAGATCAACGGCTATGCTTTCACAAATGACAATGTTGAAAAACCAATTTCAATAAGTTTAAAGGGGGGCGACACATTGCATTCCTGGGCCGAGTATTACGATCCCTTTTACGGCTGGGTTCAGATTGACCCGACATGGGGGACAACTTCGGGAACAGATTATTTTACTAAGTTGGACACCAATCATTTTGCCTTTGTTATCAAAGGTAAAAGCTCGGAGTATCCCTACCCCGCCGGCGCATACAGCTTTTCTGACGATGAAAAATTAGTCGATGTTGATTTTTCGGGTACCGCTAACTCCGACGAAGAATTCAATCCAATACTATCCGTCAGAAAAACAGTTAACATAAATCCTTTGAAACTTATGCAGGGTTACAGTAAATACACTGTCGATAATACCAGCGGATATTTTATTTACGATCTGCAGGGTCAGACTCTGGCGCCGGGTCAAAAAGCACCAGCCTACTTAAAAAATGGGGAAACGAACTTAGAAATTAAGGACTTCCGTAACAAAACCTACTCTGTAAAGATTCTTTAAACCCGGTCTGTGTGTGATTCTCTCAATGCTTCGGCGGTATACGAAGTTTTATGTGTTTTTAATTCGCTTAAGGGACCGGAAAAAATTACTTTTCCTCCCATATCCCCGCCGTCAGGACCAAGATCCACAACGTAATCGCAGTTATCTATAACATCCAGATTGTGTTCAATAACAACCACTGTATTTCCTTTAGCAGTGAGACGCTTAAATATTGTTATAAGATTTTCCAGATCTGCAAAGTGGAGCCCGGTGGTCGGTTCGTCGAGAATATAAAATGTACTTCCTGTCGCCCGCTTAGAAAGTTCTAATGATAATTTCACCCTTTGTGCTTCTCCCCCGGATAATGTAGGCGCGGGTTGTCCCAGCTTAATGTATCCCAACCCAACATCAAACAAAGTTTCAACTCTTCTTCGTATCTGAGGAATGTTTTCAAAAAATACCAAACCTTCTTCGACGGTCATATCCAACACATCGGCAATATTTTTCCCTTTGTAATTAATTTCCAAAGCTTCCCTGTTATATCTTTTTCCCTGGCAGACTTCGCAATTAACATAAACGTCTGGCATAAACTGCATTTCGATTTTAATCTGACCTTCGCCTCCGCAAGCCTCGCATCTTCCGCCTTTAACGTTAAAGCTAAAACGCCCCGGGCCATAACCCCTTACCCGTGCTTCTTGGGTTTGAGCGAAAAGATCTCTGATGTGGTCGAATACTTTTGTGTAGGTCGCAGGATTAGACTTGGGTGTCCTTCCTATCGGACTCTGATCGATAGCAATGATGTTAGTTAAATTATCCGCACCCTCAAGAGACTTAAACGGCTCGGGTTTCTGATCAATTTTCATTCCAAAACTTTGACGCAATCCCTGATACAAAGTATCCATAATCAAGGTAGATTTTCCCGAACCGGAAACACCGGTGATACAAATAAATTTGCCTAACGGGATAGAAAGATCGATGTTTTTCAAATTTCTGCCGGTCGACCCCTTTAAAACCAGTGACTTGCCCTCGATGGATTTCATTACTTTCGGAAGAGGGTCCAAATCCATAAACATTTCGCCTTTCATCTTTCCTTTGCGGTCATTCTTTCCCACAATTATTTTTCCTGAGAGATATTTGCCTGTTAGTGAGTTTGAGTTTTTTATTATTTCAGGTGGCGTTCCTTCCGCCACGACCTTTCCGCCTTCAGAACCGGCTCCCGGGCCGAAATCAAAAATATAATCACTTTCTATCATTGTTTCGGCGTCGTGCTCCACAACTAAAACCGTATTACCGAGGTCTCTCAGCTGGTGAAGTGTGCGTATAAGCTTTCCCTGGTCTTTTTGGTGCAAGCCGACCGAAGGTTCGTCTAAAACGTATAAAACTCCCGATAAACCCGAGCCTATTTGGGAAGCCAGACGGATTCGTTGTGCCTCTCCCCCCGACAATTGAGATGAAGACCGGGCGAGAGTTAAATAGTCCAATCCAACATCTCTCAAAAAGTTAAGCCTGTAACCGATTTCCTTAAGAATCGCGTCGGAAATTTTATGCTCTCTTTCTGTTAGAACAGATTCGAGTTTTCTTACCCACTCGATGCTGTCTTTAATCGACATGCTCGTAATTTCCGTTATGTTTTTCGAATCAATAACTACCGATAAAGATTCTTTCTTAAGTCTCGAACCATTACAAACCGGACATTCCTCGTCAATCATAAATTTCTCGATCTCATTTCTGATGTAATCGGAATCGGTTTCTTTATGGCGCCTTATCAAATTGGGTATTACACCTTCAAAACCGGCCTCATAAGTATGTTCGTGACCTGTCTGACCTCTGTATGTAACTTTAAATCTCTTGTCACCAACTCCATACATAATTATTTTCATAGCGTCTTTCGAAAGGTCTTTTATAGGGGCATCGAGTGAAAAGTTATATACCTGGGCGACTTTTTTAACTACGTTCTGTGTCCATGTCTGGTGCTCAAATAGTCTTTGCCACGGCAATATACCTCCTTCGGATATTGATAGTCTGGGGTTAACAACCGAGCCTTCGTTTACTCTTAACTGCATACCGAGACCGTCACATGCAGGGCAAGCTCCGTGTGGCGAGTTGAAGGAAAAAGTTCTGGGCTCAATTTCCGGAAGTGAAATATTACAAACAGGACACGCAAAGTTTTCAGACAACATGTGGTCTTCGGTGTCTTTAGGACTTTCAGGAAAGTCGAAAGAAGGATCTTTTATTATTGTTAGAATTACGGTTCCGTTACTTAGGCGCAAAGCCGTTTCAACCGACGCAAAGATGTCGGAAAAAGTATTTTTAGCTTCTGCCGATTCTCCTACTTTTTTGTGATTGACCGAATGTCTGGAAATTAACCCATCAATTGTGTGTTTATTTGTTTTTATTAAATCGAAACGTTCTTTCAGACTCACGATGTCACCGTCAACTCTTGCCCTGACTATTCCCTGTTTTTTCAAATTGTCGAACAAGGCAGAGTATTCTCCTTTTCTGTCTTTTACAATAGGAGAAAATAGAAAAAACCTCACACCTTTTTCTGATTTAAAATCCTTAAGTTCGGAAATAATTTTAATAATTGTCTGTGCAATTTCGGTAGAGCTCTGTCTTTGAATTTCCCTTCCGCAATTAGGACAGTGGGGGTGACCTACTCTTGCAAACAACAGTCTCATATAATCATAAATTTCAGTTATAGTTCCAACGGTGGATCTGGGGTTTTTTGACGTGGTTTTCTGATCGATGGCAATGGCGGGCGATAGCCCGTCGATTTTGTCAACGTCAGGTTTATCCATTACGCCCAAGAATTGACGGGCATAAGATGAGAGACTTTCAACGTATCTGCGCTGACCTTCCGCATAAATGGTGTCCATAGCCAAAGATGACTTTCCTGAGCCGGAAACACCGGTAAGTACAACCATCTTATTCTTCGGTATGTCTAGGTCTATGTTTTTTAGATTATGCTGACGCGCGCCTCTAATTAGGATGTGCGAAAGTGAGGTGTTCTCCATAACCAAATGATTTTACGGTAAAAGTTCGGGTTTGTGAAGATGCTTTTAGAAAAAACTCCAGCAACAAG
>MEWJ01000058.1 GCA_001773385.1 candidate division WWE3 bacterium RIFOXYD1_FULL_43_17 | reverse complement strand
CAACAATGATGTAGGCTTGTTGGTCATCGTTTGTAATGGTACAGGTCTTTGTTTCCCCTGCCGAAATGTTAACAGAGGTGCAGTTATTGTACGTTGTTGCATAACCGAATACTGCAGGTTCTGTAATTGTATAAGTTCCAGCATTAACAGTTAGGTCGTTTTGACCATCTGCTTCAAATGAAACTGGAGCGCCGTCACCAACCTTAAATGTAAAGTCATCGGCTTCCAATAGACCCCCGTTGTTGTTAACTACCACTTTTTTAACGATTAAGGTTCCAGTCTTTTGAGAATTTGTAATTGTGCAAACTACATCGGCGTTGTTAGACACGCTGACTGTTAAGGGGCCCGAGGTACTCGACGAAGCGATAATAGATCCTGTCCCGTTGTTATTTTTACAAACGATTCCCGAAGTGTAGTTAGCAAGGTTCGTCCCCGTGCCCGCTGTTTCGCCAACAGTATAATCCTCGGCGTCAACAATTTTCTCCCCCGTCGTACCTAAATTACCTATATTAGTGGCGTAAGTTGTCCCATCAATCTGTAAATTAAAAAGCCCGCTATCGGTCGAAGGAACTAAAACTTTTCTCACCTCTAACAATCCTGTCTGACTTGCTGTAGACGCCACAATACAGTCAGAAGGGTCTGAACCCGGCTCTTGGGAAGGAAATGAACATACATCAAGTAATTTTGAAGAACTCCCACCAACTTCAGATAGTTGAACTACACAACTGGCCACCGTGTCATTAGGATACGCTTCGCCCCCAACGAATGGGTCAGAAGATTGAATACCCGCAGTACAAGTTGAACTAATAGGCGAAATCGCAATCGCACCTGCACACCTGTCTGACTTGGTGTCATTGCAGGAGTAAAGCCCTTTAGATTGATATTCAGCAGGATCGTTATGCACAGTGACACAAAGAGCAAAGTTTGCAAAGCCGTCCGTATCCGTATCGAATAAACTACACGCGTCCCCAGTGTTACTACCCGACCACGCTGTGTCATCCCAATCCCAAGAAATACTCAACGGATTTGTGGATGCTGTGTCGAGACACATCTTGGTCAAATCTTTTTGACCAGGCTCATCATTAAGACCCTGTTCGTCGTTCTGGCACGCCCAGGTTTCATTAGGCGGTGCTAGATAATAAATTGTGAAGTGATCAATACCGCTAACTTCAACGACATCATCGCCCTGTTCTAATTTATCTTTTTCAACCTTCTTGACGTCATCGTTATCAACTTCCTGTATAGCTTCCTCAACACTCTTCTCGATATAAAAAATGTCCGCCTCAACCCCCTCAGGTTTCGGCAAAGTCAAATCATACTCAAACTCACCATTAACCATATCCGTTGTAATATCGTAAGCGAACTCGGCATCGGTATTAAATTCTTCGGGCAAATTCAAATCCGAAACCTTAACTTCCTGAATTCTCAAAACCGATCTGTCATCTATATTTTTAGGAAGACAAGAAAAAGTAACGGATACTCCTTCTTCCTCAGGGAAAATATATTTAACCCCCAGCTTCACTGGTTCTTTAGTTTCTGCATAGCCTTTTTCAGAATCAACGGTCCAATCTTCTTTTGGGCTGTCTGTGATTTCAACACCATCTGCTAAACACTCTTTTTCAGCTTCAGTAACGGTTCCTTCAATCTGTTCAATAACCGGATCTATAACGTCCGTGGTATCAGTAATAATTTCGGTGATTG
This sequence comes from candidate division WWE3 bacterium RIFOXYD1_FULL_43_17, assembly GCA_001773385.1. Classification (GTDB taxonomy): domain Bacteria; phylum Patescibacteriota; class WWE3; order UBA101185; family UBA10185; genus UBA8498. Next base: position 21,237 of record MEWJ01000058.1, on the reverse strand, counting down.
CTGCTGAATATGCAACATCCGGCTCTTCGACAACCTCAGGTCTATAATCACTCACCCCATCGGGTAAGATGTCTCCCTGTTGAGTTTCGTCGGTCGGAGTCTCGGGCAAAGTTTCAGGAGGCGTCTCCGTAGTGGTCTGGTCTTCTGTTGAGGTTCCTAACACTTCTTCCGTTACCGGAGTTTCAGCAACAGTTTCCACCGTTACCGATTCCTCAGCCGGAGCTGACTCTTCTGGAGAAGCACTCTCCTCCGCCGGAGCCGTTTCTTCACTCGGCTCTTCGCCCGTAGCATCACTTGGCTCCTCACTCGGAGCATCTGTCGGCCCACTTTCCTCCACAGACGCACCTACCTCTTGTGCGTATGCAGTGTACTGAAGAGAAACAAGAAATGGGCTGGAAGTATTTACAACAAGCGACAGAATACCTACGTACGAATAAAGCGTCCTCAACGTAGCTTGTTTGATTTTTAGCTTCATAATTTTTTACGGTGCTTTGACGGTGAACTTAAAAGTACACGCGCCAATAAAAAAACCGACCTCAACATAGGAGACCGGTTTCGCTACTTGCTCCGCACGTTACAAGCGACCAAATTACGCAACGTGTTTCAATGCATTCTCGAAATAATTAAATTTAAGTTTTCAAAAAGCACTAACTAAGCCCGTTGTATGTTAACGGCATAACCTTAAAACAAAATGAAAGCAACAAAATTGCACAAAAAAAGCACACCTAGAGTGTGCGTTTAGTAACCCAATATTTTGCTGCAATTTTCTTTGTTCTTGAAGGCCATTTTTGCCTTAACGGGCAGACAACAAACCCTTTCGAGTTATTTCTAATAACCTTTTACTTTAAAATAATCTATCTGTCAAACGAAAATATAGCGATTTATTATGGGGCAGTTTGAGACCGGCGCAGAATTCCAATTTCGTTATGAGAAACCTAGATCTTACCCAGCTTCCGTGCCAACTCCTCCGCTTCCGTAACCATAGAATCAAGCTCTTCCAACCCCTTCATCCAGAACCCTTTGTCGGCGATATCAATTCCCAACGCATCAAAGGACTCGCGGGGTGAAACCGAAGTACCCATGCCCAAGAATTTCTTCACTTTTTGCACAAACCCTAAATCGTCCCCCACCATATTTTTTAAGGATTTTGAGATCATCACTCCCGATGCGTATGAGTAAACATAAAAGTAACTGCGTATGTGGCTCCAATAAACCCACCAGTTTTCGGCGCCCGGCGACATCTCAACGGCCTCGCCCATATATGCACTCATATTCTTTAAAAACAGCTCGCCGATTCTTTTCAAAGGTAAAAACCCTTCACTCCTATATAGAGCATGCAAATCTTTCTCAAAGTTGTAGCAGGCCACCTGTCTCTGGATTGAAGACACATCTCCGTTGAGTCTTTCCATCAGTATTTCCAAACGCCTGGCGTCGTAAGTACCTTTTTCAATTTCGTCCAAAACAAAATCCTCCATAAACGTGCTGGCGACTTCGGCTGTGCATGTGTAAGTTCCGCAGTTCAGGCCGTTCTGTTCTTTTTTCATTAGCTCGAAGTTGATGGCATGCCCCATCTCGTGAGCCAGGGTAATAACATCGTTCAATCTTCCGGTGTGATTAAGCATTACAAATACGGGAAGTTCTTTTTCCATATGCACACAAAACGCTCCCGAGTCTTTTCCTTTTTTGGGAAAGACGTCAATCTTTCCTTCTTTCAAAAAGTCATTAAAAATGCTGCCGAACTCTGCATCAAGCCCGGTAAACACTTTGGAAACTAGCCCTGCCGATTTGTCGAAATCATACTTATCGTCCTTAGAACCATAATCAACATTTCTCTCATGGTATTGGAGTTTTTCCACGCCCAAGAGCCCAGCTTTTAATTTATAAAATCTTTGGGAGATATCGAATCTTGAAGTTACCGCTTCTATTAAACTGTCCACTACTTCTGTTTCTATGTCGTCGGCGAAATGCCTCGAAACATCGGGACGGGTAAACCCTCTCAACTCGTCCGACACCTTTTTATTATGCAAAACGGAATTGAGTTCGTATTCGGCTGCCGGAGCATGTTTTGAAAAAATATCATTCAATGCTTCCGCAGCGGAGTCCCTGACTTTTTTATCTATACTATTTATAGACTCGAGGATTTGTGAAAAGTTTGCTTCTTTTACTTCACCGTCCTCCTGCAATATTTTTCTTTCTTCTCTGGATAGAAAATCCGCAATCATGTCCACCCAGTTTCCCTGAGCGGTTTTGCCCGTTAGGTTTAAGATTTTCTCTTCGGGTTCGGTTAATAGATATTTCGCTGAGTCGAACAACCTTTGTAATAGGTGTTTATATTTGAATAGCCCCGGGTAATTTAAAAATACCGCCTGCTTTTCGGCAGGTATCCTGGATATTCCCTGCGTAAAGAACTCAAGCTCGTTTTCTATTAAAGTCCCCAGGTCATCGATTTTGCTTAATTCCGCCTTAATTTCGCTGTTTTGCTGGTCAAGCTGGTATTTTAGCCAATAGTAATAACCGGGCTTTCCGGAAACACCTATAGTAGAGGCTATGTTTTCATATTCGTCCAACGCCTGTTCCAGCATTCCTGGATCTTCCAGATAACCACCGTTAGCCTTCCATTTCGCGGAAAAATCCAAATTCCGCTTTTTTATCGCTTCAAGCTCTTCGGACAGAGCTTTTTTATCGGCGTCATGGTATAAAAGACCAAAATTCCACTCTTTTTTCGTCTCATCAACGGGTGCCATATTATTGCATTATAGCACCCGACAAACACCCACAATTTGTTGAGGTGGCAACCTAACCTAGAGTTCAGGCCATTTGACACCCCTATTTATTTGTGTTAAATATATACCGTTCGAAGAACTTCTCCCCTTCAGGCAAATGTCGGGGAACTTTTTTTTGAAGTCTCACAGAACAAAGAAATAAAGGCATATGGATAAAAAAGACGTTATTTATGTTACAAAAGAAGGACTCGCAAAACTTAAGGCTGAATTAGCCGAGTTGAGTGATGTCAAAAGAACCGAAGTCGCCCAGAGGATAAAGGAAGCCCGTGAAATGGGCGATATCTCAGAAAACTCTGAGTACGATGCAGCCAAACAGGAACAGTCCTATATAGAAGGAAGAATTTCCGAACTCGAGGAAGTTATCAAAACCTCTCAGATTTCCAGCGATATGACAAAAAAAGACGTGATAGGCGTCGGCGCAAGAGTAAAGATTCAGGTCGACAGCGAAGAAATTGAATATCACATCGTAGGAGCCCCGGAAGCAAATCCTCTCGAAAAGAAAATATCTCATGAATCTCCTTTAGGTTCCGCTTTGGTCGGAAAAAGGGTCGGCGAAAAAATAGAAGTAGAAGCTCCTATGGGAAAGCTTCTCTACACCATTCTTAAGATTGATTATTAAAGCCGTTTCTGATTGAATAAGTTAATGGCAACCTTATCAGAGCTTAGACAAGTAAGAATAGAGAAATTGGAAAAACTAAAAAGTCTCGGTGTAGATCCGTATCCCCCAACTTCTTACAAATCACATTCTAATAATGTGTTCCACGAATCCTTTGAAAAACTTGAAGGCACTGAAGTAGTTGCCTCCGGAAGAATTGTCTCAATTAGAAAACACGGAAAACTTGCCTTCATCGATCTGAAAGATGCTACCGGAAAAATACAACTATATATAAAGGACGACGCCCTTGTTAACCCCGACCACAAAAAAAGCGAGGTCGGATTCGAAGAGCTTAATCTTCTCGACTCAGGCGATTTTGCCGAAGGTAAAGGTATTCTGACCAAAACCCAAAGAGGAGAAGTATCTGTAGAAGTTACTTCAATAAGAATACTTACAAAATCGCTCCGCCCCCTTCCTGACATGTGGGATGGATTAAAGGATAAAGAGACCAGGCTACGGAGACGTTACATTGATACAAATATAAACCCCGACGTTTACCAAAGATTTATAAGACGCTCGAAATTCTGGGAAGCTCACCGCGATTTTTTCAAAAAGGAAAAGTTTATGGAAATGAACATTCCCGTTTTGGAAATGACACCGGGCGGAGCCGACGCTAATCCTTTTGTTACACACATGGATGTCCTCGACCAGGATTTCTACCTGAGAATTTCGCAGGAACTCTACCTCAAACGTTTAATCGGAGGGGGTTATGAGAAAGTTTACGAAATAGGACCGCGCTTCAGAAACGAAGGAATTTCCGACGAACATTTGCCTGAACACATTGCCATGGAATTTTACTGGGCATATGCCGACTGGAATGACGGAATGAAGTTCATTAAAAATCTTTTCCGCTACGTGACCGAAACTGTATACGGTACACAAAAGTTTTCGATAAGAGGATTTGAGGTCGATTTCGGAAAAGAGTGGGAGATCATCGACTATTCTCAAATTTTGAAAGAAAAGTTCGGTCTTGATATTTTTAATTCCGATTTCGATGCCGTCAAAAAAATCCTTGAGAAAACACACATAAAAATAGACAAAAACATGAATTTTCAGCGCGGCGTAGACAGCCTTTGGAAACACATTAGAAAAGACATTCAGGGTCCCGCTTTTGTTGTAAATGAGCCAAAATTCCTGTCTCCTTTGGCCAAAGCCAACCCGTCCAACCCTGAGTACGCGATGAGATTTCACCCGGTTGTTGCTGGTGGGGAACTCGGGAACGGATTTTCTGAATTAAACGACCCGATTGACCAATACGAAAGATTTAAAGAACAGCAATCTTTGAGAGACAGCGGAGACGCTGAGGCTCAATTTTTGGATATAGATTTTGTAGAAATGCTCGAATACGGAATGCCTCCTACATTAGGTTACGGTCATTCCGAAAGAGTATTCTGGTTTTTGGAAAATGTACCGGCAAGAGAAGGTGTTCCTTTCCCCCAACTCAGGCACGAGATAGACTCGGTTACAAAAGGTATCTACGGTCTTGAATAACTCGTATGACCAAGAAACTGTTAACTAAAGATTCGGCAGTAGAACTTCTTCACGAAAAAATGAAAAACCAGAACTTGAGAAGACACTGTTATGCGGTGGGAAAGGTTTTGGCACAATTTTACGATCATTTCTCCTCCCCCGCCGGACTGACCAAAGAACAATGGGAAATTGCAGGAATCTTACATGACGCGGACTGGGAAATTACAAAAGACAACCCGGCCAGGCACACAATAGAACTTTTAGAATGGCTCGAAGAATACGAAGTAGAACCCGAACTTTTAGAAGTTTTCCGCTCACACAACACAAAGACTACTAAATTACGCCTCCCGCAAACTCAGCTGGAGTGGACTTTAGAGTGCTGTGACGAGCTTACCGGCTTTATCGTAGCCGTAGCTTTAGTTATGCCTGAGAAAAAGCTGGAACAAGTGACCGTAGAATCAATTCTCAAAAAATTCAGGCAAAAAGAATTTGCAAGACAAGTAGACCGCGAACAAATTTCTCAATGTGAAGAAAAACTCGGCATAAATTTAAATGATTTCGTTTCAATTACTCTCAATGCAATGAAAAATAATTCCGGACTTCTCGGGCTTTAAAATTTTCCCAACAAATAAAAATGAAAGTGGCCCCGTTTCGTGAAGCCACTTTCGAAAAGAAATGCAATCGTTAATTGAGGGCAGTTTCTCCCTCCTTAGAAAATTACTTCCTCTTGGAAGATTTCTTCGCTTTTCTCTTAACGGTTTTCTTTGCTTTCTTTACTACTTTCTTTGCAACTTTCTTTGCTTTTTTCTTTACTGGCATCAAAGATCACCTCCTACAAAAAATGAGAACACACTTTAGAGTGTGTTCTAAAGAAATTAATTATTGGACAGAAATAAATTTATTTCCACGCATTACACCTTAATTACATATTTATTTGAGACATTTGTCAACATTTACAATGACAATTCATGAAGTGATATCATTTACTTATCATGGAAAAAATAAACAGCCCCGAATTTGAAAATCTTAGTATCCAGCAAAAAGAAGAAATAATTCTTCACCACAAAAGAAAGTTTATTAAAAAGGTCGCCATTGCTGTAGTAGCGGTCTCCGCGCTCATAGCGTTAACTGTGTTCGGTTTGAAATTACGCAAGGAATTGATACAGGACCGGGTACGCTTTGTTTCGAACCCTCCTGCGGAAGCACCTGTCATCGTTACACCCGAGGAAAATACGGAAACTGAAAAAGAGTATTCGAACACAACTTTACAAATTTCTTTCCGTTATCCGGCTGAATTAAAACTTACCGAATCGTTCGACACTGAAAAAGGTGAAGGAAAAGTTGAGGTGCTTTATTCAAAAGATAACAATCCTGAATTTCTTGAAGGATACAAAGTGACCATCACCGTTTTCTCTACTAAGGTTAGGGATCTGAATCAATTTGCCTCGACCAGGCTGGAAGCAATGAAACTAAATTGCCCGGACACAGCTACATACTCCACAATCAAAGAAGGAATGATGGGTCAATATGGTTCTCTTAATTTCCAGATTGACTACTGCGACGGTTATTTTAGAAACTACTACATCAGCTTTGGTGAAAAATTCTTTGAGATCTCAAGATACTACAAAGGAGATATAGGATTCAGACAGCAATACGAAACCGCCACAGAAGAAATAATTAAGACCATCACCTTGCTACCCCAAAGATTTGATGTTTCAGAATTCCTCAAATCTGTCTCGGACGTAGAAAGCAGAGTAACGTTTGAATACCCGTCGCATCTTGTTAACAACTGCTTGGTGCCCATGCCCACGGATACACAATACCGCGTGATACTTTCTATGTGCGAAGAAGCATCGAAAGAAGCCGGGGTTGTAATAGCAATCTTTGCTCTTAAAAAAGAGGCCACGTTCGAAAGTGTCACGCAAACGGAGATAAATAAAATGGCCGATGACTTTTTCGCGGCAAAAGGCTACCCCACTCAGGGAAACATAGAAAGATTTGAGTTTAACGGAGAAACAGCCGTAAAGGTTACCGGGTACAGCTGGAAAGATGCTTATTATATATTTGTTAATTCCGAAGGAGCCCGCGGAAATGAACTGGTGCTGATAGGTGTAAAAGAAGGCAGCGCCGACTTTAAAACAACCATAGAAAACATACTTAATTCTATCAAGTTCAGGCAGTGAAATTAAGAAATTACGATAAAAATCAGTCGAACTCCTATTGCCTGGGCGTCTACCCGACTATCGAACTGTTCAAATACAAACCCGAAAGTATCATCGAGGTATTTATAAACCCAAAGGGACAGAACAATCTTGGTGTCAAAGAAATTATCAAACTGGCCACTAAACACAACGTTAGAGTCGAAGAAGGACAAAAAGTTCTTATGAGACTTTCCGGAAAAGAGAACGTTTATGCAGGGGCAAGATTTTCTAAATACGTATCACCCCTCGCCAATGATAGGCCGCACATCGTTCTTGTAAATCCTGAGAATATGGGCAATTTAGGAACAATAATCAGGACCATGCACGCATTCGGGTACAAAAACCTTGCCCTCACCCGTCCCGCCGTAGACATTTTTGACCCGAAAGTTATAAGAGCCTCAATGGGAAGTGCGTTCGCAGTAAATTTTGAATACTTCGATAAACTAACCGATTACGCTACTAAATATGGCAGAGAGCTGTATTTGTTCACCCCGAAAGGCAACATCACGTTGGAGGAGCTTACGCAAAAAAAATTAAGCTCTCCTGCAAAAAGTTCCTTCGTCTTCGGAAGCGAATCTTCAGGTTTCTCGGCAAAAGAACTTGAGTTAGGCGAGAATGTAAAAATAGACTTCTCTAAAGATATAGACTCTTTGAACCTCAGCATCGCTGCGGGAATTGTCCTTCACAGTTTTAAACTTATCTAGCCTTTGTTCGGACAAATTACGTGCTAAAATTCCCTTTATGAACGTTGAGGAAAAAGTTGAACGGCTGAGAGAACGCCTATCCGAGCAGCGCAAAAAACTTGAAGAAGCGTCGTTTGAAAAGGGTTTGGCTGCCGAAGAAAACAAAGATTTAAGAGAAAATTTTGCTTACGACTATTGGGTATCACAAGAACAACTTGTTACAGCCAGGATTTTTGCCACATTAAAGGAAATCGAGCACCTAACAAAGAAACCTGAGAAAAAAATTATTAAAAAGAGTAAAGCCGTTCCGGTAGAACGTGTGAAATATCTGCCTAAAAAGAAGTGGCTATAAAAAGCAAACTACGACGCCTTGACACAAAATCCCCACCGTACGAATATTAACCTATGATAAATAAAATTGTAGATTGGATAAAAAGAAATAAGCTTCTCACTCTCCTTTTAATTGGCGCCGGTTGGTGGGTATTAAATTCAATTCCCAGAACTTTGTTAGGCGGTAGCACAATGATGGGAGTAAGCGAAAGCTACGCAGTAGATTCATACGGCGGTGCTCCGATGATGGCGCTAAGCAACAGCAAATACCAATATGCCCGTGAAGCCACTCCACAACCTGATGTTACAAACAGAAAAGTAGTTGTTAACTCTAATTTTTCACTACTCGTAAAAGACGTGACAGGGACAGTTGAAATGATAAAAGAGAAAACACTTCAGATGGCAGGTTATATGGTAAACACCAATATCAACAGAACAGAATACGGAGAAACCGCCACTCTTCAACTGAGAGTACCTTCCGAAAAGGTAGAAGAAACATCTAAATATCTCCGGACTATTGCCGTGAAAGTTGTATCCGAAAACGTTGACGGGCACGATGTTACGGATCAGTACATTGACATCGAAAGACGTCTGGGAGATTTGGAAGCACAGAGAGCAAGAATGTTGGCGATACTCGACAAGGCCACTACTGTAAACGAAATGCTAACCGTCCAGCAAGCTTTAAACCAAATCCAAGACCAGATCGATTCCTATAAAGGACAGTTGCAATATATGGATGGGACGACCAAGACCAGTAAGCTCACCGTCTATGTTTCAACTGACGAACTTGGATTACCCTACACCCCCGCACAATCGTGGAGGCCTCAGGTTATATTTAAACAAGCCGTCAGGTCTATGTTAGGAACATTGCAGGACATCGGTTCATTCGGAATTTGGCTTGCAGTTTACCTGCCGATAATTTTAGGAGCGGTCGTAGTGTTTGTAGTAATCAAAAAGATAATACGCAAACGATCGAAACCTGTTCAAACATTGTGAGCGAAATTTATACTCAGTTGGATGCATTTCCGGACAAACCGGAAGACAGTGACGCGCCAAAGGAAGAAGTCACGTCTATTGCAGATACGACACCTGAGCCCGAGGCGCCTGCGGCTGAGCCACTTCCACGAATAAACATTGTCAGGGCAAAATACGTTTTGCAGGCTGAAGAAGAGCTGGGCAAAGAAAAAGAAGGAGATTCGTTTAGCCATATGGATGTAGCGTTAAGGGCTGCCCGGAAATGGCGCGAAGATATGGATACACTTGCGCATCCTCCCGATAAAATAAAGACGGAAGACGAAATGCTTGAAACATATGAGCAGTATCTTGCCGCCAAAGAAAAATACCCGGCCGAAGTGTTGGACTTAATTCTTCACGGAAAAGCAAGGCCTGAAGCTGAGTTAGCACCAAAAAAAGTGCGGGTTAAAAGGGTTCCACGCGTGAGCTGGGTTACCAGATTAGAAAATGAACAAGATGCGCGCGAAGAAGAACGTAGAAAGCTAATGGGAATTCCGGATCTTGTGCCGGAGGCTGAATAACTCAACTTTTTAATATAGTACTTTTTTAGCAAACAATTTCCTCACCAGTGCGTAAACAATAATTGAGAGGGGGAGCAATCCGACAAGCCAAACTAGTGATGGTTTTTCAGGAGATTTTTCAACCGAGCTTCCGACTTTAATAGTAACTGCAATTACCGAGGAACCCTCCCCGTCAACATTCACACTTTGCGTGCCCTTTATTCCCAAGGCCTCGGTGGTTATCTCATACCAACCGGTTTCGATTTTTTCAAAAGTGACTAATCCTTGGTAATCTGTGACAGCGGAAACACCCAAAGCGGTAATTACAACCGACACTCCCGGAACCGGATTTCCTGCTGCGTTGACCACTTTAACATTTAATGTATGTGTCAGAACCTGAGCCGGAGCCGAACTTATTTCCTCAGATCCTGAACTTTCGCCGGGAGTTGCAGCTATTGATGTGTAGTCCACAATCTCCGTCGTTTTCACGTTACCTGCCGCGGCCCTGTCCAAGGTACGCCCTCTTACAGCAGCGGACCATTCCCCTTTTGCGCACCCGTTAAGAGCCCTTACTTTCACAAAATAAAACGTAGACGGGTTAAGATCTTCTATCACATACGACCTTGTACTGCGGTTACCAAAAACCTCACTTTTAGATTCCTCCTTTAAAAGAGACTCGTTTATTCCCCATCTGGTTTCAAACTCATTGTATTTTCCTTCAACTCCTTCGAACACTATTTTTAAATGAGTGTCTCCTGAAGAAATACTTATAACTCTTATATCGCCTGTGGGGTGATCCCTGGTGCAACCAGCGTCCTCCTCCTCTCCCCTGGAGTAAATCTCGGCACCATATTTATCCTCACCGTAAGTGGACGCAAAAACATTTGACGTCGTAACCATTAGAAACACTAACGAAAACAATAAAGCGGCGGGGTGTTGCTTGAATTCTAGCTGCATACGTCTATAATTCTATTATGTTTGGAATTGGCACACAAGAATTGCTGCTGGTCCTTTTAATTGTATTGGTACTCTTTGGGTCAACAAAACTTCCGCAGTTAGCAAGGGGAATAGGACAGTTTATAAACGAATTGAGAAAAGGGCTAAAAGGTATTGATGACAAAGAAACGCCCAAGTCAGATAAACAGTAATCCCGGGCTTCTTAACCCACCGCTAAGGCTCGAAGATCACCTAAACGAAATCAGAACGAGATTGCTTTATGTAGCGCTGGTTTTTCTTATCAGCAGTGTTATCGGATTTATTTTCAGAGAACGCCTGTTTGAAATTCTTGTTCACCCCTTAAACGGACCCCTGTTTTACACGACACCTGCGGGAGGATTTAATTTTGTAATCACACTCTCCATACGGTTCGGACTACTCGTTGCCATTCCTTTCGCAATTTATCACCTGGCACTTTTTATCGCACCCGCACAACCTCAGGGTATGAAATTTCCCGTAACACCTATAGTTGGAGTGTCATTTCTTTTACTATGTTTAGGAATTTTATTTGCCTACTATATTTCAATTCCTACCGCCCTCGCATTCTTAAAAAGATTCGGGCCGGGAAATATTAGTTCCATCATTACCGCAGAGTCATACTTACTTTTTATTTCAGTATTTATTTTAGGCTTCGGACTTCTGTTCCAGTTGCCTCTGGTAATGTTTCTCATAAATAAAATTGTGCACCTGCGTGTAAAAAATTTACTCCGTGCGCAGAAGTGGGTCGTCCTCGCAGCATTTGTCCTGGCGGCCATACTTACCCCAACTCCGGACATCGCAAATCAGGTAATGATGGCAATACCCATGATTGTGCTGTATCAAATCTCCGTCCTTACAATATACTTGGCGAACAGGCGCTATTGATAAGCAATCCAACCCTATAATATAATAAAATCACTTATGAAAGGCCTTGAAGAGTTACTGTCCAAAAAAATGACCCGCAGAGAATTTCTTCTCTATTTCGGCACTTTAATAGTAGCCATCGTAGGAATCCCCGGAATTCTAAACAAAATAGAAAATGTTTTTTTAGGTAAAAAAATAAACGGTGACACATCGACAAATTTCGGTGGCGGTCCTTACGGAGGAACCAAGAAAGGAATGAGTTAGCCTATGCCAAGACTGCCATCTGTTGGAGGAGACGACGGGAACTGGGGAACAATCCTGAACGACTATTTAGGCCAGGAACATAACACCGACGGATCACATAAAAAACACGGGGTCATCGATTCTGGAGGACAGGTATACAATGTTAAAGCCTACGGGGCTCTGGGTAATGGTTCAACGGACGACACCACTGCAATCAACAATACCTTAACGGCCTGTGCTGCGGGAGGAGTTGTCTACCTACCTCCGGGAACCTACATTATTTCCAACACAATCAACATTACCAGCAATAATATTTCTTTTGTCGGAGCCGGAGCGGGGGCAACAATATTGAAGGCAGCGTCAGGAAGTGAGGGAATCGCAATGGTAATAGTCGGCAACGGAACGGATACTCTTGCCCACACAACCATATCAAAAATTTTATTTACTTCACAAAATCAAAAAACGGCAAATCAGGCAATAAAACTTCAAAAAGCATTTAAGACATGGATTTACAACGTGCGCATTGAAAAACAATACAATGGAATACACGCTTTTAACTCTACGGAAACATTCTTCAGAGACTCCGATATAAGAGATACTACAAATGATGCAATCATTTGGGAAAACGCACTGCAGTCCGGTTACGACTTTTACATTAACAATGTCGTGGCAGACAATCCCGATGTTACAAATCTTGGTAATGGAATTTCCTGGCTTGGCGGTGAAAATTTTGTCATTCAAAACTGCGATTTTCTACATTTTAAAGACGGCTTTCATATTCATCCGGCAACCGGTCACCACACAAGGTTTGGCTTTTTCATAAATGCCGAGTTTGATTTCGCCTCCGACAACAATATAAACATAAACAACACTGACGGCGGTGACATTATCGGTCTCACATTTACAAATACATGGACCGGGACCGCGACGAACTACGGCGTCCTAATATCGGATAATGGGAGCGGAGAGATTCAGGGGATAAGATTTATCGGACACAAATCTTTTCATAACGGTTTAGCGGGTTTCCGTTTGGCCGGTGGGGACGACATACATTTGCTCGGTTGCGATGTTGTCGGAAATTCCCAAACTACCGCAAACACACGCAGCGGCATAGAACTATCTGTAAACGTGGGGTCGAACTGCAGCATAATCGGATGCAAATCGGGAAACGGCTATCAACAGGGTGACACCCAGTCTTACGGTATCAACATTGACGGTTCACATACCTATACAAATATAAATATTTCCAACAACGAACTGGACAATAACACCAACGGCGGAATTAACCTGAATGATGCCGTAATTTCCGAAGGAAAAATATCTAACAATACCGGGAGATTAATCAATCAGGTCTATGAAGCAGGAACACCGGAAATATGGCTCACCAACACTACGACCAATCACACATCGAAAATCCTGGATGACGGAAACTTGCATATCGAAGGCGAGAATCAGAATATTTGGATTAACGGAGCTACTAATGCAAACGTTTTGCTGGCAACCGGCGGTGGAAAGGTCGGGATCGGGAATAATAATCCCGGCAGTAAACTGAGCATAACAGGCCTCCCTACATCCCCTGCAGGATTGTCATCCGGAGACGTTTGGAATAATGGCGGGGTTCTGAATATAGTTTAAGCAGCCCCAATAACGTTTTATTAACAAGGAATTCCCATACCCTATAACTTTTGCGCCCAAGGCAATAGCGCTATATAATGCGCTCAGAAAGCACTTTAATAAATAAATAGACCTACGAAAAAAAAGGAGCAGGATGTGAAAAAGAAAAGCGCACTATTTGTTGTAATTACGCTTATTGCCTTACTTGGCATAAGCGCAGTCGTCCTCGTTTCAGATACTGCCGATGCAAAAGGCAGCAATCTGAATGCGGGAGAAGTTCAGGTTGTACCCACCCAGAGTTTCCAAGTCGTTGACGGGCAAGGTAAGGTAGTCTACGGAGGAGTTCCGTTCAGACTTACCATCCTCAGCGAGTCTTTGGGAATGCCGATGGATAAACTTGAAAAACTTAGTCCTGAGGAGGTCATGCAGCTATTTATCGACAATGCTGCAAAACTAGAAGTGAACGTATACAAATCTGTCCAGGATAAATCCGGACAGTGGGTCCCCGTGTTAGTAGCAAAAGGCCGGGGAACCGTCGACCAACTCGCACCTACATCAATTCCATAGCTCTAAAGACAAAAATCGGGAGGGAAAATGAAACGTAAAACAGCACTTCGTTTTTTGCCGGCCGTGTCACTTCTCATCATTTTGGCAATCGTAACCAGCCTTGTGCTCACGATTCCGGATCAGGCATCAGGGAAAACTCCAATTGTCCCGACACCGGCGAAATCCGCTGATACCGATGCAGTAGTCGTGGAAAAAGCTGACTACTCCTTCAGGGTCAAAGAATTGAACAGAGTCCTCGGAATACCGAAAGATGACCTGGCAAAACTTGGCCATAAGGAAATCAAGGAAAAATTTAAGCAAAATGCGGACAAGTTAGGGGTCAGGGTATACGAGAACATCGAAAAAATCGATGAGAAAGGGGCTGTCGTTAAAGATGAGCTTGGAAATACAGTGTATGAAAAAGTCCTGGTGGCAGGAGACAAGATCTTCAAAGCACCGGACTTCGGTGTGGATCCTGAAGCAAAGGTTCAGCCAACTCCAACTCCTTTCCCCTACCCCGCACCTGTAGGAAAAAACTCCAGCGAACAAATAGCTGAGAGTGGTTCCTCGACTGGGTTAGATCAGATGCTGTTGAGTGTATTTCAGGTATTCCTGCCTCTCATAAAAAGGGACGACCCGCTTATGCCTGCAGTCTATGACCGTATGGCCAAAGCCAAGGTCTACATCGACAACCAATATGAGGGTGACTACTATGCGTTTGGGGTCGTTAAGGAGTACCCTGGCTGTCCTCTTTCTATCAGGGCACAAAGTGGTACTTACCCAAAAAGGTTTGTCGGGCACTATGTAGGAAGTAATTCGTTCCCGGTGGGTAAAGTCACAGCCAGCGGTGTTGGAGCAACGTATGATGTGTCTGATGTTACCTTTGAAGGCGGTTTGGAGTTCGCGTTCAACGAACCGCTTATGTGGTGCGATATGGCGTACAACTCAGACGTATCAGACCCATATTTTGGTTACACCCAATACCACATAACAAAAGCGGCATGGGAACCCGTTGGTGCAAGCCCTCCATACGATCTGTTTCTGGGAGATACATTGCTGTTCTCCAACATCGCAGATGTACCTGATGGTACTGCGGTCACAGTAACCAGGCCTGTACCCGAGAACTATGCGAGTAATCTTTACTCAAGTAGCAGGTTCACAATCCGACACGCTACGAAACTGGGGGCAGAGTTCTATGCGAAGCAGACCGATACCTACAAGGTCGCTCAACTGAACAACACTATAAATATGTATGGCTTTAACAACCTCCCCGATGTATACGCCCCTCTTTTTGAAAGCGGAACATCGGCGAGCGATAATTACATATTTACATATGATGCCTTCCACGACTGTGACCTGATAAACAATGGAGTAGCGTCAACAGTTCCCCCGGGATACAACCCTTACGGGTATATGTATGAGTCCAAAGTGTGTACGATTGGACGGGGTGCTTACATACTCCTCAGTCAGGTTGATTACCTTGCTCCCGCCTTGCAGGCTATCCACATCCTCAACAAATACGGTGACCCGGATCATACTTACCCGCACCCGGCAGGAAATGGAACAACAACACCAAGACTAATTGCACGGTGGCTCGAGGAAAAGTGGAATGGCTACGGGATTCCCGTCTATCTCAAAAGCACCGAGTACGCATCCGGTGTAAGAACGAACGTATTCCTGGGATTAGAGTCGCTCCTCGGGTACAAGTACAACGATGCTACATCTCAAAATTAAGCTGATGAAGCGGCCGCTATACTCGTTCAGGTTCAATGGGGAAGTCCTCCATGGGATAAGTATTGGGGCGAAACAGCAAACGAGGGGTATCTCTTCAGACCCATTTTCTACGGGGGTGAGATGCTAATGTGGGTAACAGGCGGCTCTTATCCATTTTCTCTACCGGGAGGAATCCTTACAGAAGTAATGGATATGTTTAGTATGCCGGTAGAAACCCTAATGCCCCTGCCCACAAACAGCGAAACAACACTCAGCTACTGGGCGGCCCTCAATCTCTATTACAAGTACAGAACCATTTACGGATATTAAAAGACTGTAGGTTGAAACGTATTAGAGGTAACAGACCCTACAAAATTAAGTAGGAGACAATTAAAGGTAGAAGTGTACAAATTATTGTTAGTTCAACGGACTAATTCAGACTGATTATTCAGCTGGGTTGGTCCGTTTTTTTCTGGTGACCCCACGGGGAATTTTGACTCCGACAAAACAGTCGTTCCGTTTCACTACACGACAGTCGAACACAACTAAAGTCAGCTCGTTCCCTTGCGAGCACAAAAAAGCCCGCGAATCCTGCGGACTTCCGGTCTTTTTTTCTGGTGACCCCACGGGGAATCGAACCCCGATTTACGGAATGAGAATCCGCCGTCCTAGCCGTTAGACGATGGGGCCAAGCCTGCAGCAATTGCCGGTTGGGCTACAAGGCGCACAAATCTTCCAAATTCTACCAACAAAACCACTTTTTGACTAACACCTTGCATAAAACCGTCCTATATAATCGTGTATAATAAGTTTACAAAATGCCCGGAGATTTTAAAAAGTTGATACCAATACTTGTAGTACTAATATTTGCCTTTGCCGGAAGTTACGCCGGTTTCACGCAGTATAATCCTAAAATTCAAAACGGTGATGTAAAAGGAGCGACAATCTCACAGGTACCCGAGCTCCCGATGCCGATAAGTTCGGAAAAAATTTCCACAGGCGTAACTCTTAATACAACACAAACGACTTTTCAAACTAAAAAATCTCCTGAAGAAGTCATGATGTTTTACCAAAATGTATTCAGTGAAAAAAATTGGACACCTGAATCAGAGAGAAGAGAAAACGGTATTTATGTTACGACATACAATGACCAGGATTTATTAGCTACTATAACGGTAACCAGACAACCCGACGATGAATATACGATTGTTAGTTTGAAGATGTCGAGACGCTAAATTACTCTTTCGTTCCTACCAGATACACCGCACGCCAAGGTTGATACCTACTCTCAAAATTGTCCACGAACAACTCTTCATCACCCCTGGTAACAGTTCTGGAATAAGTCACCTTCGCACCCCACGCGGGAAAATCAACTTGTTTTGTAACACCCTTAGCTAAAGTCGGGTCGTCCTGGTACAGTGCCGGAGGAGGAGGGCTTTGATTGGTCACCGCCGGTTCGGTGATTGCTACTTTTCTACCGTCGGGTGTTCCGAATATCTGAAACTTCAATGCATAGTTAGCCTCGTCGGCTTCCGCCTGCACCAGAACATAATTCTCCGTATCGTTTTTAAATCTGAAATCCCACGAGGGTTGATATATCGCTGCGTCGAATCCAACCGGCTGATCCTGCTCGTAGTAGCTGACGCGGTACGCGTGAGGATATCGCATCACAATAGGCAATCCGGAATTTAAAACCGCTCTAAACAAAGTAGTGGAAGTTTGGCAAACTCCTCCGCCCGAGCCTAAAACCGTTCTTCCGTCTTTAATGATGTAAGCAATGTCGTATCCTGTTTTCGAATCAATATCTCCGACGGAATTGTTGAGAGAGTATGTTGCTCCGGGGGAGACTAAAACTCCGCTCGCCCTTTCAGCTGCCAATGTTAAGTTATGTATACGGCCGGACGCCGAACCCTTGAAAGTTGACTTTCCTTCCCCTAATAATTCGAGAATTCCGTATTTATCTTTATCGAGAGGCCCGGAAACCGAAACTTTTGGAATATCTACGTTGCCTTTCGAATTAAAATAAGCATCGCGGAAGGCGGAAATAAATTTTCCTCTGTCTAACTCACTTCCCTCCTTGCTTAATTCAAATCCGGTCACCTTGTTACCTTCCATCCCCGTAACCAGACCACGGGGCAGCTGATTTACTTCCTGCTCCAGCTCTTCTACAAATGATTCGAGACGGGGTTCTAGTAAATCTATTTCAACGTGATTTTTTTCTTTGTCCCGCTGAAAAGTCATATAACCCAAAAGTTGTTCAGATGTTAATTTCCATGTCCTGCTCCCATCTTTAACGGTAATTTCGTTATTTATAATTTTTTCGGCCTGAGGCAGGAGTGCGGTGACTTCAGCAGTAGTAATTTTCGGAACTATTTTTTTACCGGGAAGTTCTTTATCTCCAAAGCTTAATTTATCGAAAGCCTGTATGACGGTTGTGTGAAGAGCATCATCCAAAACTTTTTTGCCCTCACTTTCAGTGGTAACTACCAACTTTCCTTTTTCCATTTTTACACCGGCGTTTTGTGCTATTACATTAAACAAACTTTTAGCTTCTGAAAGAACGCTTATTAATTTTTCGTCACTGTGGTCGTGGAAAGCGGGAATGTTTAAGTTTTTAACTAATCCTGCAATTTTATCTTTGGTGTCCTGTAGAACGTTGCCTGACCGGCCAATTTCAAACGCACGTAGCGTAGTACCTTCCCAGTCATAAGTAAGATCAATGTCCTCGGCCTTAACCGCGTATTCCTTTCCATCGTACTTAAGCGTTACTTTCTTATCCAAAGTTTTTTCGCGGGCTTCTAACGCACTTTGGGCTTGAGCCAGATTTTTCCCGCCTAAAGACACATCTCCAACTGTGACACCAGGAACAATTCTTTTTGCGTAATAAACATGATAAAGCGTTGCCAAAAGCAACAGAAAATACACAAAGAAAAGGAGCTTCTTGGATACCGACGAAAAAGCCAAAGTTTTAATTTTTTGCAGGAGTGTTGGCATTTGCAGGAGGAGTAAATCCGTTCAGCAAGGTGAACTTGGATTTCCCGATTAAAAATTTCTCCGGAGCCTCACACATATCAGTTACCTGGTCTGCGATTCCGAATAATCTGCTTGAACCCGTTTTGCTGAAAGCAATCACTTCGGTACGGACACCCTGACTTCTCGCATACTCCAAAAGGTCGGTGTAATCTCCATCACCCGAAACCAAAACCATAGCGTCTATTTTAGGAATTAATCTCACGGCGTCCATACAGAGTCCGACGTCCCAGTCGCCCTTTTTAGAACCTCCATAGAAAATCTGGAGCTCTTTCTCACGGACTTCATAACCTATTTTGTTTAATGCTTCAAAAAATTCCCGTTCCTGACCGACATCTGCTCGTATAACGTATGTGAACGCTCTAACCAGACGGCGCGGACCAACCCCATGTGTCAAAACCCTGCTGAAATCTACCTTGGCACCATACAAGTTCTTGGCCGAGTAGTACATGTTCTGAACGTCTACGAATACCGCTACTCTTTGTTCTTTATGCTGAGTGCTTATCATGGGTTGATTCTATCGCATTTAGGTCGACGCGACAACGAAGAGATTTCTGTAAGGGTTGGGACGATTCGGGTATTGGTTTAGTAGGTCAGTTGTGGTGTGCCAGATAACCTTATGTTTCAATAATGGCTGTAGGGGTGGTAAAATCACACTGCGGTTTCAGGCAATAACCGCTCTATTGGGGGATCGTCTAATGGTAGGACTTTGCACTCTGGATGCAAAAATTGGGGTTCGAATCCCTGTCCCCCAGCCACGACTTTTCACTGTCACAGCAATGCCAAAATGCATGACTCAATAGGGATTAGATCTGATGTATAATTTTCATGATGAAATATATAAATGATGAACTGTGGAAGAAACAAATATCCCAGAAAGATTGGTATTTGAGGTTAGATCCAGAATTTAAGCGATTGGAAAATATTCAAAAAGATCTATCAAAAGAAGATGAGGAGGAGTTAAAAGAAGAAATATATTCCTCTATTGAACGTGATCTTGGGAACGGAAGTATTCAACCTAATAAAAAGTATCACGATTGGGATGATGAGAGGAAGACTATAGATACAATTGTTATTCATCACACAAGTAACGATAAATCACTGACCCTTTCTAGACTGAATGCTAAACATATGTTTAGACTATACAGACCCTTTTTTACAAACCCTAATGAAGATAACAAAGCTATTAAGGGTGAGGCCATTTCTTCAGGACATTTTACAAACGGAGTGCAAATCTTTTATGGTTACCATTGGTTAGTGCGATTAGATGGTACCCCAGAAAGATTATTGACTGATAATTATGTTGGTTGGCACGCAGGAAATTGGGATATAAATACAAGAAGTGTGGCAATTTGCATAGACGGAAATTTTGAAACAAGTTCGCCGGATATAAAAGTTCTTAAATCTATCTCACAACTTATAAAAGATAATTATAAAAATGTTCCGATTGAAAATATTTTAGGACATAACGAAGTTAATAAAAATACTGTATGCCCTGGGAACGGGTTTATAGGTGGATGGAAATTAACTCTCATAAATTTAATCAAAAAAAATATCAGTAGCTCGAGCCCGTTCACCTATAAGCAGACGTCCAACTCATAATAAAGTTTCAAGTACGTCCCACTACCCCGGCAAAATAGCCTGGGAAAGTAATAGTTCTCGACCGACATGCTCAGCCAAATAGAAAAAACACCACTTTAACTCATTACAATAAGTTCCATAACATTATAAAAAGCGTAGGGCAATTTGAACTTTGGAACTCATGTATAATTCTCATATGACTACAATTAAAGAACAATTAAAAGTAGCGTATGATGCAGATGCTAAAAGGCGTAGCAATAATGAAGACAAAAGAGATTTGTGGAAACTAAACTGCAGGGAATATTTTATCCATTTATTAAATGAACGTAATCTTAAAACTATTCTTGAGTTAGGCGCTGGAGTAGGAATAGATTCAAAATACTTTCTGGATAAGGGTTTTGATGTTTTAGCAACAGATTTGTCAGAAGAAATGATTAATGGTTGTAAAGAAAGAGGTTTAAACGCCAGGGTACTTGATTTATCTGAGCTAGAAAATTTAGGAAAAACTTTTGAAGGTATTTATTCCATGAATGTACTGCTACACACTCCCAGAAATGAAATTAAAATGGTTCTTAAATCTATTTCAAATGTCTTAAGTGAAGATGGAATATTCTTTTACGGTGTGTATGGAGGAATAGATGAGGAAAAAACTATAACAGATAACAAGAAAATGGGATTACCAAGATATTTTTCATTTCTTTCCGACTCTTACTTACAAGATGTTGTGAAAGAACAGTTTAATACAATAAAATTTGAAACTATTGAAATAGGAAGTGATAAACCTAACTTTCATTTTCAATCTTTATACCTTCAAAAAAGAATTTGAGATAAAAGTTCCAACTAAATCCCAACTGTCCAGCCAAGGTTTTTGTTGTCATAGCAACCTATTTATTAGGTACAGGAATAGAAATTAGAATTTTTAATATTTTTAACCTAGAATTACTCTATGAACATCCTTGGACATAACTACATTGCCAAATTGGTTTTGAATCGCTATAACTCGAATATTGCGGCAGGGTGCCATCTACCTGATCT
>MEWJ01000057.1 GCA_001773385.1 candidate division WWE3 bacterium RIFOXYD1_FULL_43_17 | reverse complement strand
CGTTCCAAGTTTGGAGAACATTGCTCGGGAAAATATGGCCTTTGTGGGTTTTTAATTTTGTGATTACGTTGGTGGACGCGGCCTTTTGGACTGTGGGCATAATTTTTTCCGAACAAATGCGCGGTACCCATCCTGCAGGAGGATTAATAATTACAGCTTACATGTTCCCGCCCATATTTATGGGATTTCTCCTGCCGAAAATAACCGTCAGGTTGGGTAAAAAGAAAACAGCTTTTATCAGTGCTCTTTTTGCCGCGACCTTCGTGTTACTTTTCGGCCTCGCTTCCAATGTTTATTTGCTCATACTTCTCGTGTTTGCAGGTTCAGTCCTATTATCCATAGCAAACCCCGCACTTTATGCCGCCTACGAAGACTATGTTTCAAGGCTGGGTAAGTTCAATAACGATATGATAGGTCTGGAACAAACTGCCAGCAGCGTAGGCTATGTAATCGGACCGCTATTAGCAGGAGGTATTGCAGCAACAGCAGGAGTTCAGCAAACTTTTGTTTTCACCGGAGCTCTTTTACTCGTAACCTCGGTCGTATGTTTAATCGTCGTACCTAAAAAAATCAGGATGCCTCAAAAAGAGCTTGCGGAGACTATCTATTAACCCGAACTGTACCAACAACCCAGCATTATGCTAATATAGTCAGGTTATGCAAACAAAAATCGAAAAATTACCAAAAGCTACTATAAAAATTACCGTAACTGTCGACAATGACGCCGTTAAAAAGGCCTACGAAAAGACCCTGGATAACGCCATAAAAACAACAACCGTAGAAGGTTTCAGACCCGGAACAGCGCCAAAAGACATGGTAAAAGAGAAAATAGGGCAGTCAAAACTCTTTGGAGACGCCATAAACGACATCTTAGAAACCTACTACCCCCAGGCTTTAAAAGAAAACCTGGTCAGTCCTGTTTCCAACCCGAAAGTTGAAATAAAAGAATTCGACCTGGAAAAAGACCTCGAATTTACAGCTACGGTGGCTGTCCGACCAGAAATGAAAATAGGGGAGTACAAGAAAAAACTTAAAGAGAAATTTGACCAGAAATGGGACGCCGCAGTAAAAGAATCGGAAAAGGACAAAGCCGAAGGAAAAGAAGCTCACGAACCTCATGTTCATATGACCACAAACGATGTTTTGGAAACGTTAATGACCGTATCTGACGCCGAGATCTCAGACATTCTATTGGAGGACGAAACCGACAGATTGCTTTCAAGATTTATGGACCAGGCACAATCAATCGGCCTTTCACTCGAACAGTATTTAAAATCCCAGAACAAAACAGGGGAACAGTTAAGAAGCGAATACATAAAAATTGCCGAGAACAATATTAAAGCTGAGTTCGTCCTTTCAGAATTAATAAAGACTGAAAACATCGAAGTCTCAGATGAAGAAGTCGAAGAGATGATAAAAGCAGCGGGCGATCCAAGCCTTGTAAGGGCAGAAGATCCGATGCAGAAACTTTACATTAAGAGCATTTTGCAGAAAAATAAGCTTATTAGTAAGTTGGTTGAAGAAGCCGAAGGAGATAAACACCATGAGCATAAATAATAATACTTTAGTTCCGATAGTAGTAGAAAAAGAACCGAACGGAATGGAGCGTTCTTACGATATCTATTCCCGTTTGTTAAAGGACTTCATCGTCTTCGTAACAGGCGCCATAGATATGGGCGTTGCCAACACTTTTATTGCCCAGTTGCTCTTTTTAGAGAATCAGGATCCGGACAGAGACATCAAAATCTACGTCAATAGCCCGGGGGGAGAAGTCTACGCCGGTATAGCCATGTACGACACAATAAAACACGTTAAAAACGACATAGTAACTATAAATGTTGGTCTTTCCGCGAGCGCCGCATCTTTGTTGCTGGCCAGCGGTACAAAAGGAAAAAGATACGCACTACCTAACTCTTACGCAATGATCCACCAGCCGATTATTTCAGGCGGTATGGGAGGACAGGCTACTGACATTGAAATCGAGGCAAAACACATGGTGGAACTGAAACACAAGCTAGCTCAGATTACTGCAGATAACGTAGGCAGACCGTTGGACGAAGTTTTAAAAGACATGGAAAGAGATTACTGGATGAGTGCAGACGAGACCTTGAAATACGGCTTGATTGATAAGATAATGCAGCCTAAGAAGAAGTGATTGTAGTTTAAACCAGATTATTGGTTTTAGGTGGGAGAAATTTCGGGCGGTTAGCTCAGTTGTCCTTTGCGGAGCAAAGCTTCGCCGCAGGCGAATTTAGAGCGCGACAAGTATATCGAGGTGGGTGAAATTTCGGGCGGTTAGCTCAGTTGGTTAGAGCGCCACATTGACATTGTGGAGGTCATTGGTTCGAGTCCATTACCGCCCACCAGATAGAAATGAATTCTTTACACGAAACTAATATCGCTTTGTTTAAAACTCTCAAGGAACTTCATCTACCGATAGGAAAATTTGTTGTATTCGGAAGCGGCGCTATGCTCGCCAGAGATTTATCCGAAGGACGTGACTTAGATGTGCTAGTAACGGACGAATTATTTCAAGAGTATAGAAATAAACCCAAGTGGAAAATAAAGAAAACGGACTTGGACGTCTATCTGTGCAAAGATTCGATAGAACTTTGGAATATCTGGAGGCCTGGGACTTGGGACACCCGAGAGCTAATCAATAATGCGGAAATGATAGATGACATCCCCTTTGTCTCTTTGGAAACAACACTTAGGTGGAAAAAAATGCGCGGAAGTGAAAAAGACTTGATGCATGCACTAGTAATAGAAAGTTACCTAAAGAAAAACACTACGACTCAGCGCGGGCAAAATACATCTTCTTTATAATCTCCGACACACCAAAATACGCAACGACCAGCACACCCACAATCGCCAGATTATAATAAGTGGGGGCGACGAAATTAAATGACACCTGTCCCAAAATAGAGAAGGGTAGCGCTATGGTAACCGCAACAGCGGCAATGGAAAGCAGGACCAGTCCTGCAGAGGCCGCCTTGGCCTTAAAGAACCATCCCTTCGTCCTGATTGAGTAAATAAACGCAAGCTCGGTAAGAACCGAGGCAATAAACCAATACGTCTGCAACGTGCCTTCGCCACTTTCAAAAAATATTCCAAATACCGTTAGATCAAACACAGTACTCACCAAACCCAACAAACTGGCAAGAACCGCAAATTGTTTCAAATTAAATTTGGACGGTTTAGTTAATTCATTTGAATCCACGGTATCTCCGGAAATAGCAATCATCGGAAAATCACTTAACAAATTAAGGAGCAGGAGTTGGACGGGCAGCATGGGCAAGTAATCAATAAATAAAGTGGAAATAGCGACAGCATAAAAATTTCCGAAATTAGACGCTAGCGTCGCGCGGATATATTTGGACACATTTGCGAATACTTTGCGTCCCTCATGCACTCCGTCTACTAAAACCTCGAGACCCTTGTTTAACAAAATTATGTCGGCAGATTCACGGGCTATATCGCTGGAGTCCTTAACCACAATTCCGACATTTGCAGCTTTCAAAGCGGGAGCGTCATTTATTCCTTCTCCCAAATATCCCACGGAGTAAAAGTTCTTCAGAGTCAGAATAATTTTGTGTTTTTGCTCCGGAGAAACCCGCGCAAATACTTTATATTTCAAACAAGCATCGGCAAGTTCGTTGGCAGACAAATCTTCGAGTTCCATCCCTGTAATAACATCTTCAGGAGACCGGGTTAGTCCCGCAGCAAAGGCCACGGCACCCGCGATTTCCCGGCTGTCGCCGGTTAATATTTTAATTTCGACCCCAAGCTTTTGTGCCTTTCGTACCGCAGCAACAGTGGTTTTTTTCAAAGGATCGCTAAAAGATATTAACCCTATTATCTCGAGTCCTGTTTCCTCAAATTTAGCTTTATAATCCGACGGCTTTTTAAGTTTTTTAGACGCCACGGCCAAAACGCGTTCTCCTAATCTTCCCCGCGCAGCGACCCAATTTAAAATTTTTTCACGGTCTTGATTACTAATCGGTGCGTAATTAATAAGGGTGTCGGGCGCCCCTCTTACAATTAACTCGTAGCTTCCTCCAAGTTGAACAAGCACGCTATTTCTACGGCGGTCGGGATCGAAAGGAAGTTCCAAAATCTTAGGAACTTTTTTCATCAGCTCCCGAGCTTTATCTGTTAGTTTCAGGTGAATTGCTAAATCGAAAGAATTGTTTGCGTTTTTCTTATCGACAATATCGGAACTGCAAATCCCGCCGTAGAAAAGTGTCTTTCCCATATCAGCTGATAAAACTTCGCGGACTTCCAATTTATTTTCTGTTAAAGTACCTGTCTTGTCGGAGCACAAAACCTCAATAGATCCGAGATCTTCAATCGATGCCAGCCTTTTCACAACAACCTGCTTTTTTGCCAAATTCAAAGCCCCGCTAGACAACGCAAAGGTTGCTACTACAGGCAAAGCTTCCGGTATGACCGAAACAGCTAAAGCGATAGAGAACAAGGAGAGTTTGATTAAATCTGCCCCACCGGGCTTTACAAAAATATTCAGTATAAAAACAAGAAGTAGGGTAGAGAAGACTAATTTTAAAATGAACCCGCTCAGTTTTCTTAATTCTTTTTCAAAGGCTCCTTCTCTGACGGTGCTAGTCGCAAGGTCAGAGATTCTGCCGATTTGTGTTTCTTTTCCTACAGCAATAACAACTCCACGGGCCTGACCGGAAACAACATGGGTTCCCGAAAATAGTATATTTTCCGCGAGAAAAATATGAGCCACATTTTTTTTCAATGCCGCGGTGCGCTTTCTGACTGTTACTGATTCGCCGCTCAAAGCCGACTCGTCTACCGCAAAATCTGTAAGTAAAATTAAGCGGATGTCTGCAGGAACAAGATCTCCCGCTTCTAAAACTACGATGTCGCCGACCACCAATTCTTTTGTGTCCAAAGATTTAATAACTCCTCCGCGTATAACGTGCGCTTCTGCCGCGACAAACTTCCTCAAAAGCTGAATTGTTTTTTCGCTTCTATATTCGTGAAAAAATCCCAAACCGCAATTTATAAGTACGAAAATGACGATGAAAAACGCATCTGTCTTTTCTCCTAAAACCAGCGAGATCAAGGCCGCAAAAAGCAGTAGGTATATAAATGAAGATTGAACTTGCTTTAGAAGTATTTGCACCCAGGAAACAGTGTTATCGCGCAAGGTGTTGGGGCCGTACTTGAATAAGTTAAAATCGATCTGCTTTTGAGTTAATCCTCTTGCAATATCGCTCCCCAATAGGGCAACCGTCTTTTCAGGCGTAAGGGCAGTGAACTTGGAAAAGCGCATACACTTATATTACTTGGGACTCTGTCTTTCCTCAATCACATTCCAAAACTTGAACTATCCGTCAGTAAGCCTTAAAGTGTAGATGTATAAATTTCCGGAGGAATATATGGCAAAACTAGTAACAAATATATTGGACGAAACAATTAGTAATGAAAATTTCCGCAAAGTTCTAGCGACAAATAAATTTAGTCAGTTGGTCGTAATGGCACTGCAGCCGGGAGAAAACATCGGAATGGAAATACACCCCGACGTCGATCAATTTATCAGAATCGAACATGGTACCGGACAGGCAGTACTGGACGGAGAAGTCTCCGACATCTCTGACGATTTCGCAATCGTAATTCCGGCGGGGACAGAACACGACATTATAAATACATCCGATACTGAACTAATGAAACTCTACACGGTATATAGCCCGGCCGAACACCCGGACGGAGTTGTTTTCAGGACAAAAGCAGAAGCCGAAGCAGCTCATCACTAAAAAAGCGCGGGAACTAAGCAAAAGTTAAACCGTCCCTACCAAATACTTTGATATAGCAGCTATTTATATGTATCATTGAAGGGTATGAAATCTGCATGGTACTACGTAAAGCTCGGTGTGTTGATGCTTGTTTTATTCTCCGAAACCTTCTTTCTAACAACACTTATCAATGGATTCGTTAGCCAGGGCGATTTTTTTAACATAAATATTCCCTTCAGTTTGCAGGTAGTAGGAGTTATGACTCTGATTATCCTGACTTTTGCCCTTACGGTGGGGGCTTGGGATGTTTGGTACTTTAATATTCTGACCCCGTTGGCAATAGCCACCGGAATTATGGTACCGCTTTTAGCAACCAGCACTACGTATGCTTTAATCGCTGCGGGTGTGGCGTTTATTTTGATGGCCGCAGAATCCTTTAGAAGTTACAAAATTAAGAAGTTATTAATAAAATTTGACGCCCTGCTTGTATTGAGGTTTGCCGTCAGAGGGATTTTGCTTGTATTCAGCATCCTCGCCGGTCTTATTATTATTTTAGGTGCCAGTAACGTTAAAGAAATTGATTTCGGAAAACTGATTGCCGAAGTGGCAGAAAAACCAATAAAAAGCACGGTAAATTCGCAGCTTCAGCAAACCATGGAAAGACAAACTATTTACTCCGGTTATTCGGCAGAGGAGATACAAAAACTCCTCGATGAATATGGAGTTCAGACAACCGGCGCCAGCCCTGACTCAATTACAAACAATCTGGATATTAAATCGATGATACAGACCCAGGTTAATGACTTGATTGCCCCTTACAAAGAATTGGTCAGGCCGTTGATCGCGGTTCTGGTCTTCGGGTTGTTCCAACTATACGCAACGGTTAGCTACGCAATTTATAGCCTTTTTGTAGGACTGCTCATATCTATTGCAAAGAAAACAGGGTTATTGAAAGTTGTCACGCAGACTGTTGAGAAACAAGATCTTCAATTTTGACGGAATTTTCAACTTTATAACTTCCAACAGCGCTTCTTACCAAAGATACTAAAACTCCGCCGGTCCCAAGCTTTTCTCCAAGTTCGTGCGCAAGAGATCTGACGAATGTGCCTGAAGAACACTTTATTTTTAGTTTTACACAGGGAAGTGCTTTAACTCCTCTGTCCGTATCCAGGTCCCGTATTTTTTCTTCCAAAACATCTATGGACGAAATAGTTACGTTCTTGCGTTGCTCGGGTATTTCTTTTCCCTGCCTCGCAAGCTTGTACATCGCCTTACCTTTAATTTTCTTAGCAGAGTAGGAAGGAATTATTTGTTCGATGTCGCCGATAAAAATTGGGAGCACCTTTTCTATCTCTTTGAAAATCTTTTCACTTTCGGGAGTAGCCGTTAAAGCGGGCAACATCTCAAGATCGTAGGTGGGGGATACTGCTCCAAGTGCAATTTCAGCAACATACTCTTTTTCCATCTCCATAAACTTGGCCTGTTTTTTAGTGTCGTCGTTAGTTAGTACTATTAGTACGCCTTCAGCTAGGGGATCGAGTGTGCCCGCGTGACCGGCTTTCTTTACTTTAAGGACACCTCTGGCCTTAGCTACAACGTCAAAGCTGGTCCAATTTTTAGGTTTATATATGTTTAGGATCATAGGACATTCCTTTACCTTTATACCATGCCCCCGACTGATTGTGCGCGTGTTCAACCGCTAAACCATATATTTTTTGCTAAGATGTCTTATAATAGATTAATTGCTATAGGAGCAAGATATGGCCAAAGAAAAAGTAATAGATAAACTAAAAAATGATCCGTTGATGCCTCTGCGTCACTCCGCTGAACATGTACTTCATACTGCGGTAGAGAAGGTTTTTCCCGGAGCAAAAAAAGTCATGGGACCACCTATTGAAAACGGTTTTTACTGCGACTTTGATTACGACGGTAAGATAAACGAAGAGGACTTTCCAAAAATCGAGCAAGCAATGCAGGAAATTATAGACGCCGGGCTTTCCGTTAAAAAACATACACTATCTCCGGACGAAGCCAAAAAAATATTTAAGGGCAATCCTTTCAAACTGGAGCTCATTGAAGAACATTCTAAAGACGGTGAAAAACTTACTTTTTATACATTCGGAGAAGAAGGCGATAAATACTACGACATCGATCTGTGCGCCGGACCTCATGTAGACAATACAAAAGAAATAAAAGCTTTCAAACTATTAAGTGTCGCCGGAGCTTACTGGAGAGGCGACGAAAAAAATAAAATGCTTATCCGAATCTACGCCACCGCTTTCGACACCAAAGAAAAACTGGATGCGTATCTCGAACTTCTGGAAGAACAAAAAAGACGCGACCACAGAAAACTAAGCAAAGATCTGGAGATATTCATGATCAGCGAAGAAGTAGGTCCCGGTCTTCCGCTATGGCTCCCAAACGGAACAATAATGAAAGAAGAGCTTGAGAAATGGGGCAAACAAACCGAAGAGGATTGGGGTTACAAAAGAGTATCCACACCCTTTATGACCAAACGTACTCTCTTCGAGATATCCGGTCACGTCCCTTACTTTGAAGAAGAAATGTATAAAGTACAGATACCGGGAGAGGGCGAAGAAGATTATTTTATAAAACCCATGAATTGTCCCTTCCATCATTTGATTTACAAATCAAAACCACACAGCTACAGAGATCTTCCGCTAAGACTTGCCGAATTCGGAACGCTCGCAAGGTACGAGAATAGGGGTTCCCTTAACGGTATATTACGACCAAGAGTATTTACCCAGAATGATGCGCACGTTTACTGCTCTGAAGAACAGGCCATAGATGTTTTTGTGGAAATAATGGACCTGCACAGGTACTACTACGACAAGCTGGGATTAAAGGATTACCGCATAGTATTAGGTCTTCCTGACCCCGAGATAAAAGGTAAATACCATGGAGACAAAGAAATGTGGGAGAAGGCCGAAAAAATGTCCAAAATGGCCATGGAAAAAGCCGGGGTAGAGTATGAGGAAGAAATCGGCGGAGCAGCTCACTACGGCCCCAAAATGGACATAAAAATCAGGTCTGCGATAGGTAATGAGTACGCGATTTCCACTAATCAAATAGATTTATATATGCCGGGACGTTTCGGACTAACCTTTACTGACAAAGACGGTAAAGAAAAACCTGTGGTAATACAGCACCGTGCACCTTTAGGCTCGGATGAAAGGTTTATAGGGTTTTTACTCGAACACTACGCGGGGAACATGCCTGTCTGGCTGTCACCGGTTCAGATCGTTTTGGTACCGATCGGCGAAAAACACCACGAATATTCCGCTTCTCTTGAAAAAGTGCTCAAAGAGGAGGGCTTGAGGGCCCAAACAGACAACAGAAGCGAACCTATGAACGCAAGGATCAGGGACGCACAGATGATGAAAGTCCCTTACATGTTGATAATCGGTGATAAAGAGGTAGAATCAGAAACGGCCAGCGTCCGCTTAAGGACGGGCGAAAACCTCGGTCCCATAAAAACAGGCGAAATAATAAGCAAGATCAAGGAAATATATTTGACCAGAGACCTATCTTTGTGGTAATTTATTGCAGTTATGGGAGGAAATAGGCTATACAGAATCAACACATACTAAACGACCGGATACGGGTACGTCAGCTAGTGGTAATTGATGAGGAAGGCAAGAATTTAGGGGTTTTGGAGACTTTCAAAGCTTTAAATATTGCGCGTGAAAAGGAACTCGATCTGCTTTTAGTGGCGCCGAACGCACAGGTACCGGTTGCCAAGATCGTAGATTATTCTAAGTTTCTTTACGATGAAAGAAAGAAACTAAGTGCAGCAAAAGTAAAAAGTAAAAAAAGTGAACTGAAAGAATTGAGATTCGGGCCACACACCGACGAGGGTGACTTAAACAGATACATTGATAGGGCCAAAGAATTTTTAGGGGACGGCAACAGAGTTAAGATAACAGTGAAAATGAGGGGAAGAGAAGGAATGTTCCCCGAAGTTGCGTTTGAAAAATTAAAAAAGATAGAAGAAGGGCTGGCTGAAGACGGAAAAATAGAGTCTCCGCCCAAAAGAATGGGACAGATGGTCTGGGAAATATTCATTCCCAAATAGTCTATTCCAGATAGAAGGACAAATTTATGCCGAAAATGAAATCGAAAAAAACATTATTAAAAAGAATCAGGGTTACCAAAAACGGTAAACTCATTAAAAAAAGTGTGAGCATAGGTCATTTGAAAAGAAAATGGAGCTCAAGCAGGAAACACAGAAAAACTCAGATGAGCGAACAGCTCGACAGAGGACATATTAAAATTATGAGAAGTTTATTGGTTAAGAAAGGTAAAGGAATTAAATAATGGCTAGAGTAAAAGGCGGGCCAAGAGCTCACGCAAAACATAAAAAAGTATTAAAACTGGCAAAAGGCTACAGAGGCACCAGGAATAGGCTCTTTAGAAGAGCTCAGGAAGGCGTAATAAGAGCCGGGGAACACGCGTTTGAAGGAAGAAAACAGAGAAAAAGAGATATGAGAAGACTTTGGATAACTCGTTTAAGTGCAGCTTTAATTCAGTACGATATGAAGTACTCCAGATTCATCGCCGGTCTAAAAAAGGCCGACATTCTTCTCAATAGAAAAACTCTTTCAGAAATGGCAATAAACGAGCCTAAAGACTTCGAAAAGGTAGTGAACGCAGTAAAGAAAGGCTAACCCGAAAAGAAGTTTTATGGATACTGCCGAAAAAGTTTCAAGATACGAAACCGACAAAGTAGATCTGAACGAGTTTGTAAAGATAACTAAGTGGGCTCTGGCAACCATCTACCGCGTACACCCCGTATATTTTTCACTCCTCATCGGAACATCAATAATAAGACAGTGGAACGACATTGTTTACACATATATTTTTGCTAAAGCTGTAGATGAACTCATAAAGGTCGCGCAAATGCCGGGCGCCTCTATAACATACTTGTACCCATATATTTTCATATTACTTGGGTACTCCTTGTTCCAAACCCTAATAAACTTTTTAAACGCGTACTCAAACATGCATATAAGAACCGTGAGTGGTTACCAGGTACGAAAACAGCAATATAAAAAAATACAATCTCTGGGAACTCAAACTCTGGAAATACCTGAAGTAAACAACACGATAAACAGGACTAATGAATACCTTGGAAGCCTGCTGCCATATACGCAGGAATCTATATCGTTTTTGGCAAGTATTGTAAAGATGATTACGACAATTTCCATTACACTGAGTTTTATGCCGCTTTTCGCACCTCTGATTATCGCCACATCAATTCCATATTTACTATTCGACAAATCCGTTAGAAAGAAGATCTACAAATTTGATTACGACAATACCGAAACAAGAAGGGTAGGTTCTAATATTATTAAGGACCTCACAAGTTCTGTAAGACTTCACGAAATAAATATAAACAACGCTTTTAACTATTTAGATAGGAAATACTCCGACATACAGGACTATCTAATTGGTAAGAGGCTTGAAATATTTAGACGGGGAAGAATAGGTGGGCACGCATTTGGGTTTCTTAACGATTTAGTAATAATCGGTGGTTACATTCAAATTTTCAAGCAACTTATTGCTAAAGCGATTACTGTGGGAGATACAGTATTCTGGATGCGAGCTTTGAATATACTCCAAAATTCAATAACAAACGTAATAAAAGAGTTTAACGACCTTTTTGAACTTTCATTACAATTAAAAGAGATGTATAAACTTTTCGGAATGGAACCTGCTTTCGAAGACGGGAAAACAAAACTTGGAGTACTTTCAAAAGGACCTTCCATAGATTTTAATAACATCTCTTTCTCTTACCCTGGGACAAACAGGCAGGTCATAGAAAATCTGACGCTAAATATAAAGCCCGGGGAAAAGATTGCCATTGTAGGTCAGAACGGGGCAGGCAAGACCACACTAATTAAACTGCTTTCCCGCTTTTACAGAGTTTCAAACGGTCAAATTTTAGTGAACGGAGTCGGTATTAACGAAGTCGAAATTGACACACTTTATCAAAATATGAGTGTGCTCTTTCAGGACTATAATTCTTATCCTTTCCTTTCAGTTAAGGATAATATCTATCTCGGCAATCCCAATGGTGATCTGGATATGGATAAAATCCGGCTTGCCGCCCAAGCTGCAGATGCCGACAACTTTATCGAAAGATACACAAATAAATACGATCAGGTTTTGAGTGAAAAATTTAAAGGCGGCATTAGGCCGAGCACGGGGCAGTGGCAAAAACTTGCGCTCGCCAGATTCTTTTACCGGAACTCGCCGATTGTCATTTTTGATGAGCCTACCGCCTCAATCGACCCGGTATCCGAATACAACATTTTTAACAAAATTTACGAATTTTTTAAAAACAAAACGGTTATTATTGTTTCCCATAGATTTTCTACGGTACGCAACGCCGACCGTATTGTCGTCATGGAAAATGGACAGATAATTGAGTCAGGCTCACATGAAACTTTAATGGCTCAAGATGGAAATTATGCTAACGCATTCAAACTCCAGGCACAGGGCTACACGGTTTAACGTTAGACTTTTAACTTAATTCCGTACTTAGAATCCAGATTTTTTATTATCCCGTCCCTTATAGCTTTTGTGTCTTCGGATGTAATTTGTTTCGCACGGTCCAAAAATTCTATTGAGAGCGTCAGCGCATTTTCATATACATCCTTGAAACTGACCTTGTTAACCCGCACGTCTGCGTTACTTACCACACTTATTATTTCGGAAAAAGATGTGGTGTCCCCTACAATAATTGTTATATCCTCTTTTATAGAATTAAATCCGGTCAGAGGTGAATACACTCTACCGCTTCCGGCTACTCCCGCAAGTTCGTCAAAAGATATCTCACAACTTAAAATTCCGCCCGCGTGTTCCCCAATTTCAAATGGAAAGTCTGCCGACACACCCAACTCCTCAAAAAGAGCCTCGATGATTCCTTTAAATACAAGGAAATCCACGCCTTTTGCAGCTATGCCGAGCATATAAGGCTGCTCCGGCAAATCTCCCTTTTTGGGAAGATAGACAGACGAAAGTTCAAAAAGTTTTACACTTTCGGAGTAACCCCTGTTTTTGTTCAGAACATCTAAAAGTTTGGGCGTTAAAGATACTCTCAAAAATTCAAGATCGGCGTTAAGCGGATTTTTTACTTTTAGCGCACCTTGTCCCGCCATATTACCGGGAACAGCAGAATAGTTATAGCATTCAAAAAATCCCATGTGTTTCAAAAAATCTTTAGCTTTATCTTCAAGTGCGAAATTGTTGGTCTTGGTGTGGTGGGGTAGAGTACCGCCCGGAAGTTCGTTAGGCAAATCCTGATAGCCGTATATTCTTATTACCTCTTCTGCGAGGTCTTCGATAATATCGATGTCGTCGTATCGCCACGAAGGAACATAAACATCATTTCCTTTAATCACAAAACCTAAAGAAGTAAGAGTCGCATTTACAAAATCTTTTTTAATCTCAGTGCCCGCGATTTTATTAATTTTTTCGTAATCGATCTTAATATGTTTTTTTGTATAGACGGTTCCTGTTAAATCTATAAGCTCTGATGAAACTTCACCCCCGCTCAATTCAGTCAACATTCCTACCGCAGTTTGTAAGGAAGGGATAACGCTCTCAAAATCCACACCTTTTTCGAAGCGGAGAGCAGCCTCAGTTCGGTGCCCCAAACTCATCGAAGATTTCCTTATCCTGACGGGGTCGTAAACCTGAACAAAAAGGAGGACTTTGGTTGTGTTTTCGTCTACTTCGCTGTTTAAACCTCCCATAATGCCGCAGAGGTCTATTAGCCTGCCGTCGCCGTCTTCAATTACAATCACGCCTTCGGGCAAAATTCTTTTTACCCCATCTAATGTAACAATTTCCTCACCTTTTTTGGATTCTCTGACAATCATTTCGTGACCCATTATTTTGTCATAATCAAACGCGTGCATCGGCTGACCCAGCTCGATCATGTAATAATTTGTAACATCCACAACGTTGTTAATTGCCCGTATACCAACCTTTGACAACCTTTCTTTAGTCAGTGCCGGAGATTCCTTTACCTTAACTTTATCTATTACTGCAGCGCTGAAGCGGGGCACTAAAGAGTTATCGGATATCGTTACCTTTAACTTGTCCTTTCCTGAATATTTCTTTACGGGAAATGGCTTTTTAATCCATTCCGCGGAAAAACCTTTCGCGGGAAGTACTGCTGCCAATTCCCGGGCTATACCCAGTACCGAGAGGCCGTCACCTCTGTTGGGAGTTACCTCAATCTCGAGTACGTCGTCGTCTACTATCTTTTCGACGCTGAACGAGTGCTCAGATAAAGCTTTTGCCACATCACGGACTCCCGCGTTGGTCTTCACATAGTCTTTAAGCCACGAAAAAGGTATTAGTACGTTCATTTTAAAATTGCTCCAAAAACTTTAAATTATTTTCAAAAAGATATCGTATGTCATCAATCTTTAAACCGGTTCTCATCATGAGCACCCTTTCAACGCCCCATCCGAAGGCAAATCCTGAATACACTTCCGGATCTATTCCGCCTGCTTTTAAGACATTGGGGTGTACCATTCCTGCGCCGCCCAGCTCAACCCATCCTTCTTTGCAGAAACGGCATCCTTTTCCTCCGCATATCCCGCATGTAACATCGACTTCAAAACTCGGCTCAGTAAACCTGAAATCATAGGGGCGGAGCCTGAACTTGGTGTCCTTACCGAAAAAATTGTAGATTAAATACTCTAATACGCCCTTTAGGTGAGTAATACTGATGTTTTTATCCACTACGAGCCCCTCGAACTGGTAAAAGGTAGGAACGTGGTTAATGTCGCTTTGTCTTCTTCCGCAGCGGGAAATATTAAGCATTCGTATAGGCAAGTTGCCTTTTAACATTTCGCGTATCTGACCGTTCGATGTGTGAGGTGTGATGACGACTTTCCCCAGCTTAGGATCTTCCGGAAGGTCTATGAAAAATGTTTCCCACTCATCGCGCGCCGGGTGGGTTTTCGGCATATTTAACGCTTCAAAAGAGTAGTAGTCCCACTCCACTTCCGGGTATCTGACTCTTATAAAACCGAGCTTGGAAAATACTTCATTTATTTCGCGAATTGCCTGGGTTATTAAGTGAAGATGGCCAATTTCAGGCTTTTTTCCGGGTAACGTTTTGTAAAAGTTTTCCAGAGGTTTGTCTTTTTTTATGGAGGTTACTGAGTTGAGGCTTCCCGCGTAAGCTTCTTCAAGATAAGATTTAAGCTCGTTCACTTTCCGCCCCAGTTCTTTTTTCTCTTCAACAGCCAGGTCTGAAACGTCAGATGTTAGTGTTCTGAGAATACCTTTTTTACCGAGGTATTTTGAATGCCACTCGGCCAGGCTTCCCGGTTCCCCGGATTTTTCCAGCATCTCCTTAGCTTCTGATTTGATTGCCTCTGTATCTAATTTCATAATCTCTAACCAAATATTGCAGGGCAGGGCAGTATTGTCAAGGGAAACGGCGCCTTTATGCCTATTGCCTCGCGTACCCAACCACGTTAAGTCTTATCTTGGCACTTCCCTTATTGTCGTCATCGTCGGTAACGGTAGCCTCGAATTCGTGGCTTCCAATTTTTGACGCGTCGAGTTCAAAGTTGTAACCATAAGGACTTGCATCATCCTCGGCCACTTTGTCCCCGTCCATGTAAATGCGTACTATTTTAATGTCGTTGTAAGCCGACACCTCGACGTTTAATCTAAACCTCAATGGAACGTTCTGCCCGTCTCTTACCCCGACAATCTGAACATTAACATCATCTTTGTTTGAAACCTCATCTCCATCGAACTCAAGCTTAGACTGCATCAGAGGTGGGAAGAACCTGTCGTCCTCTTTGTATTTTTCCTTAACGTAAGCGTCGACTGCCGGCTGCCACTCGCTGTAAGGGGCAGTTACACGGACAAAACTAATTTCATCGGTTTCTCCTGCGTCCTTGCAACCCTCATTTGCGATTCTTCCGTCTATTTTGCAGACCTCGAGTCTTTGAAACCAATCGCTTTTAGCTGTAGGTTCGGTGCCTTTTATAAACCACTCGCTCCGTTTATCAAAACCTTCAAAGGGTAAGCCTCCTGTAAGCCTGTCGACCTCGAATTTTTCAACATTTGAAGGCATTTTAAACTTTTCGTCGGTTTTATCCTTCAGGTACTCTTTTATAAATGTGTTCCAGATCGGGGAAGCTCCGGTAATACCCGATGCGATATAAGGATTCATTTTTTCGTTATTGCTGTTTCCGACCCACACACCGACAACTACGGAAGGTGTGTAGCCCATGGCATAGTTATCTCTTTTGTCGTCGGTAGTTCCCGTTTTAACTGCAACGGTATGTCCGGGGATATTCAATAAGCTCCCTGTTCCGAATACATCTGAACGTGCACCGTTATCAGATAAGATGTCTGAGATTAAAAATGCGGTTCCTTCTTCGAGTGCCCTGACCCCCTGCACCTGAGGTTTATAGACAACCTTTCCGTTGGAATCCTGAACTTCTATTATCGGCACGGGTTGATGGAACATTCCTTCGGCAGCAAATACTGAGTACGCCCCTGTGAGTTCCAGCAACTTGGTTTCGCCTCCGCCCAAAGTCAGTGCTAATCCATATCTTTGCCTGTCTTTGAACGTTGTAATGCCCATCTTTTCCGCCAGATCAATCATGTTGTCTATTCCGCCAATCTTCAGTGCCTCAACGGCAGGTATATTCAAGGAATTGCCCAGCGAACGTCTCAAAGGTACGACACCTCTGAAAATACCGTCGTAATTCTCAGGAATATACGGCTTGTCGGGCGCGGAACCTTCAAAAGAAATGGGCATATCCAAAAGCGGGTAGGCTGCTGAGTAGCCCTGCGCAAGCATATTTGCGTAGGTTATGGGTTTAATGGCCGAACCCGGCTGTCTGTCTGATATTGCCACGTTGACGTAAGGGTCAAACTTACAAGAATTCTCCCCGGAAGTTCCGGATATACAACCTTCGGGCTGGGCATCAAGGTTATACCCCTTAGATCCGACCATCGCCAATATTTGGCCTGTTTTAGGATCCAAAACAACCATTGCCCCGTTCCAAACATTTAGATTTACTGATTCCTCAAGTTCGTTGGTAACAGTCTCCTGGGCCACTTTCTGCAAATCCAGGTCAACCGAAGTTTTGACTTTCAACCCACCCTTTTCAACCGCATCCTCACCTAAAATATCTATTAGGTACTGTTTGGCGTAAAAGACGAAGTGGGGAGCTTCCAGAGGCACACGTGCGGTCTCAAACTTGAGCTCTTCGTTCCTAGCTGCGTCATAATCTTCCTGGCTTAGGTAGTGTCTCTTTCCGTCTCCGGCGACCCAGCCTCTTTCACGCATTAAATAGAGAACGTAGTCTTTTCTTTCTATCCCGGCTTCAGGGCTAACCCCGAACTGTGAGTAATAGCTCGGTCTTTGGGGAAGTCCTGCAAGATAGGCTGACTCTGCAATGGTAAGGTCTTTGGGAAGCTTGTTAAAATAGGCTTTAGAGGCACTGTATATGCCGTAGTTCTGTCCACCGTAGGGAGTTTCATTAAGATACATCTGGATAATCTCGTCTTTGCTGTACCTGTTCTCCAGCTGCAAAGAAAGGATCATTTCCTTTATCTTACGCACTAAAGTCCTGTCCTGAGTTAGTAATGTGTTCTTTATGACTTGCTGGGTTAATGTAGAGCCTCCCTGAAGCCCTTCGCCCGTGAAAGTGTTTCTCACGGCTCTTGCCATTCCCCTTAAAGAGTAACCCTGGTGGAGATAAAACTCCGAATCCTCGGTAGATAACGTAGCATAGGTGACGTAAGGATTGACCTCCTCCATCTTGATTAATGTTCTGTTCTTATCTCCGAATACTTCGTAGATTAGCTTGTCGTTGCGGTCATAAAACCTCGTGGATAGCTCAAAGCTTCTTTCGAGCAATTGTGTAGGGTTGGGCAGTTCTCTTGAAAAATAAGCAAAAACAACAATTGTCCCGAACAAGCCGACGACCATTACAGTTAATACGATAGATGCGATAACTGTATAAGTTTTCAGTTTTTTTGCCCCGAGCCCTGCCAAACTCATTGTATCGGGCTTGTTCTTTTTGTAAAAACCTGTCACTGCCTTTACACCCGAGGAACCGAAGATGTCCGGCATTTTAAATTTTGAAAAAAAGCTACTTTTCGGTCTATATGTTCTATATTTTCCCGTTTTCCTGACCGGCATTACAAAATTATACCATTATGTAGCAGGGTGGGGCAGTCCGGAGCAGTTTGATTATTGCTCCTTTTTGCTGTAATATAGGACAATTCTTGCGTAGAGGAGAGCACAATGGATGTTAGGTTGGCGGCAACAGAAGGAGGACAACCGGTTGTTTGGTGTAATGCCAAAATCGAGCAGGAAACTGCTTTTGGCGTCACTAAACTGCTGTTGAAAACTCCTGTGTTTGTGACCAGAAATCTGACTGTCAGAGTTACTGACCCAAAGGGGCAAGCACACACTCTGATAATCGCGTTTTACAAGCACGACTCTGCAGAAACAGAACTGCCCTGTATTTATACAGTGGTGAATTCTGATCCAATCTTGTCTATGCACGAAGGGAGCTGAGATGGGGTGTAAAAAAAAGTTGGGAAGAAAAGAATTGCCTCGGTACAATGACCTACTCGATAAGCATGCGAAAGACACTCTGACAACGGCCGAAAGGAAAGAATTAAATGGCCTTTGGGCAAAACTGGGATTACTTCGAACCAAAAGAGCTTAACAACTAAATAACACCCCGGCCGGGACAACACCGAATGAAATTCGATGCTCCCGGCTTTTTTTTGTGCTCAAAAAGTGATACTCTTTACCGAAATCATACTGAGAGGAGGGTAGAGAAGTGGATAAAAGAAACGGCCATATCAAAAGAAATGGTAAGTATCCGCCCGGCAGCCTGGAAAACCCAATAAAATTTAATGGGGAAGCTGCCGGCAGGAGTGAACTTCTCTCCGATGTTGAGTACGCCAGAGGAATATTCATCCGTGTAGGGGAAAGGGCAGTATACCAAATAAAAGGATGCGCGCAGGAGTGTTCGGGGAAGTACAGATACAGTTACGCAGCAAAACCGGCAGGATTTATCTAGACCCGCAGGGCCGCTTATACTCAAAAAGTATCGGCGGCTCTTTTTTTACCCGAACCGCCCCCTCCATATAGTTTTAAAAACCGAAGTATAATATACTGGTAATATGCCTAAAGTCAGTATCGATGAAAAATTGATAAACACTTTTCTTGAAAGAGGGGTCGATTCGATTTACCCCTCAAAAGATGCGCTAAAAAAGAAACTACTTTCAGGAGAAAAAATAAAAGCTTACCAGGGTTTTGATCCTACAGGACCATATTTGCACGTCGGGCATGCCATGGGAATAAGAGCCTTAAGAATTTTGCAGCAGCTCGGGCATGAAGCCATATTTTTGGTCGGAGATTTTACAACTTTGGTCGGTGACCCGGATAAAGACACCGCCAGACCCCTTATGACCGAAGAACAGGTTCAGAAGAACATGGCCGGCTGGAAGGAACAGGCAGCTCAATTAATAGACTTCGAAGGTGAAAATCCGGTTAAATTTATGCGCAATCATGAGTGGCTTTCGAAAATCGGGTTAGCCGATCTTATAAAACTGCTATCAAACGCCACAGTCCAGCAAATGATCGAACGTGACCTCTTCGCAAAAAGACTTCAGAAAAATAGCCCCATCGGTTTGCAGGAATTTATCTACCCCCTCATGCAGGGCTTTGACAGCGTAGCAATGGGAGTAGACCTCGAAATAGGCGGCACCGACCAGACATTTAACATGCTCATGGGCAGGGAGCTGGTTAAAAGATACCTCGGTAAAGACAAGTTCGTCAGGACAAACGAAATGATGGAGGCCCCCGACGCCCTAACTATGAGCAAGACCAAAGGCAACGGCATAAACCTCGCCGACAAATCCGAAGTTATGTACGGAAAGGCAATGTCTTACCCGGACGAACTTATAACAAAATGCCTAAGACTTTTGACAGATATGCCAATGGAAGAAATATGGGAAATAAATAAAAAAATCCAGGACGGAGAAAATCCCATGACCTTTAAAAAACTAATGGCCTTTGAAGTAGTAAAAATTATTAAAGGCGCAGAAGAAGCTAATAAGGCTCAGAAACATTTTGAAAGGACAGTTCAAAAAAAAGATATTTCCGATGAGGACACTGAAATAGTAACAGTTACCGGCACGATGTCCGTTACGGAATTTTTACGTAAAGCAATGAAGGACTCCGAATCGGCCAGCCACATTAAAAGAATAATAGAGCAGGGTGGGGTAGAGGTAAACGGAAAAAAAGTTGCGACAACTCAAGTTGAAATAGAATTTACATCCGGAACAGTAGTAAAATTCGGAAAGAGAAAGTATTTCAAAATAGGAGATAAATAATGATCAGCAAAGAAGTAAAGAAAAAAGTAAAAAGAGTTTTCAGAAAAGACAACATCTATAAAGCCGTCATAATCGTAAGCACGTTGGCTCTTATCGCGACGTCAGTTCTTCCTTACGTCCTCTAAGAAATGCCGGGCGTTTGATCCTTTAAGGGAAGCAAAAACCCGGCCTACAAACTGCTAACCACCTGTGACTACCATGAACGCAAAATCGAAGTTAGTATACTTTTCTTTAGGAACATTTATTACTACTGAAAAACCGTTCGCATCGCAGCACTTTTCAATCTCCGGCACATAATCGTCTTCGGGAAACAAATCCGTGTATTCCTTAACGATCATCGAAGCAATATTGATATCACTGAATCCGACAGGTAACGTCTCAGCATCAAACACGCTCATTTTTACTCTCCTCTCATGTGGTTAACCGATAAATGTTACGTTAATTCTGAAAACAAGTAAAATATATTTAATGAAACTGACTTCCCCCGTCGGAGTGGTGCCGAAGATCGGGCCAAAATACAAAAAACTTCTGGAAAATTTAGAAATTGGGACAGTTCAGGACTTGTTGTACCACTTTCCTTTTAGATACGAGGACTATTCTAATGTAAAAAATATCAGCGCACTGCTGGAAAATGAAACGGCCACTATCAAAGGAGTTGTCGAATCAGTAACAAATATTTTCACGAGAAACGGAAAAAGACTTACAAAAGTTGCCGTAAGTAGCGGCACAGAAAAAATCGATCTTATATTCTTCAACCAACACTATCTTAAAACAACAATAAAAACAGGACGGGAATATACGGTAAGCGGTAAGGTCGGTACCTTTGACAGGAAACTTTCTTTTATCAGCCCCGAGCTTGAGGAGAGTAGGGAAGTGAATTTGAACACCGGGCGTCTGGTGCCGGTTTATCCTGAAACCTATGGAGTCTCATCCAAGTGGTTAAGGGCTAGAATTAACGACGTCGTATTGGGGGGAATCGAACTTGAAGAATTTTTACCCGAAAACACAATTAAAAAACACGATTTGAGTACATTCGACTGGTCACTTAAACAAATTCATTTTCCGGACACAGAAATTAACGCTGAAAAATCAAGGAAGAGATTCCGGTTCGAAGAGTTGTTCCTCGAACTGCTAAAAGTGGAAAAAAGGCGCGTTCAGTGGCAATCTACGCTCAAAAGCACCGGAATGGCTATAAAAGATACCCAAATCGATGCTTTTATATCGTCACTACCGTTTAAACTTACTAATTCGCAGGAAAAATCAGTAAATGAAATCCTGGAAGATCTGACTAAAAAACACCCTATGAACCGCTTACTTGAAGGAGATGTCGGAACGGGAAAAACGCTGGTTGCCCTAATTGCCGCTTACAACACACATCTCAATGGATTTAAAACCCTTTACATGGCTCCTACTGAAATATTGGCTGCTCAGCTCTATGAAACATTTACCCGTCTCTTATCTCCCTTTGGGGTAAAAATTGACCTCATTACGGGTTCTACAAAGCCTGATGGCGCCGATTTTGACATTTTAATAGGAACGCACGCTCTCATTTACTCCAAAGAAAAATTTAAAAATGTAGAACTGGTCGTTATCGACGAACAGCATAGATTCGGAGTAGAACAGAGGGGAAAAATCCTGGAAATCGCTAACGACGGAACAGTGCCTCATTTACTTGCAATGACGGCCACACCAATACCAAGAACACTTGCCCTTACCATTTACGGAGACCTCTCAATATCGGTTTTGGACACGCATCCAAATAAAGAAAGAAAAATTTCCACCAAAGTAATACCCGAAAACGCCAGGGACAAGGCTTACCGGTGGATAAGACAGAAAAATGAACCTACTTTTATCGTCTGTCCTTTAATCGAAGAAAGCGAAACTTTGAGCTTTGAAAACGTTAAAGCCGCCGAAGCCGAATACGCATCACTCAAAAAAACTTACTTTAAGGACGTCGAAATGGGTCTCCTCCACGGAAAAATGAAACCCAAGGAAAAAGAAGAGGTCGTTGAGAAGTTCAGAAAGGGCAAGATAAAAGTGCTGGTGTCCACCCCGGTCATAGAAGTGGGAATTGACGTGCCTGAAGCCACTGTAATGGTCATAGAGAGCGCAGAAAGGTACGGACTGGCCAGTTTACACCAATTGCGGGGAAGGGTCGGCAGGGGCTCAAAAGAAGGCTTTTGTCTGACTTTTCTAAGTACCCACTCACCCGGTGCCTACTCAAGACTGAAAAACCTGGAAAACATAGATAATGGTATGGAGCTCGCAGAAATAGATATGAGGGTGAGAGGGCAGGGCGATATTTTCGGGGCAATACAACACGGGTTCAAAAAATTCAAAATAGCCGATATGTTTAACGTAAAAATGCTGGAAGAAGCAAAAGATGAGGCCAAGGAAATTTACCCATTTTTGGACTATTACCCTCTGCTAAAAGAAAGATTGACACAGGAAGCAGGAGAATATATACCTAACAACTAGTATGGAATTAAGAATCACAACAGGCTCCGCAAAAAATAAAAAGCTTATTGCACCGGAAATACCCGGTTTTAGGGCAGTTCAGGAAATTGCTAAATCCTCTATGTTTTCTATTATCGGAGAAAAGATTGAAGGGGCAGTGTGTCTGGATTTGTTTGCGGGTAGTGGGAATTTAGGTATCGAGGCTCTGAGCAGAGGAGCGTCCTGGTGTGACTTCGTGGACGGGAATAAGGAGAGTGCCGAAGCTATAAGAAAAAACGTGGAAGACTGTAATTTTTTTGAAAAATCTTCTGTTACGCTAAAAAATGCCGTTAAGTACGTTGCAAGCACCGAA
The DNA here is from genome assembly GCA_001773385.1 of candidate division WWE3 bacterium RIFOXYD1_FULL_43_17. Taxonomy (GTDB): domain Bacteria; phylum Patescibacteriota; class WWE3; order UBA101185; family UBA10185; genus UBA8498. Next base: position 15,416 of record MEWJ01000057.1, on the reverse strand, counting down.
ACGAAGTATGACCTGATCTTTATGGACCCTTTTTACAACGATACTTCCCACGCGCATTTATTTAAAAATCTGGGTAACTCTCTAAAAGATGGGGGCGTAATATTTTATTTTCACGAGGATGGGGTAGACATAGCACAAATCCTTGAAAAGACGATATTTGAAGTAGCCAATACCAGGAAGTTCGGTGTTAGTGTGTTCGACATTATAAAAAAGAAAGAGGGTTGTTGATACTCGAGTAATTCAACAACCCCTTTTTGCTTTTCCAGCTTTTCAACTAAAACTTACCGATTAACCAATCCAGGCAACAGATGTCGGAAGAACTGATTTTTCAACATCTTGTTTTGTCGAGAAACCGGGGCCAATGCTTTTAATCACATAGGAAAACTGGCCGTTATCCATTGTGACAATCCGAAAGGAACCCTGTTTGTCTTTATAGACCTTCCTCGACCCAACAATTGTACCCATAAACTCCCATCCCATTTTTACAAGTTGCATTTCAAGTTCTGCGGTCATTAGTACATCTCCTTTAAGATATCAATGGTTTCCGGAAAAGCAAAGTAACTTATAGCATATTTTGGGGGTCTTGGCAACTCGGGAATCGATTCTATTTGACAGCAAAGCCTCAAACCTTTATATTTCACACTGTATGGCAGTACCAAAAAGAAAACATTCTCTATCAAGAACAAGAAAAAAGAGAGGCGCTCACTACAAAAGAGTGCGCGTTCAGGCTGTAAAAACTTCGGACAACAAAGCTTACAAAAGACCTCACGTTGAAGAGTATATCGAGCTTTAATAATTCGGATATAATTACATAATGAAATCTTTCGCGGATCCGAGGCACACTTCCAGAAAACTAGCTTTGACCTCTATTTTTTGCTGGCTGTTTACGGAAACCGATAAAACGGACGCAATTATGTTGTCAAAAGACCTTTTGGAAGAACAGCCGGGTGAACAAGACACCGAGCTGACTGAGTACATTTTTGAGGGTGTCAAATCCCATATTAACGAGATAGATAAGGTAATCGAAGAAAGTGCGCCGGAGTGGCCTATTGACAAAATAGCCAAAGTTGATTTAGTAGTACTCAGAATTGCGGTCTTTGAGTTGCTGTTCGGTAAAAAGGCACCGGTCAAGGTTGTGGTGGACGAAGCCGTCGAACTGGCCAAAGAGTTCGGGAACGACACTTCACACAAATTTGTGAACGGGGTTCTCGGCACAGTTATAGGAATTTATTTGGAGAAAAAAGATGAATAGCGAATATTTTGCAAAAACTAAAAAGGTTATAGAGGAAAAAGCGGGCGTCTCTCCCTCTGAAATACACGAAAGCTCGTTTTTCGAGGACGATCTTAACGTAGGTGAAATGGAGCTTCTCGAGATACTTTCCGAACTTGAAGAAATGTTTCAGGTAGAGCTGGTGTCTGAGCAGGAAAACATTGTAACAGTGCAGGATTTAATAGACCTGCTTAGTGAGAAAATTGATTAGTATCCGGCCGTATTTTACCCGTGACGGGTGTCGCGGAGAAAGTTCGGCACGGGCACGGAAAAGTAGATAATGCCGTTTGATTTCGATAAAACAAAACAAATATTAGGTCCGGACCTGGATGATGAAAATCTGTTTAAAACAGCCTTTACTCACCGCTCGTACTTAAACGAACACCACGAATGCGAAAACCCTTCTAACGAAAGGCTGGAATTTTTGGGGGACGCCGTACTTCAGCTTCTATCCAGCGAATTTCTCTACAAAACCTACCCCGAAGCTCCCGAGGGAGAAATGACAAACTACCGCTCATCGGTAGTATGCACATCCTCTCTGGCTCAGGAAGCTAAAAGGATGGGATATGGCAGTCTTCTTCTCCTGTCTAACGGCGAGGAAGCAACAGGAGGCAGAGAACGGGAATATATACTGGCCAACACTTTCGAAGCAGTGCTGGGTGCCCTTTACCTTGATAGAGGACTTGAAATATGCCGTCAATTCCTGGAAAAAGAGCTCTTCTCCAAAATTTCCAACATAGTCGACAACGACATCTTCAAAGACTCAAAATCCCAATTTCAGGAAATGGCACAGGACAAATTCGGCATAACACCGGTTTACCAGATAATAGATTCCTGGGGACCTGACCACGAAAAAACCTTTAAGATGGGTGTTTTCATAGGCAAAGAGAGTTGGGGCATCGGAGAAGGAAAAAGCAAGCAAAGAGCTGAGCAGGCAGCGGCTGAAAGTGGTTTAAAAAGAATGGAAAAAGGCGATTAAAGGTTATTGTTGAGGTGTAGACAACCCCAACCCCATCTGCTAAAATCAACCAGTTATGTCGGTAACAATCAGATTAACAAGAACAGGGCGAAAAAATTTACCATCTTACAGAATGGTGGCTACGCAAACCAGAACCAAAAGAGACGGTAAATATTTGGATTTGATCGGATATTATAATCCGTCAACAACCCCCGCATCATTTGACTACGACAAGAAAAAATTCCAGGATTGGATATCAAAGGGCGCAATTGTATCGGACGCAGTGAAAAGAATTGTAGAAGGAAAATACGAATACACAAAATACAGGCCCGGTAAAGAAGAAACTGCAGAAAAAGGTACAGAAAAAGAAGTCAAAGAAGAAAAATCTGTAACCGAAGAGACTGCACCAGCTACCGAAGAAACCCCCGAACAGGCTTAATATGAAAGACTTCATAATTTACATTGTCCGACAAATAGTATCCAAACCCGAAGCTATCGAAGTTGAAGAGATTAACGAAGAAGGTGTCTTTGTTTACACAATTTCAGCGGCCAAAGAAGACATGGGAACATTAATAGGCAAAGAAGGAAGAAACATCAAAAGTATCAGAAACATGGCCAAGGCTAAAGCAATCAAAGACGACATAAGAATAAGTGTTAACATAAAAGAAGATGATCAGATTTAACGTTCTCACTTTATTTCCCGAACTTATACAACCTCATTTAGAATTTTTACCTTTCAAAAGGGCAGTGGAAAAAAACGCAGCCGAATACAAGCTGTGGAACCTCAGAGATTATGCCCTCGACAAAAGAGGAACTGTCGACGATAAACCATTTGGAGGGGGCACCGGAATGTTGCTTATGCCTCAACCTATCTACGATGCACTAAACGATATTCACGGAGAGTCGCCTGAGGACACAATAAAAAAAGGGGGCACCCGCGTGATATTGCTGTCACCCCGCGGCAAAAAATATAATCAAAAATACGCGGAAGAATTAACTAAAGCGCGAGAAGTCACTTTAATATGCGGGAGATACGAAGGAGTTGACGCCAGAGTAGAAGAAAATTATGTTACCGACATCATAAGTATCGGGGACTATGTTCTTTCGGGCGGGGAAGTACCGGCATTAACGATACTGGAAAGCGTCACCAGACTGTTACCACAGGTCATAGAAAAAGAAGACGCCGTAACAAACGAATCATTTTCTAACGGAAGTTTAGAATATCCACAATACACAAGGCCGGAAATATTCAAAGGGAAAAAGGTTCCGGATGTTTTACTTTCAGGCAATCACAAAGAGATAGAGAAGTGGAAAAAGGATAATTCTCCGGACGCGTAATTTTTCAGAGATTTTTACAAGTCAAACGGTGTCTCTGGCTCATCAGGTTGTTCTACGGCCGGTTGTTCCACAAGTGGTTGCTCAGAAGTTTCTCCTGCAGGAACAGCTGTTTCCGTGGTTTCAACTTCTTCGGTAGTGACTATATCGGGGTTAAGAAATTCGTAATATTTGTAATCTTTCACACTGTTCATGAACGCGACAAAAGCCGGTGAAGTAATATCCAAAGTAATAGGATCATCGGTCACGGCGATAGATTGTACATACATGTAGGGTGAGTCAACATTTACATTTACGTTTATCAAAGTATCAGCACTTATATTTGAATCTTTCCCAAATCTGAAAGTGGTGACGTAGGCAATTCTCGCTGCCTTCTCAATTTCCTGCATGAACACGACCATCTGCTCATAAGAACCGGTTACCGTCGCAGCAACATTAACAACCCCGCTAATATCTTCTTTCCTTTGATCTGCGATAGCATCAGCGTTCGCACCTGTTGTTCCTCCGGAGTAAGAATAATTCAAACGGTCCACGGACATTCCTGCGTTAGTTGCGATTTGATGAACCTGGTCGAGAAGTTGAGGAACGTTTGACTCCGAAACATACAATCTTTCCACCAGGCTGGCATTTTCTTCCAAAACCGTGTTAAAGTCTTTCATTTTTGTAAGGGCCGCAGCTTTGGTGTTTAAAACTTCCAGCACCGCAGTTCGTTCAGTCACCTGTTGTTTAAGTTCATTAACTTTGGCGTAGGTAGGTTTGATGTAGACAAAGAACAACACAACTGTAATACCCAAACCGATAATCGGAAATACAAAATCCACAATTACATCTTTAATTGCGCTTAGGTTTAATTCCTTAATTTTATTTTCTATATTTTCTTCGTTCATAATTTTATTTTTGTTGTGTCGTAGTTGACTACAATAAAGAATCTTACGGTGCTTTTATTCTGGTCGAGAGTGACGGAATTAAGCTTCACCTCGGTGAACAAATCCTTTAGTTCCGGGTCACCTCCCGGAAAATCCTTATTTAATAGACTATTTATAAAATTGGCGATCAAGATGTAATTATCCGCGTCACCAGTGTAGTTTACGATTCCGTCCTTTATGTCCATGGACTCAATTCTCACACCTTCCGGCTGTCTCACCTGAAGTTCAGCAAGTAGACGGGAGTAGTGGGGACGCTCTGCGATTAGTTTCGAGATAGAGTTGTATTTTTTATCCAGGTTTCTGACGATTACTTCGGTTGCGGAGAGGGATTTTATTTTTGCTCTCTGGCTCTCTATCTGGTTGGCTACGTCAGCCGCCTTTGTAGAAATTTCAGAGTGCGTGTAGTAAAGATACCCTGAGACACCAAGAGCCGCGACGGTCAACAAAATGAAAAATACTGTTGTGCCTTTTACAGCCTTACCCTTAGCCTGATACTGTATTTCTTCCTGTGGAATAAGGTTAATATTTTCCATTTAAACCTCCCTCAAGGCCAAACCGACAGCAGTAGAGTACATCGGGCCGTCCAGGCTGAGATCCTTTCTTCTTGGTTCTAATTTTGGTGAAAGTTGGAAGTTTGCCAATGGATTGGCAAGCTGTACTTCAAAATCAACATTTTTTGCTATGTAAGTTAAAAGTTCGGGCATTAGGGCAGTTCCTCCGGTCAGTATCAACCTCTTAATGTTAGCAGAGCTATTATGCTTTGTGAAGAATACAGTTGCTCTTTTTATTTCGAGAATTAAGTTGTCCATTACCGGCCTGATGACATTAAATATCTTGCCTTCTGCCTGCATTGGGTCCATTCCATAAACCTTTTTGTATTCTTCGGCCTGTTGAATATCCAGATTAAGTTCCTGTTGGATTGCTTTTGTAATTATGTCCCCACCCACCGGAATAGTTCTTGTAAACCTTACCGCACCTCCGTAAGTAACAACAATTATCGAGCCTGAAAATCCCATATCCATCACTATGGTTCCAAGAGGAGCGGCGGAGGAGTCGCCCAAGACTCTACCCAACGCTATGGTCTCCGGCTCTATCGCATAGGGAACGAGTTTTGCTTTCTTGGCGATAGCCACATACCTTTCGAGTACATCTTTTTTGGCGGCAACCACCTGGACATTTATTTTGTCCTTCTCAGTAAGATCGGGATCCAGTCTTTGGTAGGAAAGATTTATCTGATCGAGGGGCAGGGGAATGTATTGTTCCGCTTCGTATCTGACAGCACTTTTAAGCTCTTTGTCGCTCATCACCGGAACTTTTATGACACGCATAAACACCTGGCTCTCATCAAGTCCCATAACCACGTGGGAGGTCCCGAACCCCATTTCTTTAAAAAACTCGGCAATATGCTCGGCAATCGAGTCCATATCCTCATTTTTATCGGATAAAAAGTTAATTTTAGGGTTTTCGTATGTACCGATGTTGGAAACTATCAATCCTTCCTTGCGTTTATCCAGTTCTACAGCTCTAAATGTGCTTCTTCCAAAATTTAAACCTACGATGGGCATACTAAAATTCTACTATCCTTTCAAGGCTCAGACAAGCCTGATTTTGCGCTTATCTTACGGCTGCAAGCGTTATTGTGCGTAGCTGTTGGTAAGATCCGAAGTTCCCCCTGTCTGAAGCAGGGCATAATCAAAAAATGACGGGGCCATTGGGTCGGTTTTAAGAACTATGATGTGTTTTGCGGATTCTCCGGAATACCCGTGCGCGTCCATTATTATCCCCTGCCTTGGTATAGTCTGCCCGATGGCCGGAACCACATAAATGCCCCCTGCTTCATAGTAGGGGCGCAACCGTAAAAATTTCGGGGTAAAGATTGTGTTCACTGAAAAACAATTCGGAAATCCGTTGCCGGCTACTGCAAAATCAAAGCCGTTGTCATTATATGGTGAGGACACTGAGTTTACGGCGTATGACGCAATTTTTGTCACGCCGCCTTCTTCATAAATGTACGCCGCGTGAATAGATGCGGCGCCGTTCCAGCAGACGTCAACGGAAGATCCTGTGCCGTATCCGGCCAGGTTTACCTGTCCTGCTTCGCCGGGTGCTAAATTAAGGGAAAAGGGGTCGGCAGTATTTCCGGAGTAGGCTAACGTCACATCCGCACTGACTACATTACCGTTAGGCTCCGTGATAGTGTAGTTACAAACACTCCCGCAATTTCCGAACGCTATGTAACCTTCCAGCGTTTCGTTGGGAACTATGAGCAGACGTTCAACCAATGCTTCTGCAGCCTTGAGAGCTTTTACGCTGTCGTCTGTCCTTACCAGTCCCCTTAAAGTGCTTATAAAACGGTTAGATATTGTCACACCGATCGTTGTTGCGACGATCATCAAAAAAACTATCGCTATAAGCGTCTGTCCTGAATTGTCTTTGTGTATAGGCAATATTTTCATAATCCCCCGGTTTAGTAGCTTTTTCTTATTGTTATGGCGTTGACGATTTCGGAATATTCTTTGGCGTTTCCTTTTACTGCCTGAAGTTTTATGTTCATCACTACGGTCTGTGGGTCTGAACCGGTGACCGAAAAACAAGCTGTTCCTGACGAAAGTCCGCAGGTAACCGAAACTCCGCTCACCCCATCCTTACTCGTTAGCGCCACGGCCGCAGAACCTGTGGGGTTTTGAACTTTTAATACATCGCCGACCAACTCGTACGTTACACTCACCCCGCCACCTTTCAAAATGACAAGACGACTGGTGTAGGGAGGTACTGTCGGGGGGACAACACTTTCCGCGCTTCTAAGTTCCCGTTCCAGCTTTAGCCCGACAAAGTTAGCCTGCTGTTCTATCTCGTTCTTAATTTGCGTCTTACTGTAGCTGCGGACTAGAGAGACCAAAATATCGTTTGTCACGCCTACGGATATGCCAAGAAGCGCAATAACTACCAACAGTTCTACAAGAGTAAATCCTTTATTTTGTGTAGTTGTATCCGTAACGGCGGCTATTTTTTTCATTTTAATTGCCAGTTAGTAAAATCAGTGTAAACGAACGTGTTTTTTGACTGAGCTCCCAAATTCCAAGACGATTCCACAGTTATATGCACCGTAGTTCCACCGGGTTCGGTCGTTGCATAAAATCCTGTAAGAATCTGTGTGCTACCTGCATTTGTTGTCCGCCTACTGTTCTGGACTACCGCAAAAGCGTCCGTCACATAGCAGGGAGTGGTTGTGTTACATGTAACCACAGAGTCCACAAAGTTATTGGCACCGGTGTCCCATGCAGTAGTGATCTGATCCCTATGTGCTCTTAGTAGTTCCATTTGATAGTTCGCTGCTTTAGTACCTTCCATCAGGAGCGTACTTTGTGTTGATGTCCTTAGGGAAAATAAGGTAAGAGAGAGTAGGGAAGTGATTACCACAACAGAAATTCCTAAAGCTGCTATTACTTCCACAAGTCCTAATCCTTTTTGTTGAGCTAATATTTTTATAAAGTTTTTTTTCATATTTTAATTCGAGCTGACTATCATCCCGGTTTTATTAATCTATACGCTTTTTGTAACTGAAGTGTCAGAAGAATGTACAAGATAAATAGAAGTATCCGGTATGGGGTCTGTATTAGCAGGCACACTAATGTTTCGTTCAAAGACCGAGCCATCTTCTAAACTGAAAAGCAAACAATGGGTCCCCGACGAAGGGCTGGCCGCAACCGTAATATTTTCCGGAAGTTTAACAGTTTGCTGGAGCGTAGCGTTAGTTACACAGTTATTGGAAGCTGTTAAATAAAAGCTGTACGTGGCGTTAGAACCGGATGTTTGAGAATAAGAAACCGCCCAGTATAAAACCGGTTGGCCGCCAATTGTCTGGTCCGAACCTGTACCTGTTAACGCCCTGTTTTGAGCACTCCTCAAATCGCTTTTCAAATTTTCCTGAGCCTGTTTTAACATCTGATTTCTTGTGTAAGTTGAAAAAGAAGGAATCATTATTCCCGAAACAAGCGTCAAAATTCCAACCACCACCATTAGCTCTACCAGCGTGAATCCGTTGCCGTGTGACATAACACTCTTAACGTAGTGGGGCAGTTTCATATATAAATAGTAGCACAAAAATTATGGTGAGATCAGCAATAAGTTGTTGCCTAATTCGTAACTGGACGGGTCGTTTCCACCGTCATTGGAAGGTTCCTGCACCAACTGTTCCGCACGCGCGGAAATTTCGTAGCTTACAGAATTATGTACGTACTCATAATGATATGTGGCGTCGTTAACAGGATCTGTCGGGTATTTTGGAAAATAATCCGACAAGTCCGCGGGTACCCAGCCTGAAGTGGGGGAGTAGATGCTGGGCGAACCTGAGGGAACAACATTACTTGTATAAAGGGTATTTTCTTCCCCGGGATAAACTCCAAAATCCATCTTGTATTCGTTTAAAGCTCTATCTAAATTAGAAATGTCCGACATTCTTCTTGCATCCCGCGACCTGCCTTTTGAATTTGAAGGGGCGATTAATGAAATGGTGGTGCCCAGGAGCACAAGAAGAATAGCCGTAACAATAGTGATTTCGAGAAGTGTGAATGCTTTAGGATTGAGAAACTTTCTCATTTTTTAAAAGGTGTTTTGAACTGCATGGCAGTAAGTGGCGCACGTACTACATCCGAATGTCACGCAGTTGCTAATGCCGGAATCGGAACACTTTGAATAATCCACGGACGTGGTTTCCATTTTAGCCAGTAAAACGTACGCTGTGCCGCCTGTAGTACTGTTGGTACGATACGTGTAACCAAAATCAGCAGCACAGGAATAGGCAGCACTGTAGCCTTTCGGGTCTGTCGGTAATTGGGAAATATAATTCGGCACCAGCACTCCGCTAAGTGTGCTCACCGCATAGTATGAGGCCGGTGTAGCTTTTGGAGGATAACTGCGGAAATCCGAAAAGTATGCTTCTAGTGCCGTTTGAATCTTCTTTAAATCCGAAATTCTTTGCGAGTCTCTTGCGCGGGCCTGCAATTTTGCAGGATTAATAACGGACAGTGTTACTCCGCTAAGTATTCCGATGACAGAAACCACGATGAGTAGTTCTACTATTGTGAAACCTTTTTTATGTTCTTTCATATTAAACGTAACAAGGGACACAGGACGCTCCTGTGCCCCCAAATGCTAAATACTTACTAATCGAGGGTACACCCCTGATTTGCTGCAACAGCACTCATAGTCAAAGATACTGTCTGGCTTGAGGTAAAGTTATAACCGCAATAATATCTACAGCGTGCACCGCCTGTCGCAAGGGGATTATCTATATCTCCCCAAACATAAACTGTATTACCATCTCCCGATGCGGGGGCTGCTGAACAGGCCGCTTCATTACCATCGGTATCGATACACCACTGTGCATCAGTCGTTCCGCCTGCAGCTGGTGCTGACGGGGGCCAGATAACACCTATTTCATCTGCCGTGTCACATCTGGTAGCTCTGGTCGTAGTGGCACCACAGGAATGTAATGCTAAACAAGCTTTTTCAACGTTGGTTCTTAAAACAGTCTGATTAGCTTTGTATTGGGTAGCGACGGGGTTTATAACAGCCAAAACGACTCCCGCTAAAATACCGATAACAACAATAACTATCAACAACTCGATAAGCGTAAATCCCGAAGCAGAATTAATTATTCTTTTCAATTCTTTCATCTGCTTCTCACCCCCCTCCTTCTATCTAATCCATTTCTAGATCTTAAAATAATTTTAGGCAGTATGAACATTTATCTTTTAAATTATGACTTCGCCCCTAATTAGTGTCAATACGATTCCACCTTTAGAGGGTCGGTATAAATAAATTAGGGCGTATCTCCATTAGAGAAGATAGCGTAATCAAAAAATGCGGGCGCGCTGCTGTAAGATCTGTATACTACAATCGCTTTCGTAGTTTTCACATCGTCCTCCTGCACCAACTCTCCTCTTGAATACAATCTGTACCCTTGGACTGGTAGGGAAGTGGGGTCGACAGGAACGATTGCAACTTCTGAATTTTGAAAAATACTTCTTATTCTCACACCGGTCATTCCTGTAACGGCTACGTTATAGCAGTTCGGCATAGGATAGCCTTCACGGATAGCCTCACTACTTGCATCGCTAAAACCTGTTGAAGAGATGTCAGAACTAAAAGTCACACCTCCCGAAGCTTTCAAGAAATTTCTTTCCGTTGTTACAGGACCGTACAAAATATATTCAATGGCAGCACTACTGTTTTGCCAACAAATTCTTATATTATTCATGCCGGTCAACTCAATATTCTTTGACTGACCCGGCAAAAGATTCGTCGCGTAGTAGCCCGTGCTACCCATAATATCGGTGTGGTTGAAAGTACGGGCACTCAAAATTGCTCTCGACTCTATTGGGTCCGACGGAGCTTTCTGAAAATTTAAAATACACCTGGTTAAGTCACCTGTTACGGAGGTAAAACCCAATTCCGTACAATCCTGAGTTTTAGCTGCCAAACGATCAAGTAACACGGTGGGTTGGTCCAGTAGTCTGTCTATACCGCCCTCCGCTGCCGCAAGTACTCTTGCGGAGGTGTCGGTCCTGGATACGCGCGAAGACATCTGCAAAGTCCTGCTACTTATTGCAACTCCGACAGACAACGCTATGGTCATCGCAACAACAACAAATAATAGGGCCTGTCCGTTGTTATTTAATTCTTTAAACCGTCTATTCATATTAATCTACTGTTTCGGTAACATCGTCAAATTCGTACTTCACGTCAAAAACCTCGAGCCCGGTTTCTTTACCCCATTTTGAATTGAATTTAATAGATTTACTAACACGGTCGAGCATATCCAGAGGGTAATTAACAACAACCGCCGGGTAGGTATTGTTGTCAAGACCGAGGTCACGGAGTATTTGTATACCTTTGCCGGGAGAGGCTCCTGGTTTAGTACTTATAAGAGAGCCGTAGAAAACTACCGGATTGTCGGGGGTAGCTTCTGTGTAGTTGCTACCAACTTCTATACCGCTGGAGGAAATTATTACTGCCTCTACCTGAGGCGGAGAGTCCACTGTATAAGAGGCTAGGGGAGTGGCTAACGAAGCGTCTATCTTCACACGCGCCTTGGTTAGTATTACAACAGTGCCGGGTTCGGTTGTCATACCTACTGCTCCTATCCCTCTAATCGGACTATCAATAATCAATGTCTGCGATGGATTACCTTGGACGTATATGAAACCAACTCTGGGAGATATATTTCCGTTATAGACAAAACAAGAACTCAGTGTACATCCCACTATTCTAGTGGTCTTTGTAATACCTATACAAACATCTAGCGATCCGGGTCTGTAATTTATATCCCCTGGGTAGCATTTGACCCCCGCATAAATTGCGGACATGCTTCCGGCATTAGATACCTCGATTATGCCTGACCTAAGAAAGTAATAGAGTCCCGAGCTATTGTTGAAATCGGTAATGCTCATTTTGTACACGTCCGGTCTGATGTAACCGCCCAAATTCGTCATGCTCTTGGCGTTTTCCGGTATTTTTATTTCTTCAGCTTCGTCCTGCGCCACACCTATGTTCTTTGCGTAACCGCCCCCGGTTCCCTCAGAAATGTCTCCCGGAAAAGAAGAGTTACCTACGGATAAAGCGTATATATTGCTGCCCAGGCTTAACTTGTTAAGGTTCAGCATACCGCCATAAAATCCTCCCAACACTTGGGTTTCGGTAGAACAAGGGCCCGGGTTTGTAAAACTCTTCGCATATGCATCTCCGTCTACTACAGCAACCCAGGGATCTTTTTTAATCTTGGATAGCTGAAGCGTAGTACTTTGGGTAGTAGCCACCGTGGTCTGAGGAACGGTGACGCAATTTTGTGGAGCGTCGTATCTGACCAAATCGGCACACCTGAGACCATATGATTGGCACATCCCCTCACTGTAGGTAGAACAAATTGTCATTTGAGCAGGTGTTGCGGTTGCGTATTTTACAGGGATTTTTACAGAACCGTCCGTGCCAGATACTACAGAGTAAGTTTCAGTCACTCCGGAAACAGAAACAGTAATAGATACACCAGCTAGACTTCTTAATGCCGAAGCCGGACAAAAAGAAGAACTCATCGAAATCTCCTGAACATTTATAGTTAGGTTGAGAGACGGGTTACTGGAGAAGGACCTTGTCGCGGATGTATTAGTCTTCACGCCATTGTCCGTCACAACATACCACTTGTAATTTTTAGCGGCCATTGTATCGAGAGAAAAAAGAAGTTCGGTGGTAGGCTCATAAATATCTCCGCCCTGCTGAACAAAACCCGCACCGCTGTCCACAAATACTCTGTAAATGTTAGATTCGGCGCCGGCACAATTCTCGCCCCAGCCTGCGGGAGTGCCCCAGTCTAAAAGTACTGTCGTGTTGCCAAATAACTCAGCACCATCTGCCGGATTAATCAGTGAAGCAGCATCGGGAGCTGTATCTGTACAAGATTCTTCTGTGTTACCACTGCAGGGTGAACATTTATCGTCCGGGTCTATACTACATTCGAAATTTACTTTTGAGGCCGGGCAGCTTGAAGGCTTTTTTGTTACGCATTTTAGACCTACCCAACAACAACCATCGGCTAAACACTCAGATCTTGTAGTTGCCCAGCAGTTTGAAGTTTCGGTGTTCGAGGAGGGGCACACCCCAGACGTAGCGTATGTACAAGCGTTAGACTCTCCATACCAACAACATTTATTTACGTCCTCGCACTCCGAGCTAGGGCAGCCATTCTCGTAGCAACACGTGTCATCTGTCTGTGGAGGAGACGCATAAGGAGCAGAATCACACACGTACCATCCTGAAGGGCATTCTCCGGGCGTACACGTAGCTCCGTTGGCCTGATACAAACCGGAAGTTACCGTAAACAGAAAAAAGAAAAATAAAGAGGTCAGCATAAGATTAAAAACATTGCGAAAGAGGGTAGTTTGAAGACTATACCTAATCCTCATAGCTTCCTTTCAAGATAATGCAGTCAGGGCCGAGTTCGACACAATCTTCTTTGTAACACTTAGCATATACCATGTCACCCGGCGTTATTGTACTCATAAAATCAAATCCTGAAGAAATAAAATTCTGGTTAATAAACGTGAAAGCAGCAGTTCGTTCTGGTGTGCACTTAAAAACATGTTCAGACAAGACGTTAGATATCATAAGTGAAACCCTGCCTTCATTCCTGTTTAATACTTCTTTTACAACGTAAAGTTCATAGTTCTCAGGAAGCTTGGCCCGTGCACTCTGATTTTGCAGGTAACCCGAAAATTCTTTTGAACCAACGTTGTGCTCGGCCACTCCGGGGAATCTTCCAATTCCCGGCTTTTCAACGAACGGGGCATCGGCTGTTTTCGAAAATCCCAAGTCTTCGGTTGTTTCAATAGTTTTTTGAGATAATAAAGTTTTAATGTAACCTGTGGAAATAAATAAACCCACCGATATAACTAAAAGGAAAACAAAGATGGCGGGCAGGTAACGTTTCATAGGAAAATTATACGAATAACCTTTATCCCTGGTCAATGACCGCCTAACAAAAAATGGGAGCCTGTTAGCGTTTTCGCGAACTAAGGCTCCCGTTACAACTATTTATGACTTTCGACCCACCCGGGGAAAAGATCGGGTCTGGATAGAATTGTCAGATACTCTTCTGTTGTCAAAGGCAAAATTCTAATAGGGTCCGGCGGCAGTTCATCCGGGTAATCAAGTCCGTAGTAATTGGCCACCTTTCTCATAAAACCGTTATCAGCTGTCCACCTCCACACGGCGTGAGGATCTAGGCTTAACCAGTCCACTGCGGGGTCCACAAAAGTACCGTCGTAATGATAAAAAAAGTACTCATAGGGGATGGCTGACCTCGAGTCGCCGACAAATTTGTAATAATTTGCCAGGAACAAATAGTTACCCACCAATCTTTCCTTTTTCGAAGGATAGACATTTACTCCCATGACACATTTTCCCGGTTCGCTCACTTTGAGATTTGCAGCTTCTTCAAGGTTGTATAGGCAGTCAGAAACTTCGTAACCCCACCCCAAGACCGTACGGAGAAATTCCAATTGAGCTCCGTAAAAGGTAAAACCGGTGGGTGGTGTGGCAGACACGACCACGGTAGCCGAAGGTTCTGGCGTTTCTGTGGGTACCCGTGTCTGCGTCTGCGTACCTGTCGGAACTTGTGTTACGGTAGGTGTTACGGTAGGCACAGACCGGGTCGGAACCGGAGTAGCGGTCGCGACAGCAATTTCCTGCGGACCAGTCACAAACTTTGACACAAGAACGTACCCTAGAGTAACCGCCGCTACGACAGCAACAGCAAGTCTTACCCAGAAAATTGGGTTCTTTTTCATCTTCTCGTCTCCTTCCGTCGCGAGTGATTTTTATATTGGGATTATTGCCCCGAATAATATTGGGGCAAGAATAGCACAACTAACCCATAGAGGTAAAGGGAGAAGCTAGCGAGGTAACTAAAGTTATTGGTGTAATTTAAACGCCCGAAAACCTACCGACTTCTTCAACAACCTTGTCAGGATTAACCTCGGACTTTATCAAATATCCGTCGGCACCTAACTTAAAGGCTTCCTGAATAATGTGCTCGCTGTTCAGATTAGTCAGAACAACCACGGGCCCTTTTTTCAATTCCGGAGTTTCCTTAAGGTCTTTCAATATCTTCAAACCGTCTTTACCCGGAAGCATTATATCCAAAAGGAGTATGCTCCAGTCGGTGTTTTTTATTTTTTCTCCACCGACCTCTCCGTTAGGAGCCTGGTCAACTGTGTAACCTGCATTTTGCAGGACTTCTGCGTATATAGTTCTTATGTCCTGCTCATCTTCAATTATTAATACTTTGTTTTTTGTTTTATCTGGCATACGTTATTTATAACATACCCTGCTATAGTCAACAAACGAATTTTCTAGTTTAATATACATAATG
>MEWJ01000056.1:22684-45771 GCA_001773385.1 candidate division WWE3 bacterium RIFOXYD1_FULL_43_17 | reverse complement strand
CGGTACAATCCGACCTTAAAGGTACGGAATTTAAAAAATTTGTCGGAATCAAGTCCGTAAGCTATGATGAGGTCTTGGACCTTCATCTCGCCTTGAAAAAAGAACGTATATGGAACTTATTGCAGAAAAAAGAGAAAAACTTGGGAAAGCCTCGAAAAGCCTAAAGAAAACCGGCTTAGTACCGGCAGTTATATTCGGTAAAGGGCTGGAATCCCAGTCTATTACAGTGTCCCAGGCAGCTGTTGAAAAGGCTTACAACGAAGGCGGAGAAACCACCGTTATAGACATAAAGATAGGCAATGACACTGAAAAAGTACTCTTTAAAGAACTACAGGAAGATCCTCTTACCGGAAAAATAATACACGCCGGATTTTATAAACCCAACCTCAAGGAAAAGACCGAAGCGCAGGTTCCTGTCGAAGTAATAGGTGAAGAAGACAACGAATTCTTAAAGAAGGGCGAGGCCATTGTCCTGATACTGGCAAATGAAATAGCCGTGGAAGCCTTACCTATGGACCTACCCCACGCATTTACTATTGACGTCTCAAACATGCAGATCGGGGATACCATCACCGCTGCGCAGCTTAGCTACGACACCTCTAAGGTCAGCCTGGTCGATCTGGAAGCCGAAGATATGGTAATCAAACTCGACAAGATTGAAGAACAGGTTGAGGAAGAAGTTGCCGTAAGCGAAGAAGAAGCTCTTGAGAAGATAGAAGCCACTGAAGAAACAGCCGCAGAGGAAGGTGAAGAAGGCGAAGAAAAGAAAGAAAAGAAGGAAGAAAAGTAACTTTTCCGGCTAGCTTCCGTTAACTAAACTCCCGGCCACGGTGCTTTCGCCAACAAAGGCTCGTTTACCAAGCCTTTTTCCAAAAACTCTCCCCAAATCGTTTCCGTCACAAAAGGCATAAACGGGTGCAAAACCTTCAGACAGTTTATTAAAAGGAAGGAAAGGTTCTTTAGCCCCATTCTCTTGGCTTCAGAGTCCTCACGTGATTTAACATCCTCGATATAAGTAGAAGCCAGATTGTCCCACATGTAATGATAGATTGCGTCGCCTGCATCCGAAAACCTGTATTTGCCCAAAGATTTGTCGACCGAATTTACCAGCTCTTTAAAATCTTCGTACATTTCCAGATCGGTAGACCCCTTTACCAAATCACCGTGCTTAAAGCTTTTCAGGTCTTCTGCAGTCAGGTTTTCCTGTTCCGTTAGCATAAACAGGAACCTAACCATGTTCCATATCTTGTTAGAAAAATTTCTGTAAGCCAAAACCTTGTCTTTTGGAAAAGCGAAATCTTTACCGTTAGCGGTACCGCTTATTAAACCCATTCTTAAAGCATCGGTACCGAACTCGTTCTGGTACTCTTCGGGATTTATAACGTTGCCCAAACTTTTACTCATTTTTTTACCGTCCAGGGCCATTACCCTTCCGTGCAAATACACCTCTTTAAAGGGCGGTTTACCTGTAAGATATATACCGAACATTATCATCCTGGACACCCATCTTGTTATTATCTCCCAGCCTGTTTCCAGGACATCCGTGGGGTAAAAATGTTTAAAGTCGTTTGAGTCAGGATAACCTAAAGTAATTAAAGGCCACTGCCCACTGGAAAACCACGTGTCGAATGTGTCCGTTTCCGGTAAAAATCTTTCTCCCGGTGAATCTTTTTGAATAACATATTTAGCGTTGTTAGGCGCAAACAAGGATTGGAGCCCGGAAGATATTTCGCCTATTTTGTGTTCCGGTAGAAGCTCCGCTACTTTCCCGGAGATAGCCTTGCCTTCTTTAATAAAGGTCACGAACAGGTCCGGATTTTCATCAATGCTGTACCAGGCAGGAACTCTTATTCCCCAAACTATCTGGCGGGAAATCGCCCAGTCTCTCATATTCTCCATCCACCTCGTGTAAGTTATTTCCTGCCATTTGGGATAGATTTTTACAGCACCTTTTTTTACGGCGTCCAAACCGGCCTTTTTCAAACTTTCTACTTTTATAAACCAGTTGGGCATTACCAGCTGTTCAATGTAATCTTCGGTTCTGTAATCAACCGGAACGGGGTGTACGTAGGAAGTATCTATCTTTTCCATCGCTCCCATCTCCTGAAGTTCTTCAACGATTTTTGTGCGCGCGGCCATTACTTTCATGCCGGCGTACTTACCTGCGATAGGCGTCATCTTTCCGTCGATTCCAATCACCTGTTTAACTTCCAGCTTATGTCTTAGACCTATTTCGTAGTCGTTCTTGTCGTGCGCCGGTGTAACTTTTAAAA
Organism: candidate division WWE3 bacterium RIFOXYD1_FULL_43_17; assembly: GCA_001773385.1. GTDB lineage: Bacteria > Patescibacteriota > WWE3 > UBA101185 > UBA10185 > UBA8498. The sequence goes on along the minus strand of MEWJ01000056.1, from coordinate 43,498 downwards.
CGCCGGTTCCGAAAGAGGGGTCTACATAGGAGTCGCCGATAACCGGTAAACTATTCTTGCCTGTAACATCTTCGAAAACAATTTCTTTCCCAATATAATCTTTGTAACGGGAATCTTCGGGGTTAACCGCTAAAGCAGTATCTCCCAATTTTGTTTCCGGTCTTACCGTTGCCACAGTTAAAGGACCGTATTTAATGTAATAAAGGGGGTCGGTTCTTTCTTTCATCACGATTTCGGCGTCTGAAAAAGTAGTGCCGTATTTGAAAGAGTAATTAACAACGTAGTCGGAACGGTAGATGAGGCCGTCCTTTACCATTTTTTCGAATGTACTTACGACGGTGTTTATTGATTTTTCTTCAAGGGTGAACGTGTAGCGGGACCAGTCAACGCTCGCGCCCATATTTTTAATCTGTTCTTCTATGAGGCTTTTGTTGTTTAAAACAAATCCCATCATCATTTTGTAAAAGGTGTCACGGTCATAATCAAAACGGGACTTTCCTTCTTTTTTGAGCTCCCGTTCATAAGTAGTCTGTGATTCAAAACCTGCGTGGTCTGTACCGGGAACCCACAAAGCCTCGTAACCGCGCATCCTTTTCCAGCGGATTAACAAATCTTCTATGGCTATCATCAGCGCATTCCCGACGTGCATCTTTCCTGAGGCATTCGGCGGAGGAAGTATTATAGTGTAGGGTTTTTTACCTGAAGTTGAGTCTGCTTTGAAGGCACCGGCGTCCTCCCATTTCTTAAGAACTTCGGACTCTTTTATTTTATGTTCGTACCTTTTATCCATGGTTTATTGCCTGAGATTATCACAAAAAACGTAGTAGCTCAATCAAAAAATGGTATATAATATGGCAATGCGTTACAGCCAGACGATCGGCAAAACATTAAAAGAAGCCCCAAAAGATGAAACAAGTAAAAATGCCCAGCTTTTAACCAGGGCCGGTTACATCAATAAAGAAATGGCCGGAGTTTATGCTTTTCTTCCTTTAGGATTAAAAACTCTGAATAAAATCGTGGATATCATCAGGGAAGAAATTGTGGCTGTAGGTGGCCAGGAGCTCCAGATGACCGCTTTGCAAAACCCCGACTCTTGGAAAAAATCCGGAAGATGGGGCGACGATGTTGTAGACATTTGGTTCAAAACAAAGCTTAAGAACGACACTGAAATAGGGCTGGGAACCACACACGAAGAACCTTTAGCCGCGCTGATGTCCAGACAGATTAATTCGTACAAAGATTTGCCATCCTACCCTTTTCAAATTCAGACCAAATTCAGAAACGAAGTAAGAGCAAAAAACGGCTTGTTAAGAACGCGCGAATTCTTGATGAAAGACCTTTACTCCTTTAATTCAAACGAAGAAGATCTCGATGCCTTTTACGGGAAAGTTACCGAAGCGTACTTCAAGATATTTTCCCGCGCGGGAATCGGCGAACAAACTTACCTCACTTTTGCCAGCGGAGGCACTTTTAGCAAGTACAGCCACGAATTTCAAACCGTTTGTGACTCCGGGGAAGACACCATCTACATCGACCGCAAGAAAAAGATAGGGATTAACAAAGAAGTTCTAACCGACGAAGTATTAAACGACCTTGTTGTAAAAAAAGAAGATCTCGAAGAAGTAAGGGCGATTGAAGTCGGTAATATTTTCAAACAAAAAACCAGATTTTCCGAACCTCTCGGACTTTTCTTTACGGACGAAGAGGGAAAGAGAAAACCTGTGATTATGGGTGCCTACGGCATAGGCCCTGCGAGGCTTATGGCCACCGTAGTAGAGCTGTTCGGGGACGACAAAGGACTTGTGTGGCCGGAAAGCATTGCCCCCGCCAAACTCCACTTAGTGGGCTTAAATCTCGAAGATGAAGGAACAGCCGAAATTGCCGAAACCGTATATAAAACATTGCTTCAAAGTAATATCGAGGTTCTCTTTGATGACCGCGAAGATGCCACCGCAGGTACCAAGTTCTCCGACGCCGATCTTATCGGCATCCCGTACAGAGCTGTGGTATCCAAAAAGAACGGTACAAAGATAGAGCTCAAAAAGAGGAGTGAAGAAAAAGCTGATTTGTTAACCTTGGAAGAACTCCTGCAGAAACTGTCTTAAATTAACCCCATTATATTCAACGACGGTTCCGCCCTTATATCACTTAGATCTTTGGTGACGTTATTGAAGTAAGCGGCCGACGCAATGTAGACAGCGTTATCGGTACACAACCTTGGTTCCGGTATAAACAACTTTACTCCTGCTTTTTCCGTTTCACTTTTAAGACTCTCCCGGAGACGGTTATTCGCAGAAACACCTCCCCCTACCAAAAGACTTTTGACACCGAAGTTATTGACCGCCTTCATAGTTTTAGCAGTGAGAACCTCTACTACCGCCTCCTCAAACTCACGCGCCGTGGAGGAAACGTCTCTTTCACCTGAATCCAGATATCTTTTCACAGCCGTTTTTAAACCTGAAAACGAAAAGTCGTAATTATCCTGATCCAGCATAGGGCGGGGAAACAATTTTGCAGCCCCCTGCTCTTTACACTCTAAAGCTTTTTTCGAAAGTACGGCGCCTCCCAAATAACGAGAGATGCCCATCATTCTTGCAACTTTGTCGAAAGATTCACCTGCGGCGTCATCCACAGTTCCTCCAAGGTAAGTAAGATCTCCGTGCCCTTTCATAAGAACAAGGTCGGTGTGTCCGCCGCTCACTAATAAGCATACTGCCGGAAAAGTTATTTCCGTATGACCCCCGATAAAATTTGCGTAAATATGTCCGACAAGATGGTTGACCGGAATAAGAGGTTTTTTCCAGGACATCGCTAGAGTCTTAGCTGCAGTGACTCCTACTACCAATGAGCCTATCAGTCCGGGCCCTACCGTTACTGCTAAAGCATCGATCGAAGCTATAGCTTCTTCCTTACCTGAATAGCCCATTTTTTCGCGATAATCTTCAATTGTCCTTTCCAATACAGGAAATATAAACTCCAATTGTTTTCTTGAAGCGACTTCAGGCACAACACCGCCTGTTTTTTCGTGAAAGTCTTTGGAGGAGGCTACTACTGACACCAGTTCTGTTACACCGTCTTCAACAACAGCGCACGCCGTCTCATCACAGGAACTTTCTATAGCCAATATTTTCATAGGGAAAGAATACCTTAAAAAGGCCCGGATATAAACTCCCGCCGCGCTTTATCTTGGGGTAACTATCTTTGCTTTCGCCTCTTTAAGAGCAGTTTCGCTCGCAACTTTTATATCCTCTTTCGAGTTTAATACCGCGTTCACCGCGTCTTTCAGTGCGTTGGTATAGGTATCGTTGCCCGCGCGGGAAGCGAATTGTGAAGATTTAGCGTAAATGGCCGTCTCTAATATAGGTTTAAGATAATTGCCGTAAGGACCTGAAGAAACCTGGTCCTTTAAAGAAACCAGACTGAACGGGGCACCGTAGGTTCTGTAGTTTGCGGCAGCGTTGAAAAGGGCCAGCTGAGAATCTTCCTGAGCCAAAAAGTTTATAAATTCCCACGCCGCGTCTTTATTGGGACTGGCGGACGGGACTGCGTACATCCAAAAACTTGCCCATGAAACCGGTTTGTCCAGGGTTGCCTGAGGAACGGGAGCAACACCTACCTGCAGGTCTGGTCGGGCTTTCAAAATATCCAGCAGATTCCAGCTTGGAACAAAGATCATGGAGACCCTCTCCTGTCCGAAAGCCGCAGAGGCTTCAGGAAAGGTGGTGTCCCATCCTTTATCTGATTTGCTGAAGAGTATATAAAAAGCGAGGGCGTCTCTCGCGGGTTTGCTGTCTATGCCGTCGGGAACCTCAACTCCTGCCTGGGCAAAGAACGTTCCCAGAATATCGGAAAAGAAATCGATGTTATCAGCCGTGCCCATGGCGGCTCCGGCTCTGGTAACAACACCTTTGTCGTCTCTCTTTGTTAAATTAAACGCCAGCCTTCTGAACTCTTCCCAGGAAGTGGGAGGGGCCAGCTGTCCTTCTTCTTCAAAATGCTTTTTATTGTAAACGAGAGCGATTCCGTCGTAGTACATCGGAACTGCGTACACATTACCTTCGAAAACAGCGCTGTCTTTTGCGACAGGATAGTATCTTTCGGTAAACTGGGCTTCGCTTATAACCTTAGATGGCGCCGGTGCAAGAGAACCCCTTAACGAAGGCACCCACGTGTTATGGACCAAAAACACATCGGCAACGTCAGGCTGTCCTATCCTTCCGACTAATGTTTCTTTGTACTGGGAAGCTTTCATGATACTTCTATCGTCATACCTGATATCTACATTCGGGTGTGTTTCTTTATACTTCGCTATCAATTGCTGCATTACGTCAGGATTTTCCCAAAGCCCCCAAACATTGAGTGTGACGGGTCCTCCGGGCAAAATGCCTCCGCTACCGCCAAAGAACTTACCTACGACGGGTAAATCTTGAAGAGTACAGGCTGTAAGCAAAAAGGGGACCGCGATTATTAGGACAGTTAATAAGAGCTTATTGCGCATTAAAAGAATTATATATAAATATCAATTTCTTTGTCCATAGGCATACTTCCAAGAGAGGCCCAGGACAATGAAAAACAGAAGGGAAGTTTGGTGCATCGTCCAGAAATAATGATCGAAACTCATAAGCAAAAGAAGCACGGACATAGTAAGAAACAGGGGTGCCGCGTCTTTTCTAAATACACCTGCGTACGCCTCGAAGAAAATCAGCAAAAATAATACAAAAGCGAAAACACCTGATTCAGCGAGTATTAACGCAAACACGTTGTGCACCGGTTGGGTGAATCTAATGTCGTCCGTAACCTGGTAGTCATCCACGTACGAAGTAAAATTATTTGCCCCCACGCCCAGCAGCGGAAACTCCCCCGCTACCCTATAACTCGCCCCCAACAAACTATCCCTTCTATAAAAAGAGGCGCTGTCGGAAGAAAAAGGAAAGAACGGAATCAACAATATGAGAGACGTCATGAAAAGATACAGATACATAATGTGTTTCTTGTCGGGAAGAACTTTGAATAAAATCAGGGTTAAAAATAAAGCGCCCCATGTAAATAAACTAAATGTCAGGATCAGTGCTAACAACCCAAGACAGAACGAAGTTAAGCCCAGCCTGCTTCTCGGAATCCAAAAAATAGTCAATACCAGCATGACCGCGAGATACCCCGCCAGAACATTAGGATGCCGGAACAACCCCATCGGCGGGAGAATTGTAGCACCGAAGAAAAATTCCCTTGTAATTACCGGCGTACTTGCTGAGTAGGGCTGTTCTCCTAAAAAAAGGTAGTTATCAAAAACAGATCCTTTCAACAAAAACTGGGATATGGCCAGGACGCTTATAAATAAAAACTGTGCTGTCAGAATCTTTTGCAGCACACCGGCGTCCTTTTTAAAATCTATCCAAAGATACGCGTACACGCCGGCCATCGAGTAAAGAAAAATTCTGAACATAAACCACATGGACGGGAGAGTTCTTGAAGCGACCAAGGAAGATAAAAATAAAATCCCCAAAAAGATGCCCAATTTTTTAACCGGCCCCTGCAATCCTATTTTCTTTTTTTCAAAAATAACTGCAAGTAAAAGAGCGAGCGCCAAAATATCCTGAAGGTATAAAGTGGGGACGAGGTAGTCTACGAGATTTCCGTAAACATAAGATCCGGAAAATTCAAAATGCTTACCGAGATTCACAGGTAAAACTGCGGCGAGGGCAAAGAATAATATTTTTGAGACTTGTATCTTCTTCATTTACCTCAGCTTCTTTGAGGCAGCGTAAGAAGCAGTTGTGAGCAAGTCATTCAACTTCGGCAGTTCAATAACATTCAAAGCTTTTGCAATTAGATAATCCGCTAAATGAGGGTTTTTTGCAAGTATGGGGCCGTGAAAGTAAGTGCCTATACAATTTCCTACAACAATTCCTTCGGTGCCGTCTTCGGAGTTGTTGCCGTGCCCATAAGTTACATGTGCAAAAGGCGCCGCCCCTTCATCAAGGTAGGTCCTTCCTCCGTGATTTTCAAAACCGATTATTTCATCTCCTAAGAAACCTACGTTTTTAAAAACCGGGTCTGAGGAAAGCTCACTGTTAATTTTTGCTCTTACATTTCCGATGCAACGTGGTTTATTTTTTCCAAAGTGAATTGTATGGGCTTTGAACAACCCCAAACCTTTTAACTCGGCCCCATCCGCCGCCCTATAATAATCTCCCATCAACTGATACGAACCGCACACGAAAAGACCTGTCTTTCCGGAGAGCAGGTAGTCTCTCACGAAGGGCTTTTTTTCTTCCAAAAAATCCCCGTAAATGGATTTTTGAGATGAATCAGGACCTCCTCCCATAAATAGTAAATTTACCTCTGACAGCCGATTGTACGAAGACAGTTTTCCTTTATTGATTAAAAGCACTTCGCACTCAATATCCCTCCGGGCACAGCGTGCGGTCAACACCTCGACGTTTCCGTTGTCACCGTAAAGGTTAAGGTCGTCCTTATACAAATAACCTATTGTCAGTCTGCTCATAAAATTTTCCTTCCCGTGAGCATTTTTCTAAAGTAGAGCATCGCAGAATAGTTCGGAAAAACTATTATATTTTTTAACGTATTTTTATTTTTTATGCGGCCGACAATTTCCGGTACCGAAGTAAGTACGTTTTCTTTTGGAATAACCACACCTGCATAGTCGATCCTGACAGCCATATCAAAACCCCGCACACCCGATACATAAATTTCCTTATCTGAACATCCCGAAAAGATAACGGAGGAATCCACATCATAAATCCAGGAAACATCGCGGCCGTCAGGAATGTTGTCGTTCAATATAAAGAGGACTGCGTCAAACTCACTTTTCTTTTTTTCAAGATCTTTAAGGTTAGCCGTGAGACTAGCCGGATTTTTAGCCAAAAAGATGTGAAAGTTTAAATCTCCTACGCGTACAGACTCACCCCTGCCATAAGCCGGCTCGAAATCCGATAAAAGTGAAACGGACTCATTAATAGTTATTCCTAAAAAGGACAACGTTGTTAATACTGCTTTAATGTTTTTGGGGTGAAATTTTTCGTTCAATTCTGCAGGCAAGGTTTCTTCAGGAATGCTCTCAGCATCTAATACTTCTGTTCCGGAAGGAAATAACATCTTGTTGAAATAATCGAAGGACTTGTCCAACACTACAAAATTAACATTACTTTCATTAATAGAGTTCTCCCACCTTTCAAGAATAAGATCGGTCTCTCCGTAGCGGTCCAGCTGATCGCGCGAAAGATTTAAAAGTACAACCCCTTTAGCAGGCAACTGCTTTAGGACCGAGGGAAGAGCGAACTCATCAACCTCCAGGACGGCATAATCCGCAGGGCGCCTGCTAAATAAATGCTTTGCTGAAAGTAACGCCGAGACCAGTCCGTTAGTTAAGTTTGCTCCCGAAGCATTGGTGACAACGGAGTAACCCTTCTGCGTTAAAACACGGCAAAGCATTTTTGTTGTAGTTGTTTTCCCGTTTGTACCGGACACCAAAATAGTTCCTAGAGACGGCCGGATACCGGGATCCGCAAGTATGCCGGGGTATATTTTTAAAGCAGCGTGCCCGGGCCAGGTTCCCCCCGCACCCAAACCAAAGAGATGTATAAGAAACTCAAGAGATCTTGTAATTAGTAAAGTTATAAAGAGCATTTATTATCCCCATTATATTTCATTAAGTTTTATATATACATATTCAGTCTTAGTTTCATTAGTACTGTTGATTTGTGGACAGCCTCTGTATCTGCTTTCATTGCGGCGTTTAAACGGAGGTCTTATTGTGTATAGCTAATTATATTGTTTTATCGGCCTAAAGAAGTGTTTAAAAAAAGTATCGGGCGCCTTCTACACCTTTCTGTTTGTTGAAAAGTGGGTGATCTTTGGGGATACCCTTGTGCATAATTAGGCTGAGTTATCCACAAGACCTGTAGCATTTTACTATTTTATACACATCATTCTGAGATTGTCAGTCTCACGTTTACGACGTCCTGTTTTATTTTTCCGGCCTTAGAAACTTCTCCTTCTATGGTTCTTACACCGTGCATTATAGTGGTGTGGTCGCGGCCTCCCAGAAAGTCCCCTATCGTCATGTAAGGTGTGTCGGTCATTTCTTTCATAAGGAACATGGCAACCTGGCGCGGTATCACCAGATCTTTTGTGCGTCTCTTTCCTTTTATATCCGGAACTTTTACCGCGTAGTAGGAGCACACAGCTTTTAGAATATCGTTTACACTTACATTCCGTTTCTGGGTGTTTCTGATGTTTTGCCCTAACGATGCTGCTGCGGATTCCACGGTCGGTTCTATGCCCCTGGCCATAGCACCTGTTATTACCTGCATGTAAGCACCCTCCAGTTCTCTTATGTTCGTAGTAACAGTTTCAGCGATAAAATTAAGAACCTCGTTTGAAATATTGTGTCCGGAGATATCCCTTTTTGTTCTTAAAATGGCGGACCTTACTTCCATATCCGGTGCCTGGATGTCGGCGATTATTCCGCTGCTAAACCTGGATGTGATTCTTTCTTCAAAGCTGTTGAAATCCTTTGGAGGTCTGTCCGAAGTGATTACTATTTGCTTTTGTGCCATGTAAAGAGAGTTAAATGTGTGAAAAAATTCTTCCTGCGTAGCTTCTTTTCCGATGACAAACTGGATGTCATCTATCAGAAGTACGTCGGCTTTACGGAATTTATTTCTGAAGTCATTAGTCGTATATTTGCCGAAGCCTCCTTTTCCGTTTTTTATCGCTTCTATTAGCTCGTTTGTGAAAGCTTCACCGGTGGTATATACAACACCGGTTCCCGGCTTATTTTTTATAATTTCGTTTCCTATTGCCTGTATCAGGTGTGTTTTTCCCAAGCCTACGCCGGAGTAAATAAAAACGGGATTATACAGTTCCCCCGGCCTTTGGGCTACAGCGGTCGCTATAGCGTAGGCAAGGTTGTTATTCTTTCCCATAATGTAACTTTCAAATGTAAATTTGGGGGACAAGTTGGACTTTTTTTGCTTTTCCCTTACCGCGTCCTCGGGAGATTTTGTTTGGATGAACAACGGCCCAAGATTTGCCGCCGGACTTACGGAGAGCTTTTCTTCGGTGATAGTTCTTTTCACTTCTGCCTTGAACAATACTTTTCTGCCGGCGAGTTTCTGCGCTGCTTCCTCTATTACTCCGTTGTATCTTTTTTCTACGTTGTTTTTTACGAAGTCATCTTCGCACAACACCTTTAAGTTACCGTCGTGGTCTATCTCCGCGGTTGTACGCGACACCAAAGATTTAAATACCATCGGGGATAGTTTAAGTTCCACTTCTCCGAGGATGGCTTTCCAAAACTCTATTGGTTTTTGTTCAAAGTTCTCCATCATGTTATATACAACTTGCTTGTTTGGGCGGGATTCGCCTAATATAACAAAAGTTATCCACAATGATAAAGCAACTTGGGTTGCTTGTTGGAAGATTTTTGTTCGGTGTCTTGCCGACTTCTTAGATTCTATCCAATCTCTGTTGTTTTTTACCTGGTTTTGGTCCCTTCCCGCCTATTTCCCACTTCCGCTCCTCTGTGATATAATAACCAGTTACGCCAAATAATATGAAAGAAGAAAAGAAAAGAAAATTACAAATGAATATTCTTGGTAAGCACGAGAAAATCTGGACGCAGCTCTTTCTTTACACCAAGATACGCACATTCAATCTGTCCCTTCATGGTGTGGAGCACTACTCCTGTGACCACAGCGAGTTGGTAGTGTCGGGGGAATCGGGCAACCTCTGGAAGTTTATAAAATCCCTTAAAAAACCGATGTTTTTTGTGAAACTGGATAAGATTGTTTTTACGTTTGTTGAGTAACTATTGCTCTTCGGGAGTGGTTGAAATACCGCTTGATTCTCTGAATTGCTTTATCCCCTCAAGTACTCTTTCTCTGGACGGCACGCTTATCATCTTGTCCAATCCTTCAAAATCAGGAAAGAACCCGTATATGTTCCCACGATACTCCGCCTGGGGAATGTCACTGCGCCATATTATTATTTGATCCATTCCAGCTCTCTGTGCAGCCTTTGACCCCGATAAAGAATCTTCAAATACGAGCACGTTCTTAGGTGAAACATGGAGTTTTCTTGCTGCCTTCAAAAATATTTTAGGAGACGGCTTCTTTTTTGAAACCTCGCTTCCGGTAAGGATAAGGTCAAACATATAAGCTACCCCCGTTTTTTGTGCCACCGCCTCTGCAACCTCTTTTCCTGAATTTGTTACCAGCGCCAGTTTCAGTCCCTTCTCCTCTTTCAGGAAAAAAGCTATGTCCTGAAAACCCTCGATAAGGGTAATATCTTCCGAGCTTTTTATGTGTTCTATCAGCTTAGCCTCGGTTTCCTTAGCGAGTATGTGAAAGTTTTTCTTAGCGGGCATTTTAAATCCGTTGTAGGCCTGAAGGACTCTCCATATTTTTACCAGCTCCGTTCCCGGCGTGTATGTACTTCTGATGTCTATGCTCCCGAGACCGTTGTCTTTGGCAACCTTCTCTATCGCTTCTACCCAGAGCAGGTCAGAGTCCCATATGGTGCCGTCAAGGTCGAAAAATGCCGCACCCTTCCCTTTCAAAATATCCTTGTGTCTTATGCTCGCGGGGCCGGCGTCCTTTTTAAAATAATATTTTATGAAAAAGTAAACTGCCAGAATGGGGCCGCCGACAATATTGATGGGAAGCATAAAAATGCTGAAAGATCTTTTAGTTAGAACGTAGCCGGCGTAAACCACACCCGCCGCTAAGTAAAGGACCAGTAATATTTGCAGGAGGTTCATGAATGAATTCTAGCCTATGCTTGCCGTGGTGACAATCGCCGGGGTGGGAAGTTCAATCCTTTTTCGGAAATTCATGGAAGAAGCGGGTTAATATGATGGCGGCAGCAACATCGTCGGAGTAGGCTTTTCTCCTTCCGGAGCTTTTTTGAATAGCCATATTTTCAAGGGCTTCCTGGGTCGAACCCGCTTCGTTCGTAAATATCACAGGCTTCTTGGAGAATATTTTTAACAGTTTTGCGAATTTCCTATTTTTTAAGGACTGTGCTGTTTCCTTGCCTTCTACAGTTAAAGGAAGACCCATTACGAACGCCTCGACTTTATTTTCTAAAGCTACCCGTATAAGTTCGCTAATTGCAGTGTTCTGACTTTTTCCGCTTACGATTTTAAGAGGGGCAACAAATCCGTTTTTTCCCAGTGCTACGCCAATATTACTCGTACCGTAATCCAGACCGAGGTAGCTTTTATCTGCTGCTACGGCTTTCTTTTTACTCATTTTCTACTTCCAGGTTAATCCTGTTCAGGTCCTTGGGAACCTTGGTAAATAGGGGCACAACAGGCTTAATTTCTATGGAGTAGGTGCTCAGGCTTCCAATACTCCCGAGAATTTTTTCAGCTTCGGCCGCTGACTTTCCGGCCAGGGCTTTTTTAAGTTCTTCCTTGTCGACCGCAGTTACAGTAAATGTCTTTAACGTTATTTGCATATCGGCTTCAGTGGCGTTGAGTACGCTGGCGCTGGAGTTGCCTAAAGGGATTGCGCTTACCTCACGTTGTTTTTCCGAAAGAACGTGTCCCTGGGGCACCAGGTTTTGTACTATTTTATCCAGCAGAGAGTTAAGCTCTGATTCCAGATAGGTAAGTCCTGAGGCGCTCGCGTATCCTGTAAGGATAAGTTTTTCTGCCTCGTCTCCCGGCTTTGCGCTATAAACCTCTTTTGTTATTGTGGGTGTTACAGAGCCCTCGATAAGGCGCTGTGTTTTTCCAAGTTTAAATTTCAGATCCGCGGCTGCTTTTTCCTTTGCGGCATCCATAACTTTTTTCTGAAGAGCCGTTTTATCTGCTTCCGCCACAACCTTTACTGTTTTGCTCTCTCCTCCATCCAGATCATCTTTCGTTTTTGCTACAACCTCACTTGATTTGTGGTCGTCTACTTCAAGATTTTCGTTTGCGTCGATGTTGTAATCACTTCCTATGTCCGCAGCCGTAATTTTTACGGTGGCCTCACCAAGTTTTATTATTGTAGGATCAACCGGATCATCCACACGTGCCGGAATAGTGACATCGTCGTCAAGAATAAAAACAAGATCTTTTTCGTCGTAATTTAATTTAGTTCCTTTTTCAAGTTCGATCTCTTCGACAGTTTTGTTATAAATCAACGCCTCCCCTTCCGCTTTTTCACCTACAAGTTTTTCGCCGGTTGCGGGGATTTCGTCCGTAATCTCAACGCTGGTGTCCAATGTTTGTCCTTTCAGCTCCATCTTTGTGGCGTCTGTGGTTCCTCCATGCCTAACTTTGACGGTGGTACTTCTTGTCAGTGGCTGGGAGTTAAGCAAAACCTTTGCGTAAGCCACAGGCTTTTTTGATAGAAAAAATATTGTTCCTGCCAGTATCGCAAGAATTATTGCAGGCAGTACCAAACCGCTTTTAAATTTCGGAAGTTTTATCTTCGGAAGCATAGTTTTTTTAAACACAAAACGGCTTTTTTCCGGAGCAATACTTGCGAACTGTTCGGTTTCCCTGGGCTGATAGTCCTGTCCTGACTGACCTGCAGGTTCTTCCAACATTGCTATGAGGGAGGCGCCTGTTTCGTCGGTTGTCGTGAATTGGATTATCTTTTGATTTTTTTCAGCTGCCTGAGATATAAGTTTAAGGCTGATTATGTTATCGAAAAGTATTGAGCCTTCCGGGATGACCAGCTCTATTCCTGAGTCATTCAGATTTTTAATTTTATTGATCGCCGAAAGGGTGTCGTCATGTATTTCTAATTCAAGTTTTGTCATTTTAAATTTCCAAAATTATTTATCAAAAATTTCCTTATAGATTATAGACAGGACCGCGTTACTGAACCAGTCTTTACTTTTCACCACCCCGGTGGCGTCGATAACGGGGAGTCCTTCGATCTCCATGAGCGACACTTCGCGCGTCTCGCGGAAGGGTATATTTTTTGCCCAGGAATCGGTCATTAATGCTTTTACAACTTCGGGTATCTCTGCGCCGGCACCCTGCAAAAATATTTTTGACGGAAACGTTTTAACACCTGTAAATTCCCCGAAAAGTATTTCAATCCCCATCACCCATATTTTTATAGCTTCTCTGACGCATCCTCCGACAACTTCCATTTCCGGATCAGACAGCACGCTATTGAGATAAGATCTCAATAATTTTCCGGCTTCCTCAATTGTTACCCCCATACGTTCGGCGATCTGCTCCACAAAATGTTTGTATCCCAGACTTAAAAATTTAGTGGCTACAATACCTCCTCCGAAAACAATAGAAACGTTAGTAGTGTCTTCGGCAACATCCACTAGTATGTAGTCGGTTATTTCGGGAGATATTTTTTTAACCCACTGGGCGGCACAATACATTCCAGAACCTATTGCCAGTATGTTTAACCCCAGTTTCTTGGCAAGTGATTGCAGGGCCTTGAAGTGGTACTCGGGGCAAAAAGCATGGTAGACGGCAGCCTCTATAGTTTGGCCGGCACTTCCCTCAAAATCCTTTACAGAGTGTCCGTCTATTTTAAGAGAAACGTCGGAGGTAGTAATAATTTCGAGCTTTTCATCTGCGTTTCCCGTCGTGCTGAGGTATTCATTTTGAGCTTCGATGTAAGCCGCTTCCGAAATACGGTCGTACAGGCGTGTTACTTCTTTATCGTTAATAGGCGTGTGAGGTTCTTTCCTTCTGTATCTTACCGTTGTTGTAATTCCGAGTACCGTTGCGTTGCCCGCTGCAATTATAAGATGGGAAACGTCGTCCTCGGTATTTTCCAACGCTTTTTTTATGGCTTCTTCGGCAGCACTTTCCACGTTATCTTCTTCGATAATTACGCCTGCCCTTGAACTGTCCTTTGATAAAAACTGTTTTCCGGCTCCTAATATTTTAAGTTTTGTCTCGGAAGGGTCGTCGTAAAAAACGGCGCATTTTACATCCTCGGAACTGATTGAAAGGGTTAGAAATTTGCTGGGGCGCTTTGTACTTTTCTGAAGGAACGGCAGCGTAATCATTATTATGATTATACAGCAACAGTATTAAAAGGGAATTCTGCCGGGAGGGGGAATTTTAGGTAGGGACGCCTCTTCTTCCTTTTTTTCATCATATCCTACGCGGATTTTTATGTACTCTTCGACTTCTTCTGCGGGCACCCCGTATTTAATTCTGCACATTTCCTTGATGGCTTTTGCCAGTTCTTCATTTTTAGGTGCGGAAGTTATTTTGTTCCAATCCACGGCCAGAGAGAACGGAGGGGTTGGCTGGCCTTTTACTAACATCCTTGTATAGCAGTTTCCGATAGGAAGATTTATGAGATCTGTTTTTGTGAACTTGGGCGCGAATTGATTTTCAAGAAACTCCGAGTCTTCAACTCCCACCCTGAACGAACACATCGTGCCTACGTTTCCGAACACAGCTTCTTTGATCTGGTCGTCGAGCTGGGAGATGAATTGGTGCGCCACGGTAAGGTTTAATTTATATTTTCTGGCTTCTGAAAGAATGGTAGCAAAGTCCGGGGTAGCAAAGTTTTGGAATTCGTCGACATAAAGATAAAAGTCAGGATAGGCTACCCCCTGGGTTAGTAAAGAGTGTCTTCTTAAGGCAGCTGCTAAAATTCTGGGGACCAGCAATAATCCAATGAAGTTAGAATTTTCCTCACCTATTTTTCCTTTCGACAGGTCTACGAGTAAAACTTTTTTCTGCGCCATTACATCGTCGAAATTGAACGCCGATTTTTTCTGTCCCAAAATGTGGCGCATCGTACTGTCGGTGACGAAACGGTCAAACTTGGCGGTGAAGTACTGCATGTTTTCTCCTCTTTTTCCCTGCGGCACGCTTGCCACCTCATCTAACCAGTATCTTTTAACGAGCGGGTCTGTGATTCTGTCCATAAAAGTCTTGCTGTAGTTTTGGTCGGTCAAAAGCCTCATTACATCGATCATGGTGCTGTCAGGATCAGACATAGCGGTTAGCATTACATTTCTTATTGTTCTTTCTAGGATAGGCCCCATTATTCCCTGGTGGTTCGGATCGTAAAGTTTATAAAGAAGCGCGATGAAAGAATTGATTATCAGATGTTTCTCTTCTTCCGACCTTGCTTCCAGCATGTTTATTCCCATCGGCCGTTCTGTGTCCGACGCGTCGAAGAGAATAACATCGTCTTTTCTTGAGTCGGGAATCTTTTTCAGCAGCTCTTCCACGTCCGTTCCGTGAGGGTCAATTATTGCCACGCCCTCCCCGTTTTGAATATCCTGCAAAGCCAGCGACATTAAGAACTGAGATTTACCTGTGCCTGTTTGCCCGATGATATAGAAATGACGCGCCCTATCTTCTTTACCCATAAACACTTCTTTTTCAACACCTCTGAAGTTACTCTTTCCAAGGTAAAGGCCGGTTGTTGGTAAGTTTGTAGGGGCCGAAGATTTTCTTGCGGTTAGCCAGATAATGTTCGGCGTCTCGATATTTTTATTCGGAAAATGGAAAACGGTCGCCAGCTCCTCGATATTTAACACCGAAGTGTCGGAGTAAAGTTGTATGCCGGCGATAGGAATATAAATGTCTTTTACCCTCACTTTTCTGTAGATGAAGTTTTTAATCAGAGTCTTGGCAGAGATCATCGTTTTCTTCACAAGCTTGTTGTAGTTCATGTTAGTGAATTGTTCGAAAGCACTCAGCATGTTCTGTACGTTGGATTGCGCAGTGACTTTATCTTTCGCTACGGAGACAATTCTGATTTTTGTGTAAAATCCGGGAAGCGCAGTTTTTTTCTCAATTCCTTCAAGGAACGACGTGTCTATGTTTATCTTTTTATCCGGGTCGGCGGCTCGCTGTCTGATGTTGGAGCAAAATCTTCTTCCGGCCAGTCTCCAATTATCCCCCGCCGGTTGAATAACGTACTGTACGGCAATTACTTCGTCGCCACTAAGTTTGCTCATGACCGAAGTAATAGAGCTTAGCGAATCGTTTTTCAGATCTTCGTAAATCTTGAGCGGGTAGTATGAAGGACCGCGGAGTTTTAATTCCACTACCTGTGTGTATGAACCCCTGTCCCATATTTCATGGGGGTTTATTATGTCTATCTCCGCAGTAGGGTACGCCCCGTTAATCTGTTTTTCTACTACGGTAGCAATTTCATTTGGGGCAACCACGTAAAAAGCTATTCCATCGGCTTTTGAAACTATCTCGAACGAAATTCTAAAAGGTTCTGTGAATATGGACTGAAGAAAGCTTTTTTGAAATCCCATCAGGTTAGAGAACATATGTTCGGCGGCCTTTACCTCTATTTCGTTGTCGGGAGGAAGTTTAACCTGTAAGAAGGTCAGTTTGTATTGGGCTACTTTCTCGTTCTGTTTTTTCTTCCACACGACAAAAACATAGAGAGCTAAGAAAAGGATGAGGAGGATAGGTGCAATAAATTCGGCTGTGTGCGCAGTGTTTTCTACGGTTGTATTAATGCTGTCTAGATTGTTAAGCTGATCCATTGGGCAGGTTATTTTTCTGAAATTCGTCATTAGCAACTTTTTCCATTCGGTCTGCGAGCGATGTTATGGAGTCTCCCGCAACAAGGGTGTGATCGGGGGTTACTTCCTTCCTTTCGTCTTTTACATTTTCTGGCAGGGGAGGAAGAGCGGAGTTCTCTGTGCCGGTATTCGGCGGAGTTTCCGCTTCTTTTCCGAGCGGAGTCGTCGTGTTTCGAGGAACCTCGTTGATTTCCTCAGCACCTTTTTCTGTGGTTTGTTCAAAATTTAGAGATGAAAGTTGGGCATCCATTACAAATATTCTAACACTAACAAACGGGGATATTAACAAGTATCAGACGCGGTCCGGGGTTATTTACTTTTCTTAAAGTACCGCTTTTTGATGTTATCCGCTTCTTCTTTTGCGCGTTCTCCTGCGTCGTTTATAAATTCCTCGGCCTTTTCCTTGTAAGGCTCCACCTGGCCTTTAACTTGTTCCACTTTATCGGCCATTTGTTCGGCAGCTTCTTTGCCCTTTTCCAGCATCTCTTCAGATTTGTCCTTTATCTTTTTCCTGGTTTTCTCGCCCGATTCCGGGGCAAACAACACACCCATAACTGCCCCTACCAGAGCTCCTAAAAAAGCTCCTTTTACGAAAGATTTTGGATCGTCGTGTCCGTGATGATCGTGCATATTATTCCTCCTCCTCATTTCTACTAAATAAATTACTTACAACCTTAAATGCTTTGGATCCTATAGCTACGTTCTCAAGAAGGCCTGCGACAACGGAAACAGGTCCGGTTAAGTGTCTTACATCCCTGATGGCTTTATCAGCGTCCTGTGCCGTGGTTCTCATGTCTCTCAGAAATAAGATGAGAAAAACCGAAACAGCGGTCACATCGATAATGAAAACTATTAAAACGATTATTGTGGTTATTTGTACGGCGTCCATAGTTAGTATTTATGCCGCAGCCGCTGCACGGATAGCAACAACCTGGGCAGTTTGTGTATGCGCTTATATTATATTAATACGCCTGTTTATTCAACTACCTCACCCTCGACGGGCCCATCGTTATTTGGTTGTTGTCCGTCATTAGGTCCCTGTTCTCCTTGTTCCGGATTCGGCTGACCTTGCTGTCCCTGTTGACCGTATAAATGTTGTCCTATCTTTTGCAGTGAGGTTGAAAGTTCCTGGGTTTTGCTTTTCAGTTCTTCGGCTGTAGCTGTTTGCAGTACGTTTCTTATCTCGGCAATTTTATCGCTAATTTCTTTTTTCATTTCTTCAGGAATTTTTCCTTCGGCGTCCTTTAACGATTTTTCGGCTGTGTAAGTTAGTCCGTCGGCAATATTTCTACTTTCCGCCAGATCTTTTCTTTTTTTATCTTCTTCGGAATGGGTTTCAGCTTCTTTGACCATACGGTCTATTTCGTCTTTGTTTAATCCTGTTCCGCCTTGTATGGATATTCTTTGTTCTTTTCCTGTCGCCTTGTCTTTTGCGGTAACATGCAAAATACCGTTGGCATCAATGTCGAATGTCACCTCTATCTGGGGAAGTCCGCGTGGTGCCGGAGGAATTCCGTCCAGCATAAATCTTCCGAGAGACTTGTTATCTCCCGCCATGTTTCTTTCGCCCTGTAACACATTTATTTCAACGCCGGGCTGATTGTCTGCTGCCGTTGAAAATGTTTCGGATGCCTTGGTAGGTATTGTTGTGTTTCTTTTGATTAAAGGAGTTGAGACGCCGCCCAATGTTTCTATACCAAGAGTTAGTGGTGTCACATCCAAAAGTACAACGTCTTTAACGTCTCCTCCGAGAACTCCTCCCTGGATAGCGGCGCCGACGGCAACCACTTCATCAGGATTTATACCTTTATGCGGTTCTTTGCCGAAGAAGTTTTTAACGATTTCGTTAACTTTCGGCATTCTTGTCATTCCGCCGACCATTACAACTTCGTTTATTTGTGATACTGAAATTCCGGCGTCCTTCAAAGCCAATTCCATGGGCTTAATTGTTCTGTTCAGTAAGTCTTCTACCAACTGTTCCAGGTGCGCGCGCGTAAGTGTAGTAGTAAGGTGTTTAGGGCCGGTTTGATCCGCCGTGATAAAAGGAACACTAATTTCTGTTGTGGTTGTCGAAGAAAGTTCAATCTTCGCTTTTTCCGCAGCGTCTTTTAGTCTTTGCATCGCCTGTCTGTCCGAGGAAAGATCCATTCCGCTTTCCTTTTTGAATTCTTCCAAAAGCCACGCAATTATTTTCTGATCGAAGTCGTCGCCCCCAAGGTGGGTGTCTCCATTTGTTGATTTAACTTCGAAAACTCCTTCGGAAATATCAAGAACCGAAACGTCGAAAGTTCCGCCTCCTAAATCGAAGACCACTATTTTTTCAGTTATGTTTTTATCGAGCCCGTACGCCAGTGCTGCAGCCGTAGGTTCGTTGATGATTCTTTTTACATTCAACCCCGCGATTTGTCCGGCTTCTTTAGTTGCGGTTCTTTGAGAATCGTTGAAATAGGCGGGGACAGTTATAACGGCATCGGTAATTGTTGTTCCGGTAAACTTTTCAGCTTCGGCTTTTAATTTCGAAAGAATTTTCGCGGAAATTTCCTGGGGCGTGTAAACTTTTCCTTCAACCTCTACGCCCGCTAAACCCCCCGGGGTTTCTGCAATGTCGTAAGGTAGTATTTTTTTCAACTGCTGAACTTCGGGATCAGAAAATTTTCTACCCATCAATCTTTTTATACTAAAAACAGTGTTCTTCGGGTTGACTATTTGTTGTCTTTTCGCCGGAACCCCCACAAGATTCTGGTCCGGTACTACTACGGAAGGAGTTGTGTTAGCGCCTTCGGAGTTATGTATTACCTTGGGGCTTCCCGCTTCCATAATTGCTACTACGCTATTTGTTGTACCTAAATCAATTCCTATTATTTTTGACATTTAAGCCTCCTTTTGGCCATTGCCGACCTTAACTACAGCAGGTCTTATTAATTTATTGTTAAGTAAATACCCTTTTGAAACTGTTTCGATTACTTTATTTTTTTCACCCTCAACCGTCTCGAGTGCTTCCATTAACATCGGGTCAAATTCTCCGTGCTCTGAATTAATTTCCTCAACACCGAATTCTTTTAGACCGGACACCACATCTTTTATTATCAAATCCAGCCCTTTGTCGTCCAGGTGCTTTTTGAGCCGCTCAAGGTTGTCAACTACAGGAAGTATTCTGCGTATTAATCTTTCGTTTGCGAAAAACTTCCAGCTATCTTTATCTTCCTGAACTCTTTTTTCAAGATTTTTATAATCGGCGAGAGCTCTTTTCCAGCAATCCTCCAATTCCTCAATTTTTTTCTCAAGCGTTTCTATCTTATCTTTTTGTGATTTATCTTCTTTCATATTTGACTGATTATTTTGGGTTTACCAGGAACCGCCAAGTTCTTCTATTAATCTTTTAGTGTACTTAACTGAAGGTATGATTTCCGGGTAGCTTATCCTTGAGGGACCTATAACGCCGATCTTGCCTGATCTTTTTCCTGCGGAGTACTCTGTGAATACCATAGCGCATCTGTTCAACTTTTCAATTCCTATCTCTTCCTCTATCAGTGTTTTGATTTCTCCTTGTGTTGCCGCGTTTTCTAAGACCCTCTCAAGAAGGTGATATTCATCAAGTAAGGAGAATGCCTGCTTTGCCACGTCTATATCCCAAAATTCTTTATGCTCCAATATATTTGCGGCACCTGCATAGGATACAAACCCGTCTTCGGTTGTTGCAAAGGCCAGAGACCTGCTCATTTCTGAAAGGGCTAGTACTGACTCGCGTAAAAGTTTTTCAAATTCAAACCTGTTGGTCCAAAGCCGCTGTTTTAAAGCAACTTCCTGAAGTACGGGAAGTTCTCTCTCTTCCATCATTTGGTCCAGATAAAGACGGTAGGCCATTTTTGTAGGAACACGTCCGGAAGAAGTGTGCATCATCTCCAGGAAACCCAATTCAATGAGCTTTGCCATTTCATTTCTTACAGTTGCGGGGGAACATCTTAAATTATACTTTGCTACGATTTCTACCGAACCTACAGGCTCGGCGTTTTTTATATATTCATCTATCACTGCGTGTATGAGTTGGAATTGTCGGTCGCTTAACATATTATCAGTAATATATCACGAGTGCTAAAGGTGTCAATACCCTTGACGGGTTTTCGTAGTGGGGAAAATCACTTAGTTTGAAGTATTTGTCTGAACGCTTCCTGCGGTATCTCAACCTTTCCGATTCTTTTCATCCTCTCTTTACCTTTTTTCTGAATATCCAGGAGTTTATCTTTTCTTTCTCTGTGCCCCCCGCTCATCTTCGCAAGCACGTTTTTTCTGAAAGCAGGAATGTCT
>MEWJ01000056.1:19873-22653 GCA_001773385.1 candidate division WWE3 bacterium RIFOXYD1_FULL_43_17 | reverse complement strand
TAAAAGACTTTTACCCACATCATGGGCTTAGCTCCTGAGGACTATGTGCGATAGGGGGTCGACGATTGAGTTGTGAACCAGTATGTCCATCTTTACTGCGTCAACGGGGGCGTAGTCTCTGAATTCATAGTCAAGGGAGGCGAACCCGGACGAGACTCTTTTTAAATCGTCGAAAAAGTTGTACACAAGTTCAGACAGCGGAAGTACGTAGCTGAAGTAAACTGTTTTTTCGCTCGGGTATTCCATTTTGGTGTTTTCGCCGCGTCTTTCTTCGCAAAGCTTTATAACCTCTCCTACATATTCGGAGGGGGAAATTATCGTCAGGTTTATTCTCGGTTCCATTATGCGGATAATTCTTGATCTGTCGGGCATTTCGGAGGGGGCTCTCACTTCTATGGTAGTACCGTTCGTAAGTTCCACGTGATATTCGACGGAAGGTGTTGTTGAGATAAG
Organism: candidate division WWE3 bacterium RIFOXYD1_FULL_43_17; assembly: GCA_001773385.1. Taxonomy (GTDB): domain Bacteria; phylum Patescibacteriota; class WWE3; order UBA101185; family UBA10185; genus UBA8498. Next base: position 22,200 of record MEWJ01000056.1, on the reverse strand, counting down.
TCTGAGGTCGTACTCTCTTTCCAGCCTTTCCTGGATTATGTCTGCGTGTAAAAGACCTAAAAAGCCACACCTGAATCCGAAGCCAAGGGCCGAGTTTGTCTCCGGCTCGAACATAAGTGCCGAGTCAGAAAGAGAAAGTTTTTGAAGAGCTTCCCTGAGCTGCGGAAACTTGTCGTTTTCAATCGGGTAAATAGACACGAACACGAAAGGCTTAACTTCTTTGTACCCGGGCAGCGGTGCCGTTTCCACGCCTTCTAAAGAAACCGTATCACCGACGTTTACCACAGTTATGGCTTTAAGTCCGGTGGCTATGTAGCCTACCTCGCCCGTGGAAAGATGTCCCTCTTGTAGCCTTTCGGGTTTGAAATACCCTATTTCTTCAGGTTTTGTAGAAACTCCCGTCGCGAGAAAGTGTATTTTGTTGCCTGTTCCGCCGGTATATTCCCGGAACTCCCCATCAGTTACTTTTACCATAGCGATAACTCCCAGGTATTCATCGTAAAAGGAATCGAATATTAGCCCGCGCGGAGCGGCGTCTTTGTTTCCTGACGGTGCGGGCACTTTATTGATGACTTCTTCCAGCAGAGTTGCGATTCCCTCTCCGGTTTTTGCCGAGACTTTAAATATGGTTTCCCTTTTGAACCCGAAGGTTCCTACAAGATCGTTCTCGGTACTTTCAACATCGGCTGCGGTCAGGTCGATTTTGTTAATTACAGGAATTATCACCAGATTGGATTCGAGGGCTTTGTATACGTTTGAAACAGTCTGCGCCTGTATGCCCTGCGTAGCGTCCACTACAAGGATAGCCCCCTCACAGGCGGCTAGGGATCTGGACACTTCGTAGGAAAAATCAACGTGGCCGGGGGTGTCTATAAGGTTCATCTGGTAGCCCTTGTAAGCCATTCTGACGGCCTTAAGCTTTATGGTAATACCTTTTTCCTTTTCCAGTTCCATGCTGTCCAGCGTTTGTTCCTGAAGGTGTCTTTTATCAACGGTTTCTGTTATCTCGAGAAAACGGTCAGCCAGCGTGGATTTGCCGTGGTCGATATGAGCTATTATGCAAAAATTACGTATATGTTTCTGTTCCATGGGGAGATTTTACCTTATTGGCCGTATCAAACAACCTGTTCTTCTTCAGTAAGGTAGGGGACGCCCTTCTTTATAGGTGTAAGTTTTTTTATTAGTTTGTAGAACAGATCAACTTCTTTGACGTGCATGTGTGTGGTAATAAAGAAGTAAGTGGCGGTACTGAATAACCCTGCGATAGCTACCAGGCCTAATAGATTAATAGTCCTGGTCGTGTCGAAGATATATTTGTCTAGCAGCTTTACAGGAATATAAAGTGCGAGTCCCATCATTAAAGTTGCATAAGAGATTTTCGTAAAGGGCACCAGTATTTTTTCAATTTCAAAACCACCTACCTGTTTATGAAGGAGATAGAAAAGAAAGAGCATATCGAGGAGGGATGTAATAGAAAATGAAAGAGCTACCGCCCAAACACCGAACTTCAACCAGGTTACAAAAAGCAGTGAGAGCAGAACGTTTAAAGCAGTAGTAAAAAGGCTCACTATAACGGGAGTTTTAGTGTCTTTAAGTGCGTAAAAAGCCCGCGTTAGAAGGTAATTAGTACTTTGGGCGAATATCGACACACTGAAAAAAGCAAGCGTATAAGAAGTTTTTAAAGTTGCTTCCCACGGGAAATTTGAGACTCCGTAGACAATACGTACGATAGGGCCTCTCAGTATCAGGAGAATCATGCTTAGCGGCAACACGAGATAGAGCATTTGCATAAGAGATGTTGTGAAGGTTTCCTTAAACTTACCCAGATCTTCTTTTTCGCTTTGGGTTGCCAGTGTGGGCAAGCTCGCGGCCCCAAGGGAGATACCGAATAAACTTACAGGAAAAGACTGCAGTTGGAGGGCGAATTTAAGATAAATAACAGAAGATGTGGACACAAGAATCGCCAGACTGTTATTTATCACTTGGATCAGATTAGCCAGGAGAACACTAAGAATGCGCGGGGGAATTAGCCTGGCCATGCTGTGCAGGCCTTTGTCCGAAAGTTTCATCTTAGGAACATACGTGAATCCTGTTTTTAGCAGAGTGGGCACCTGCAGCGCGAAATGAAAGAGAGCTCCGGCGGCTACACCGAAAGCCGGGGCGTAAATGCCGTATTTTTCTGAAAAAAGGACTATTCCGAAAACCATTCCGGTGCTGTACGCCAAAGGGGCTAAGGCAGAGACCAGAAAATACTTAAATGTTTGCAAAATACTTGTTGCAAGACTTCCGAGGACCAGTAATATCTGTGAAAGCATCATAATTCTCAT
>MEWJ01000056.1:0-19540 GCA_001773385.1 candidate division WWE3 bacterium RIFOXYD1_FULL_43_17 | reverse complement strand
TGCTTTTCCATGGGGCAAAAAACGTTGAATTAGTACGTAAGTATGTTATCATACGTAGCGCTTATGCCAAATACTAAATCAGCTAAAAAGGCCCTAAGAGGCTCTGCGAAAAAAAGAAAACATAACATTTTTTGGAAGGACAAATACAAAGCTTCTATTAAAAGCATGAAGGCTTCGTTGGCTTCTTCTAACGGTGGCGAAGTGTCAAAAGACCAGATGCAGGTTCTTCAAAGAGTGCTTGATAAAGCCTCGAAGGAAAAAGTCATTCATAAAAACAAGGCAAATAGGTTAAAATCTAGATATGCTAGAAAAGTATCTGCCCTTTCTAAAGCCACGGGAAAACCCAAAAAGAACGCTTAACGGCGATTCTTACCTCCCGGACGACACCTTATTTTTTAATCCCGACTCTTTACGTACAGAGGCCTTCACTGCGGCCGGGACCGTAAAATTTTCTTCATCCACAATCGTCTTTTTTAGTGCTGTTCTTATCGGACTTTTAACAGCGCACGTGGTAATGAATTTTCTTCTCGGTAACCTCCTCAACGAACAGAAAAATCTGGAGTTTAAAATAAATGATTACGCTGGTGTGGAGAATAAAGCGCTGGAGATTAAAAGTAAGCTCGACTACAGTAAGTACACTGTAGGGGCAAGAAAACCTTTAACTACAAGAATATCCTTTGTAATGTCGCGCATTCCACAAGAGCTCACACTTAGCACGGTTGAATTTAAACCGGGAGCATTCGACCTTGTTGTAAAAGGAAGTTCTCCGGTGCCTATCACAGGCATGTTTCTACGCTGGTTACAAGACGGAGGCGTGTCGGAGGTGGCTATAAAAGAGGCAGTCTTCTCTTCCGCGGAAAATACTTATGCGGTCAGACTGTCGGGAGTATACAGATGAGAGAAGAAATGCAGAACTCATTCAGACTGTTTTTTTCAAATGAACTTTTTCTGTCCAGGGTGTACACCTTTTGGGCATTTTTTTGCATGGTGGTGTTTGGATTTTTTGCTATCGGTACGCTGACATTTAGTATGGTGAGGAAAGTAAATATCTTTAAGGAAATGAGAACATTAAATTACGATCTCAACGTGAAACTTCAAAGTTTAAGCAAGTTGTCTTCGGACCTTTCCGATGCACAAAAATATACACCTTTGCTTGAAGCTACTATTCCTAAAGAACTGAACACACACAGTTATATGGTTTCCTTTATGCAACAGGCAGGGACTGCCGGGTTTAGTGTGAAGAATTTTATTCCTGCGTCAGAGAGTACGGGGGGAGAGGTGCCAATTGCAGCTGTTTTGGAAGGAACCGGCGATTTGACGTCTCTCATTTCAGCACTGGAAGGTATGCAACGTGTCACGGTTATAGATTCGGTGAAATATGAAACTCACTCCGACACCACGGACGTGTTTATAAATTTGAGGATATTTAACCTGTAAAATTATGAAAAGGCTACTAATTACAACAGTGTTTTTCGTTACCGCCGGTATATTCTGGCTTTTTTCCGGAAATCAGAACGCAAATAGGGATAAATATATTACTCAGAATATACTTGACATGTCCCGTCCGTTAGATGTTACTATTGACATAGAGTTTCTACGAAATTTGAAACCTGCCTATGAACAGCGATAGCGCGAAAAACGGATTTAAAACCTTTATACTGACATTATCCATATCCCTTATTGTATTTAGTGTTGTCTATTATCTCGTTACGAACAGTAGCGGGGATACTTCGTCCGCTCCGTATCAGGCTTCTGTAGCTCCCGCAACAGTAGTTGCGGTCGCCCCTACCGAAACATTGGCGTTGGCAGACGACACAGGACAGGTTGAAAGTGCCTCAGATTCACCGACCGGGTCAGTTTTTGGAGAAATCGTTGATAAACCCGCGGATGCTTTACCGACAGGCGCAGCTGTATTGGCGGGAGCCACCTCTTCGCCGGTTACCCCTCAGACGACCGGGAGCGGAAGTACCGTTCCGGAAACAGGTATAGTCGGAATTACAGCCGGACTGCTCGTTTCCTTGGTATTTTTCTTAACGGGAATGTACTACATTTCCAGTAATCCCAGAAAAACCGCCCTTAGTGGCTTCGAGAAAAAAGTCCTCAAAGATAATTGATATCACTCTTCCATCAGCACAGCTTTTACTAATAATCTATTTGTTTTTGTTCCTGCAGGCCAGCACGTCATGAGTGTTATAGTAGATTCGTTAAGGTAAGCAGGTTTGAATCCGGCAAGAGGATCTACCTTGTCGGGCGAAAGAAGCTCTTTTGACTCCACGACGTAACTTAGATCTTCTCCCATATACTTGACCTGAAATTCATCCCCCGTCTTAAGATCTCCTAAAGTAGAAAATATAGTTCTGTAGTTTCTGGGATTATAGAACCAGGGTAAAACGGAGTGCCCGTAAATAAATGCATTGCCTTTACTTCCGGGAAGCGCGGAGCCGTCGTAATGTCCCAGCGATGTTTCGGGGCTCAGGTTCGGAGAATTGGTCTCAACTATCGCGTCTTTTATCCCGAGCCTTGGTACTGAAAGAGTAAAGAATTTTGGAAGCTCTTCCTTTGTTCCGGTTCCTGAAGTCTTTCCTTCGTCCAGTTCCCTGAACTCAAAATCACTAAACCCGGTAGCAAGGCCAAGAACGCTGCTTCTCATAGGTTTAGAAACTTCATCCTGGGTCTTAAAAAAGACAAGTGGCAGCACAACCTGAGTTCCCAACACGATAAATCCCAGTGACATTAAAAGACCTGAAAGAATTCTTGATTTGAAATAAAAATTATAATTTACAGTTTTATAGATGGGGTCATTCGAATTATCTTTAATGTACTTTTTAGGCTCGAACTGGATCGGCATTAATTAGAGTTTAACACTTTTTCCACAGCCAAAGTTAGCATAACCTCGGGGTTTATCTCCCCTACCTTGGCTTTTAGATCCATCTCATAGAATGCTTTGAAAAGCTCTTTAACTCCCTCTCCGGAATACTTTCCCGTCAGATTTTTTTGTTTGGAACGTACGTATGGGTTCATTCCCGACGCTGAAGGGCTCTCAAATTTTACCTGGGCCAGGGATCTCAGCCCGTACATAAGAAGAGCGAAAAGTTCGAACGGATCTTTATCTTTGTCCAACTCCCTGTGCATTAGTTTGTAAGAGTTGACTCTGTCTTTTCTCATTACGGCATCCACAAAATCAAACGACGTACCTTCAACCACCGACTCGTTTTCCAGGATTTGCGCTTTCAGGGCGGCCGCGTTCTTAATAAAAATGTTCGACGCAGTAAGTTTCTTCTCCGACAGAATTACGAGAGTGGTCAGAGGCGGGGTTTGTGTAATAACGTTAATGTACTCTTCCAGGTTTGCGCGGCCCGCTCCCGATATGTTTACGACGAAAAACTGGGGCTCCCCGAAAATATCGATGCTTCTGATTTTATTAGTAAGGTCGGTTGGAGTTGTGTCCTCTATCGAAAACTCCTGTTTGTATCTGACCATTAGTTTCTTTTGCTGGTTTAGGATGAGTGCTCTGGATTTGGAGAGGTTCTCTCCATGCACTATATATATCATTACTTTCCTCCAAAAAGGTATTTCTGGACAAAGGCGTGGATTTGAACGTAGTCCCCGGTTTGTGGAATGAGCACGTAAGCGCCGTTGTATAAAGTGCTATCGACAGGGTGATACAGCAGGCCCCCCTCTTCCGCTGAGCTACTGTCATCCAGTACTACTGAAACCACACGATCGAAATTTATCTGTTGAGACAGCAAGTAGAATGAATTAACCGCTCCGAAATCTATGTCGGTATCGGTATTTTGTGCATAAGCGTCGTACAGGTTTTTAAGTTTTGCCGGGTTAACCAGCGTTTGAATAGATAGCGATTTATTTTTAATTGCCGTTATAATTTTTTGCTGTCTTCTGGATCTCGCGAAATCTGTACCCTCGTTATTGTTCCCGTGACGCGATCTTACAAACTTCAAAGCTGTTTGGCCGTCCATAGTTTGAGTTCCCTGATTAAATACGACTTTTTCATATCTGCAAAAATAAATCTCAAGATCAGATTTACCTTCTTCGCTCATCTTCTTAATTTCATCGTCTGTTCTTCCGCATTTGTTATCCTCCATGTTTTCGATAGGATATGCATAATCGGTGAATGCTGTGTCCACGGTAACCTCGACTCCCCCTAAAATGTCTATTATCTCTTGGAAAAGATCGAAAGAGACCATAACGTGATAGTGAATCGGAATTCCTAAAACATCTTGCAGAACTGCTCTAAGCTTATCTGCCCCACTCCCGTCCTTAGAGGAAGCATAGACCGCATTTATCTTGCTTGAGTACCCGTTTGGATCCTTTACCCAAAGGTCTCTGGGAAGCGAGATAAGCACGACATCTTTGTCGACTTTTCCTATTGATGCCACGAGTATTGTGTCAGTTAAAACATTTCTGCTTGACTCTATCCCGGAAGCCCGTCTGTCCGACCCCAATATGAGTACATTTGTTCTTCCGTCGGTTTCTTTGAGATTGGTCCCCGCGATTGTAGCGACCACGGAAATGGGGTTGAAGGCAGCAAGTATCTTATCCTTGAATGCAAAAGCCACGGCTACTGTGAGAACTAATCCCGCAGCTGCAATAAACTTGAGGGTTTTTGCCTGCGACCCACCGCGTTCGTTTTTTATTGTACTAACAGTTCCGTTAGTTTTTCTGCACATATCCATGTATTTCATAGAATGCTTTTAATAAGCGGCAACAATCCCGGAAAAGTGTTTCGGGTCAAGACTGGCGTTGCCTACTAAAACACCGTCCAATTTTTCTATATTAACCAGATCGGGGATATTTTGTCCATTAACTGATCCGCCGTATAAGAGGGGTTCCCCATCGTTTAAAATTTCCCTGATCTTTTCCACGCCCTCTTTTATATCCTTCGTATTTTTTTCTCTATATTTGCCGTTTTTCGAAATATTTGCCGGATCCTCCCATGCATAGATAGCGCCCGGACGTTTATACATTTCTACTTTCTCAGGTTCTACAAAGCAAACGATCGGGGTTATTTCGTTGGCGAGGCATGCGTCAATTTTTTTAATAACCAGTTCAGGTGCTTCTTTTCTTTCGCTGTGCCCGACTATTGCGTATTTGCACATTTCTTTCACCTGGAAAGCTCCCATTTCTCCGGTGTGCGCGCCCTTTTCCTCTATAGAGATATCCTGTGCAGAAATATCCACACCGATCTTTTTTAACAATTCAGCAACAGGGAAAATATGGATAGAGGCCGGCGCGACTATCACACCCACGCCTGTTTTTAGCACAGCCGTATCGAATCCGGCCGCCCAGCCTATTACGTCCTGTATGTTCATGTTCATTTTCCAGTTGGCTACGATATATTTCACGAAATCCTCCTTAGAGTCTGTTCAATTAACTTTGGCAAAGACTCGATGTCTTCGTGAGTATAATTGTAACCCAGCACGTTGAGGCAGGAAAAGACCACGCCGACATCAGTATATATTCTATCCGCATATTGACAGGCTACAAGACTGTGAAGAAGAACGTTTCCGCCCATCTCGCCTGTCTTTGATTTTCCGCATCCCATCGGGCAGTTGGAACACGACGGGTATGTTCCTTCCAGAACACTAAGCTCATCTTTTCTGTTTAAGATTTTTTTATAAAGGTCTTCATATTTATCAAAATCTCTTATGTTTATAAGCTCGGTTCCGGTTACCACAATTCCTGAAATATTTTTATCCGTAAATTCTTTTTCAAGATAGTGCTCAGGAGTTGTGAAGTATCCCCCCAGCAATATTTTAGAACCGTCCACTTTTATTACGCTTCTTTTCCCCGGAAGTCCGAGAGTTTCAGGATCCTCCGACGGATCTTTAAAACTTACGCCGGCGTTTGTGATGTCCAATATAGCTTTTTCCCGGGAGACGCCATGTATTACGATAGCATCCAGTCCCGCATACCTTATCCTTAACGAGATGCTTCCCCCGAGGTAAATGTCTTCTATCACGCCGTCATTATTTATTACAACCGCTGTTTTTGACGCGAATGGAAATAGTCCATTCAAAGGTCCGACGGCGAATATCAAAGGATTTTTGTCGTAATACATTTCCATCAACTTAAAACCGAGACCGACGCCCCCTATATAACTGTTGAGATCTTCGAAGCTTTTTACTTCATACTCTTTTTTTGTCAGGTCTATTGATAATATTTTTCTGGGTCTCGTTTCCATTAATCGGTTTCCTCTACTTCAAAAACACCTTTCGGGCATATTTTTTGAATTTTATCTACGTTAAGGCTGCTGATTCTCGGGTCTATTTCAAGAGCGTACTCAATGTTGCCGAGTTTTGAGTTGGTGTTTCTGAACACCCTTATCAATGCCCCATCGAGCCCTATTTTTCTGAGCTGACGCTGGGCTTCTATGGCGCACATCTCGCACCCCACGCATTTTTCAGGAAAACTTATTTTAAGTATTTTTGGCATTATCTTCTCTTATTCAGAGCCTCTATTCCGGGCAAGGTTTTTTCAGCAAGATACTGTAGCATTGCGCCTCCCCCGGTCGAGACAAAACTAAATTTATCAAGCAGGGAGTAGCTGTTTACGGCTGTTATTGTATCTCCGCCGCCAATTACTGTAAAAGCGCCTTCTTGCGTCTTTTTTGCAATTGCCGAAGCTATCTCTGCTGTTCCTAAGGAATACTCAGGCTGTTCATAGGCTCCAAGAGGACCCGCCCATAAGATAGTTCCTGCTCGGCTGATAATTTCTGTGTAATCCGCTATCGTTTGTTTACCGATATCTTTATTCTCCGGTGCGTAGTCTTTGGGTATCACAAGATTAAACGGAAGTTCCTCTTCCCACTCCATTCCCAGCTTGCCGCCCAGCAGAATAAAGTCAGCTCTTTTTAGGAATTTTTTTACAACAGGAAGTTTACTTTCCAGTTTTGCCCCGCCAATTACTATCACGAAAAGTCTTTTTACGTCTCCCAGCAAAAGATTAAGTGTTTCAATCTCTTTTTGAAAACGTATACCCGCGTATGCGGGAAGCCACTCGGATACACCGACGATAGAAGCGTGTTTTCTGTGTGAAGTTGCGAAGCTTTCGTTTACGAATATAGTTCCGTTGGCAGACAGCTGTCTGGCATACTGGGGGTTATTCTCTTCCTCCCCGCGGTTAAAACGTAAGTTTTCCATAAGCTCATATTTTCCCACACCCAAGGCGTTGTCGAAGAAGAATGCCAGACTTTTTGTTGAAAGCTGTTCATCGGCCTTACCCCCCGGGCTTCCCATATGACCCATAATGATGGGAAAACCGCCCCGGGAAATAATATAATTCAAGGTTTCAACCGAAGCGTCAAGCCTGTATTTTTCCTGGACTTCCCTGCGGGCAACCGGAACATCAAGGTCGCATCTTACAAGGACTCTTTGTCCTGCAGTTATATTAGCTTCCAACACTGATTTCATTGGAATTATTTTATCACCTGTATGAGGATTATATTAGGAGGTCATTAAAAGAGCCATCTCAACAAGTCTGTTGCTGTAGCCCCATTCGTTGTCGTACCAAGCCAGTATCTTCACCAAATCACCGTCCACCACCCGGGTCATTTCCAAATCGACAATGGCGGAAAAGTTGCTCTTTATAATGTCTGAAGAAACAAGGGGAGTATAAGTAGCATCCAAAACGCCTTTATAGAAGGGATTGTTCTTTGCTTCAAGAAACGCTTTATTTACCTCTTCTTTTGTCGTCTTTTTTTCTACCACCATCGTTATGTCGGAAATAGAACCTGTGATTATGGGAACTCTTAAAGAAATTCCGTCGAATTTTCCGGCAAGTTCGGGTATTACCTGAGTCGTAGCTTTTGCAGCACCCGTGCTTGTAGGTGATATGTTAAACCCGGCAGCCCGTGACCTTCTCATGTCCGGTTTGGTTCCCGAAGGAGGGCCGTCAACCACACTTTGGTTTGCCGTTACTGCATGCACGGTGCTCATCACGGCCTTCAACACCTTAAATTTGGAATGCATGATGGCGATTACAGGTGAAATGCAGTTGGTTGTGCACGAGGCGTTTGAAATAATATTTTGTCCGAGATATTGCGAATCATTAACCCCTATCAAAAAAGTCTGGGTGTCTCCGCCTTTGGTTGGGGAGGAAATCACAACTTTTTTGGCCCCGGCAGTTATATGTGCTTTCGAGGAATCATCCTCGGTAAATCTTCCTGTGCACTCAAGCACGGTATCGACTTTAAGGTCTCCCCACGGCAGTTTCAAAGGATCTTTTTCAGAAAACACACGACTCTTTTTTCCTTCTACAACAAGATAGTTTTCTTTACCTGTAACTGAAAAGAAATCCTTTTCTCCTGCGTTTTCTTCCAGGCGCACAACTTTTCCGTCTTCTTCTACCCAAACATCTTTTTCATAGACACCGTAAGCTGTATCGTATTTTAATAAATGGGCTAAAATGCGGGGATTAGTTAAGTCATTTAACGCGACAACTTCCACACCTTCTTTTTCTAAAGCTATTTTTAGGGAAGCTCTTCCAATTCTACCGAAACCATTAATTGCTAGACGGGCAGTCATAGGGTAATTATATCTATAGATGCGAATTAATCCAGCTCCTCAGCATTTCTTTGGGCATTGCCCCTTCTTTTCTATCGGCTTCTTTTCCCTCTTTCATTATTACAAAAGTGGGGATGCTGAAAATTCCGAACTCCTGTGCCAACGCACCGTCGGCTTCAACATCAACTTTCTTAACCTCGAGTTTTTTACCGAGTTCCTTTTCGATCTCTTCCAGCACGGGGGCCATTATTTTACAGGGCCCGCACCAATCTGCATAAAAATCTAATAATTGCACCATAGACAGTTGTCCTTAATAAAATTAAATCCTACGGACGACATCTATGATAACATAATTTTTGGTCTACATTATGTACAGCTACCAGCAAAAAATTTCACAAAATCCGGAAAAAATTAGTAAGGGCAATTGGTGGTTATGGGTTGTACCTACGGCATTATTGTTAACTAGCCTGGTGGGGTTCTTTTTTCTGAAAAGCGGAGCGGCGGAAGAAGTGAGGGTCGAGGGGGCTAAAGATGAGTACCTGGAAACATTAAAACCTTCGGATATTAGCAAAGTTCCTTTGGTTCCGTCCGCCGGAGAGGATGAATTTCCTTCTGATCTCATTGCCGGAGGAGCAGGAATAATTATGGACGCCGGCACAGGCAACATTTTGTATGGAAAAGAAATAGATAAAAAGATGCCACTGGCCAGTTTGGTTAAGATCATGACTGCGGTTATAACGCTGGAGCATAAATCCCTTTCCGATTATGCCACCGTTACCGCCGAGGCCGACGCCATTGGCGAAAATGAAATGGGTGTTTCTGAGGGCGAAGCCTACACAATAGCGGAGTTGATGTATGGTCTTTTACTAAATTCCGGAAATGATGCCGCGTATACGCTGGCCGAAAATGTTGCAGGCTCTTCTGAAGAATTTGTTGGGTGGATGAATAGGAAAGCGCTGGAGCTCGGGATGAAAAATACCGGATTTTTTGACCCCAGCGGTCTTGATGACCGTTCGTATACAACGGCTTTGGATCTTGCAGTATTGACCGAGTACGCCATGAGGTACGAAGAATTTAGGGAGATTGTGGCCACGGTCGAAAAAGAACTCCCGTATTCGGATCTCCATAAATATTTATACCTTGCTAACCAGACCAATTTACTCACAACTTACCCGGGTGTTGCGGGGGTGAAAACAGGCTACACGGAAGAAGCGGGATTATGCCTTTCTACATACGCGGAAAATTCCGGCAAAAAACTTGTAGGGATTGTGTTAAACAGCATAGACCGTAAAGGGGACATGATATTAATGCTCGACTACGGATTTTCCACATACGGAATTACAGTTGAGCACCATCTTCTCGATACACTTTGATCCTCATACTTGGATATATCTTTTTCCACACAGTCCACTTAGCAGGAGCTTCTATAACATATTTTGCGGGATATTTCGGTGAGTATGCGGTGCACTCTTCCGTTACGCAGGGAGGAACCTCTTTTGTTACATCGACGATTTCCATTTTGTCGTTGATCCAGATTATATCCAAAGGAATTAACGTGTTCTTCATCCAGAAAGAGTACGTATAAGGCATTCCGAAAATAAAAAGCATGCCTGTGTTCTTTGGTAATTTTTCCCTAAACATTAGCCCGTTTCTTAATTCGTCTTTTGTTTCCGCAACTTCGGTGTATAAAATCACGCCATTTTCAAACTCTACCGTGTAATACTTGGCTCCCGGCGTCCGCAGTACATCCTTCTCGCGGGCAATACCCGCGAGATATATACCCAGCCCGATTATGAGTGCCAGCATTATGTATGGAAGAGATTGCTTGAACATTTATATTTATTGTAACTCTATTGTGACTTTTTTCCGTCTAAATTTTTACGAGTATCGACAAAAAAGTCAGCTGTGATATGTTATTTACGTGTCGGATACTACCAGCATTTTTCTAAAAGACCTTAATGCAGACCAGATTGCCGCAGTTTCCCATTACCTTGGTCCCGCTCTTGTGGTTGCGGGTCCCGGTAGCGGAAAAACCCGTGTTTTGACCCACAGGGTAGCTTTTCTTATCGAAGAGAAAAAAGTGCCTGAGACTAATATTTTGTGTGTTACTTTCACAAACAAGGCGGCAGACGAGATTAAGTCCAGGGTAAAAGACATCCTGGGTTCTGAGAACAGCCTTCCTTGGAGCGGTACTTTTCACAGTATTTGCGCCAAAATCTTAAGAAAAGACGGCCGTGACATTGGAATTCCCATCTCTTATGTTATTTATGACACCGACGACCAGGCAGCAGTAATCCGCGACATTGAAAAGGATTTCGGAATGGACACTAAAAGGTTCCATCCACGCGCGGTACTGGAACATATTTCCGGCGCAAAATCCGAGATGGTTTCTCCTGAAATGTATGCCGGGTATGCTCAGGGGTACTTTCAGAAAACGGTCGCTAAAATATATCCCGAGTATCAGCAGCGGTTGCGCCAAAGCAACGCGTTGGATTTTGACGACCTGCTTTTGGAGACAGTTCATTTATTTGAGGCGTCCCCCCACATTCTGAAAAAATATCAGGAGGCCTTCAAGTTTATTTTGGTGGACGAGTACCAGGATACAAACAAAGTTCAGTACGCACTTACAAAGGCATTGGCCAACAGTCACGAAAACCTTTTCGTTGTGGGAGATATGTCGCAGGCAATTTACAGTTTCAGGGGCGCTGACTTTAGAAATATTTTAAACTTCCAAAACGACTATCCTAAAGCAAAAATTTATAATCTCGGAAAGAATTATAGATCGACGAAAAATATTCTCGAGGCCGCAAAAAATTTAATAAAAAATAACTCAACTCATATTCCTCTCGATCTGTGGACTGACAATTCGAAGGGAGACCGTTTGATAGTTTACCGCGGGGCTTCGGAAAAAGAGGAGGCGTCCTTTTTAGTAAATGAAATCTCAGAGGCTTTAATGAGCGGAAAAGCGTATTCAGATATTGCCGTTCTATACAGGACGAACGCACAGTCAAGAAACATCGAGGAACATTTCATAAGAAACAACATCCCCTACCGCATTATCGGCGGTGTGCGGTTCTACGGGAGAAAGGAAATCAAAGATGTCATCTCGTATTTAAAGGTTGTGCACAATCCGAAAGATAAAATGTCCTGGTCAAGAATAATAAATGTTCCTCCCCGCGGGATAGGGCAAAAGTCCGAAGAACAGTTGAAACAACTAAAATGGGACATCGACGCTGTAGAAGAAAAATCCCACCTTCCGGTTAGGGAATGGATCACCTCGGCCGAAACTTTATCGACCCTGGAACTTATGGAAAAGATTCTTGCCGACACAAAATATATTGAATGGCTCAACGACGGAACCGAGGAAAATTTTCAGAGAATTGAAAACATTAATGAGTTAAAGTCGGTTGCAGCTCAGTTCGTCGATCTAAACGAATTCCTTGAAAATGTTGCGTTGATAGAAAGTTCTGACCGCCCCCGCGATGAAAATGTTCCGGTCGTAACATTAATGACCGTACATGCCTCGAAAGGCCTTGAATTTCCTGTAATCTTTATTGTTGGAATGGAGGAGGGTTTGTTTCCGCACACCCAGTCTCTTTTGGAACAGGACGCTTTGGAAGAGGAAAGACGTTTATGTTACGTCGCGATCACACGGGCGAAAGAAAAAGTTTTTATGACTTGTGTTTCAAGCCGCTTATACTTCGGAAGCATTCAGGTAAATATTCCCAGCAGATTTTTAGGGGAACTCCCCGGCGAAATTCTGGAATACCGTGGAATAAGTATGGAAAAAGGAAAACTTCCCCGCCTTCCCGGCTCGGTGGACGAATTTCTCGACGATCTCGATTACGACCGGAATAATTTCAATTGGTAAGGCCTTTAAGACAAGTGTTTGGGGTTACAGGTATAATAGAGTGATGTACGAGCCGATAAAATCTTTAGGTCAGAATTTCTTGTCAAAACCCTCTATTGTGGCATCAATGGTCGACGCGTTGGGTATAGTGAGCGGCGAAGATATTATCGAAATCGGACCCGGACATGGGATTCTCACGGAGATTCTTTTGCACCGTGTCTCCGACCGTGACGTGAAGGTTTATTCGGTGGAAGTTGACGAACGTTTTGCCAAAAAACTTCTTGGGATGTACGCGAGTGAGCCGGCGGTAGAGATAATCCACGACGATATTTTAAAGTGGCTTCCTACTTTTACTTCCGGAAGAAAAGTTAATGTGTTGGGCTCTTTACCTTATTACATAACATCTCCTATTCTGCATTCAGTGATAAAAATGGATGTTATGCCAGAAAAAGTAGTTTTTCTTATTCAGAAAGAAGTCGCTGAGAAGGTATGCAGCAAAGTTCCCGATGCGTCTTATCTTTCAACATTTGTTCAAACATTTTATGATGCCGAACTTTTATTCAATGTTCCTAAAACCGAATTTACACCCGCACCTAAAGTTGATGGGGCCGTCATCAAACTGACAAGAACAAATATTGAAATGGACCGTGGTACGATTGAAAAGTACGAGGGTTTTCTTCACCGCGCATTTTCTCACCCGAGAAAGATGCTCAACAAACCCTTTTCAAAGGAAGAGTTGGATAAGGGCGGCATAGATCCGAAACTCAGGCCGCAAAATTTAAGCCCGGAGGAATGGCTGGAATTTTATAAAGTACTTCATTCCCCGGAATCTATATGAAATATCGGAGTATTTATGAAATAAGGAGTATTTGTGAAATATAGGATTATTTATGAAATATAGCGTACTAATACCGACACTAAACGAGGAAAAATACATAGGGATTCTCCTGCAGGCTTTGGTGGAGCAGGACTTTAAAGACTTTGAGGTAATCGTTATTGATGCTGTCAGCGAGGATAAAACACAGCAAGTGGTTGAATCCTTTACGGATAAATTGGCCCTTACTTTTGTTGCATCCCCTAAGAGAGGCGTTTCTTTTCAGCGCAACTACGGTGCAAAAATGTCGAAAGCCCCGAATTTAATATTTTTTGATGCTGACGTCGCTCCGGAGCCGGATTTTATCTCGAAGATTGACTGTTACATAGAAAAAAAGACCGTAGACGTTTTATCTTCTTGGAACGTGCCTATCTCCGACAAATTGATTGACGAATTTCTCTACTGGGCGTTTAACCAGCTATATCTGGAGACTGTAAAGGACAGATTTCCTGCGGCTGTAGGAACGTTCATTTATGTCAAGAAATCCTCTTTTGATGCAGTGGGAGGTTTTCAGGAAGAAGTTAAACTGGCCGAAGATTTTGATCTGGTGGGAAGAATGTTCAAGGCCGGGTACAAGTACGCTCTGTTAAAAGATCCGAAAATAAAATTTAGTGTCAGAAGATTGGAAAAAGAAGGACGCGTGCAGTTTGTTTGGAAAAATATAAGAGCAGCTTTTGACTATCATCTTAAAGGAGTGGGGTCATTGCAGGGAAAATACAAACACGAATTTGGCAAATTTAACCTGCTGGTCAAAGAAAAAGACCGGAGTTTAATAAGATACTCAAAGAAAGTTTTGGAACTAATTAAAAAATCCGGACAAACACACGGTTGAAACCTTTGCATCTGCCCGGACGCTTTGACCGGGACTCTCTATTTCACCGGTCTCTATCCTTTTTACCCCGTCCGTTATGGACGGTTAAGTTGTTAATACTTAGAACATATCCTATAAACCACATACCGTCAATGTTATACTCGCAGCATGGGAAAGCACATTCTACAGTCTCCGCTGTGGGCGGAATTTAAAAACAAACACGGTACCCCCGCAGTCTCGGCAGGTAATGTTATTTATACAATTCACAACATTCCTCTTACTTCTTACAATTATGCGTATTGTCCACGGGTGTCCCCTTTCGAAGTGAATTTTGAAGAATTAAAAAAGTCGGTGGAGGAAAATAATTGCATTGCCGTACACTTCGACGTGCCGAACATTATAAAAGGAAGTTCAGAGGAAGCTGCAGCCGCAAAGATTTTCGAAGAGCATTGTGTACATTCTCCCAGAGACGAATTTGCCAAAGCCAATTTTTTTATAGATCTCACAAAAAGTGAGGAGGAGCTTTTTTCAGCTCTCCATAAAAAACACCGCTATAACGTAAACTACGCTAAGAAAAACGGAGTTACAGTAAGAGAAAGCACTGAAGACAAAGACTTCGAAATTTTCTACTCTCTTTATAAAGAGACCGGTGTAAGGCAGAAATTTTATTATAGAGGACAGTCTTACCTCCGCGATATGTGGGACGTTTTTAACAAGGCCGGGCTTGCAAAATTGCTGATTGCAGAATATGAGGGAGAAGCTTTGGCCGCCTGGATACTTTTATCTTATGAAGGAGTGCTTTACTACCCGTACGGAGGTTCAACGGAAAGAAAGAAGAATCTTTTCGCCAGTACTATTCTTGGGTGGGAGGCTCTTTTACTAGGTAAGAAAATGGGATGCACCTCTTTTGATATGTGGGGGGCTTCGGTTGATCTTAATGACGAGTCCGACGAATATTATGGTTTCTCCGTTTTCAAATCAAAGTTTGGGGCTAATCATGTTGCCTATATAGATTCGTATGACATGGTCATAAACGAAAAATTGTACAAATTCTTTAATCTGGCTAACAGTTTTAGATGGAAATTGCTCAAACTCATCAGATAAATATGGAAAGACAGCAGGACATAAGACAAAGCGATGGATGGGGAAAGTACCTGGAGGCAATCGGATGGAAAACCAGGAGAACCTCAAAAGGTATACTTATAGCTATCCGGCCGTCTTTCATGGGAAATTTTGTAAAGATACAACACCCGCGGAAAATCGAAAAAGATGATCTTGAGGAAATAGAAACTATCTGCCGCGGTGAAAAATGTGCTTACATTAAAATCGAACCTGATCACGACCAGGACCTGTCAATTTTTGAGGATTGGGGGTACCGCCCCACACACTCTCCCAACTGTGTACCGTCGACTATTTTCATGGACCTGACAAGAACCGAGGACGGTATGTGGGCGGAATTTTCGCACAGTGCTAAATACTCAATAAACCGCGCAGTTAGGGAAGGTTACACAGTAGTAAACATAAAGAACCCTCCGGAAGATCGGCTGAAACAAAGTTACGAACTATTTCATTGCACAGCTAAGAAAAAGAATTTTTACATGTCTCCGTTCCGTGAATTTCTAATCAGGGTAAATTATTTCGGAGACACGTCTTACTTGTGTGAGGTCAGAAACAAAGACGGGGAACTACAGTCAAGCAAGTTTTGCTTAGGCCACAAAAATATGGTCCTTTTTGTTTCCGGAGGCTCGTCCGATTCCGCGAGAAAAAATAAATCCGGTTATCTTCTTATGTGGGAAACAATGAAATTTCTGAAAGGCGAGGGTTATGAGGTCTTTGATCTTGAGGGAAAGTACGACGAGAGATTTCCTTTTCAAACCAGAAATTGGGAAGGGTTCAGTCACTTTAAAGAAAAATTTGGAGGGACACCCGTCGAATTTCCAATTCCGGTGATAAAGTTTTTGAGCAAAATCTACGGCGTAGCTTCTAAACTTATGAAAGTGGATTTTTAGCCCCGTTTATCCTCTGTACGCGAAAGGACAAATATCTTTGTAGTCACACCAGCCGCATTGGATTGTAGGATTAGCCTCAAACTGTCCCTTTTTAATATTTTCAACCGTTTCGACGATTTTCTCTTTTTGTTTCACCAGCTCTTCCTGAGTACGGGTTGTCGAAACTTTTTCACCTGATTCCAGAAAGTACAAGGTCAAAAGATCGGGCTTTAATCCGAGCGCTTCTTTTGCAGCCATTGCGTATATTGTCACCTGGGCATCACGGTCAACATCCTTTTGGGTTTTAGCCGTTCCGGTCTTGTAGTCGATGATTTCAACCCCACCGCTTTCCAGATTGTCTATCCTGTCAATCCTTCCGAAGAAGTTAGTGCCCCCGATTCTTAAGTTGAAGGATTTTTCCAAAGCTTCTATGTTATCTTTTACGGCCCCGTGTTTACTAAAGTATTCTTCCAGTACCCGCTTTCCACTTTCAAATCTTTCGGTCCTGTGTTTCTCGTCGTCGTAGCCCAACGGTATCCATTTTCTTTCGTAAATTTCGTAAAGATCTTCCAAGGACACATTTTTCCCAAACATTCTTTTTGTGTGAAATTCTTTTAAAGTTTCATGCATTGTTGTACCAAAACTGAGCGCGTAATTTGGTAACGTGGGTATGCGCAAAATGTAAGAATATTTGTACTTCAACGGACAGGCGTTATAGGTGTCAATCTGAGTGTAGCTCATCGTCTGCGGTACAAGATTTGCCACATTTACGGCCTGGGGATCCCTAAAAGCAGAAGTAATGCCGAACAAGCTGTCTTGTCCCCCGGCTTTTTCGTCGGCTACTTTGCCGATATACTCCATTTTCAACCCCGTTTCCTGTAGAAAACCGCTGGGTACTTTTTCCCGTTTTCCGCCATAATTTTTTGCCAGCGTGAGATATAAATACTTTTGAGCGCGGGTCATTCCAACATAGAACAAACGCCTTTCTTCCTGTATGTGCTCATCTCCCGAAGGTAAGGTTTCTTTTATTAATTCGTTGGGGACATCTATCACGTCGCCTTTATTTCTTGTGGGAAATCTATCTGAAACCAGATTGACCATAAAAACGACAGGATACTCAAGACCCTTGGAAGCGTGGACTGTCATCAGGTTAACGGTGTCTATATCTTCCAGCTCGGCCTGCGCCGGATTATCACCGGCCTCTAAGACCAGTTCCATGTAATCCAAAAAATCAACCACGGTCGGAAGCTCTTTCGTGTCTTCCCGGTGTTTGATCTCAAACTCTTTTGCTTTGTTTAAGAACATATCCAGATTTTTGATGGACAGCTGGTTTTCGACCGTTTCATCTTCTATAAGCGGGCGCAAATAACCGATGTTGGTGACCATATTGAAAATAAATTCCGACGGAGTCTCTCTGGTAATATTTTCCTGTCTTTCCTTAATCAGCTCCTTTAAAAGGGACAGTTTAACTTTTTCCGAATTTTTAACTTCATCCCACAGATCGGTCTTTTTATATCTCGCTTCCGACAGAAGTTTGGAAATGTCGTCGCCGTCTATTTCTAATGAAGGAATGTTGAGTACACGGTACATACTTACGCCGTCTTTGGGATTGGCAATTATTCTTAGAAGGGCAATAACATCCCTTACTTCGTCTCTGTCGTAAAGTCCTCTGTTTCCCACCAACTGATAAGGTAGCCCGTGTTTTCTCAAGGCCATCAGAAAAGGATCGAGATGGCTGTTGGCTCGTGCAAGTATTGCCACGTCTTTGTAAGTGTATTCAGGTTCTTTTCCCAGAACCTCATATATTTTTTTGATTACAAACTCAACCTCATCCTCAAGACTCTCGGCCTGGCGAATCTCGGGGGATATTCCCTTGGTTTTTATCTGGCTTATTAACTCCTTTGAAATTCCCAGTTTGGATTCAAGTGTGTCGGGGTTGTTATTTACTATTAGTTTATAAGAAGGGTCCAATACTTTTTGCCCCGATCTGTAGTTTTTAAGCAGAGTTACTCTTTCGGCCTTGGGATAGTCTTCCATAAACTGAAGAATATTGGATACCGCCGCGCCCCTGAATTTATAAATAGACTGCGAATCGTCTCCTACTACAACCAAACTCCTGTCTCCCATTTCTACCGGGCATAGAAGTTTAATAAGTTCGTACTGCGCGAAATTTGTGTCCTGGAATTCGTCCAGCAATACGTGTCTGAACTGTTTCCTGTACTTTTCAAGTATGTGTGGCCTCTCTTTAAAGAGTTTCAGCGTCCATGTTATAAGGTCCCCGAAGTCCATTTTCGACTTCTCCAATTTTATCCGTGTGTACTCAGTGTAAACGTGAGCAAGTTCGAATATTCTTTCTTTTTCTTCGTTTTCAAGCTCCGTGTTTTGAACAAACTTTTCAAAATCTTCGGGAGATACATTTTCATCCTGCAGTCTCGAAATAAATTTTAGAATGGCCGAAATGAATTTTGTGGGATTTCCCAAAGGTCTGAAATATTTCAGTCCTAGATCAAATAGATTCTTGCGTAGCAATATCCACTGCTCGGGGGATGAGAGGAGTTTGTATCCCGGGTCGATTCCAATCTCAATACCCTCCGCGCGTAATATTCTGTCGGAAAATGAATGGAAAGTTGAGATCCACGGTTCTTCGTAACCTAAAGGCATTGCGTCGCCTGTTCTTTCGACCATTTCTCCTGCGGCCTTTTCGGTAAAAGTGAGAGCAAGTATTTCTTTTGGTTTAATTCCCTCGGCTTCAATAAGGTTTTTAATGCGTTCCGTGATAACCCTTGTTTTTCCCGTTCCGGCTCCGGCTACCACTAAAAGGTGTCCCTTAATGTGGTTTATGACTTTGATTTGCTCTTCATTTATGTCGGTCTTCTTCTTGGAAGGCATGTGACCACTATTATAGCGCAAATGTTCTTAAACAGTGCCGCCAGGTGGCTTTTTGGGTAACTTGTAGTATAATAATCCTATTCAAGTTTTAGTGCATTTTTTATGATTGGGGAGGTAAAAATGGCTGCTGCTTGCTATGTCGTTGTAGGGGTTGTTTTTTTGGTTTTCTTTGCTTTGTCTTTGGTGGTCCTTTTTTCAGATCCTAAGGAAACCTCCACCACAGGATAGATTTCTTCGCGCTCCTCCTAGAGCACCCCGGTGAGTGAGAACAACAGCCTGCTCAAGCTGCTCATATCACCGGGGATTTTTTTGTCTTTTTAGAGAGTTTTTAGCTATTCTAATAGCTTCTTTTGCTCGGCATCATCGATAACCTGTATCTTCTCAATCTTGTTAAACAGTCTTGAGAACTTCGTTCTTATTCCGTCCATAGATTTATAACCGTTCGAGATATGTTTTTCCAGAACATCCAAATCGTCGTTAAACTTAGATGCCTCCAATTTGATCCCATCCAACGCCTTGAGAACCTCACCTGCGTGTTTTTCCAGATTTTGCTGGTGGAAAGCTACCAGAAGTACTTTCAGGAAGTAGGAGAGAGTGTTGGGGGAT
>MEWJ01000055.1:50584-56341 GCA_001773385.1 candidate division WWE3 bacterium RIFOXYD1_FULL_43_17 | reverse complement strand
ACAAGCGGTAATTTTACCATATTCAACTCATGCGTCAAATACTATAGGATTATTTTAAGAAAGGGGGTTAAAGGGTTTTGTACTGATCGAAAACTTCGGAAAAATGGATAACGTCGCGGCACCAGGAACCGTCCGAGGGCGGTGTATACACTTTCATAATCTCGCAGGGGTCTTCTATACCCAGAGAGTAGAATTTGTCGTTAAAGTACTTAGATACAGTCTCAATTCCCCGTGCAAAGTTGTCAAAGGAGTGGACATTGTCGCCGTATACTCCCCAACCCCAGGCATTGTAGCTTTCCTGTCCGCCTACGGTCGGTGTATTTTTTCCGCAGCTTGATTCCTTAAATGCTACAGAGGCGACGAGCCACCAGGGGATGCCATATTTGTCGGCTTCCTCCACGAACTTGCCTCCGAGACCTTCCATAGGGCATTTATAGTAGTTAAAGACTCCGTCAATCTTCTCTGCCCTTGAGTCTTTAGTGTGTATCTTGGATTCCGCGTAATCGTAAGTAAGTGGCTGGGAAGAATAAATGTTGTAGCCGTTTTCTTCCGCAAAGGCGATTTTTCTGGGTACAACAGAAGCGAACCCGGCTATGCCTGTAATCATTATTAAAGCCACTGCAAATCCCATGGCTGCATATTTTTGTATAGGGAGTTTTGAGGTAAGTCGGTCGATTTTTGAGTTAACTGTTTGAAACATACTCCCTTTTATAGTGCTCGTACGTTCAAGGATAATAGTGTTTTCACCCATCAGAGAGCTTATTGAATCAAGAGCCTTCTCTTTAGAAAAAGAAGCATCCACCGTGGGAATGTTTAGAGGTCGTAGAGTTCTTCCTTGTTTAGTAAAAAATTTGGGATAGCTGCTCATATGCTTCTTAAAAAGAATAACACAAAAACTTTGAGATGCGCAACTGATGATTCTAGCGTTACTAGGATATTATTGACCTGAAGTAATCTATTGTTTTCTTTAAACCTTCGTTTAATTCAACTGTCGGTTCCCATTTTAATTTTTCTTTAGCCAACGTTATATCCGGTTTTCTTTTCATCGGGTCATCTATAGGTAACGGTTTATGTATAATTTCCGATTTCGAACCTGTCAGCTCAATAACTTTTTCTGCAAGTTCCAGCATTGTAAATTCTCCGGGATTACCAATATTTACCGGACCGGTAAAGTCATCGGTGTTCATCATTCGATACATTCCCTCTATAAGATCGGATACGTAACAAAAGGACCTTGTCTGGTTACCGTCGCCGTAAATTTGAATGGGTTCGTTTCTCAACGTCTGTAAAATAAAATTCGACACTACTCTACCGTCGTTTTGTGCCATGCGCGGTCCGTAAGTGTTGAATATTCTGATAACCTTAATTTCAAGATGGTGCTGTCTGTGGTAATCAAAAAATAGTGTTTCGGCTACTCTTTTGCCTTCGTCGTAGCAAGCTCTTGGTCCGATTGTGTTTACGTTTCCTCTATAAGATTCTTTTTGCGGATGTTCGAGAGGGTCTCCGTAAATTTCGGATGTCGATGCCTGTAATATTCTTGCTTTGTGAGTTTTTGCCAAACCTAACATATTAATAACTCCGATTGTGTTAGCCTTAACGGTTCTTACAGGATTGAACTGGTAGTGAATCGGAGATGCCGGACAGGCAAGATTATAAATTTGATCGATAATCGTATCTTCTACATATAAAGGGTCGATAATATCGTGGTTAATAAATCTGAAGTTCGGGTTATCGAGAAGATGTTCGATATTTTTCTTATCCCCCGTAAAAAGATTATCTACGCAAATAACTTTCTCACCTTTGTTAATTAGATAATCGCAAAGATGACTTCCAAGAAATCCTGCTCCGCCTGTTACTAAAACTGTTTTCATAAAGTTTATAATATCACGTCAGGCTAATGGTTGAGAGGGTTTTGTATTCAGTGTTTTCTTTTGTTTGCACGGATTCGAATAAGATTAGCGCAGCGGCTGTAAATTGCCACCGAACTTCAACCTCCGGAATATGTAACTCGGGTGCCACATGTTTGGCCAACGTCATGTGCATTAAATACTTTCTTTCGTCTTCAGGTCGGTTAAAAGCCGTGCGCAGGTTTTTGATAAGTGGTGTTAGGAATTCAGATTTTCGTCCAACCGCCCATAATATATTTTTTGGTTTAAAGAAGGTTACGGATGTAAATGTAAGGGGTTTCGAAGGCTGCGCAGTTTTCAGTGAATTAAATGTTTCAAGATCTTTTTCATAATTTCCCGGTTTCCATGGTGGAAGAAGTGTGACGTGCAAATTTTGTAAAGGTACCCAATGGACAGGTAAAAATGCCAGTTGCTCCTGCATAGATTGAACGTTTTTTATGATGTAGTCGTCGGGTTTTATCCCGATAAATATCCGGCGCGGCATTTAGTTAAGTATAAATCATTTCTTGTTTAGGCAAGAGACGGGATTTGCGCAAATATTTATTTCAATGTATAAAACTAGCAACCGATAAACTGAAGGAGAGACGCAGGTAAAAGGAGGAACTGTGGATGCAGCTGAGTTCGAACGTGCTTTACTGGGTTTAAGAAGCGGAGACGAAGTTACATTTGTTTTCCGGAGTCAGATACATTGGGCAACGATGTTTCTGGCACTTTTTAATACTGAGCCGAAGTCGTTTAGTATTATCCCGGATCAAAGCGTTAACTGGAAAGTTATCAACTATTTTATGCTGACCAACGCTGTTTATTTCAGCACTTTTGCCGTGAGGTGTACTGTGCTGACGGGGCTGAAGAGTTCGGGAATAAGTGTTGACTGGATGGTGGAGTATATTCTGCCGCTGTTGGAAAGTTTTGAGGTGAGTAAGCGCGAAGAACGTAATCCGGATATTCAGTGAAAGGAGATTGAAATGAGTACACTCGGTTGGATGGCGATTGGATTTGTTTTATATCTGTTGGTTTCCGTTTATGTGAGGGGGTTTGTATATATGCTCCTGTACAGATTGTCGCCGGATGCTTGGTGGTTGAATTTTGCTACCTGGATCTGGCCCTTAAGCCTAGTGTTTGTTCTCCTGTTTGTGATGTTGCGGCTCCTGCTGAGGTTCCTGAGAGCTACCTTGCGGTTCTTGTTTTCACGCAATGACCCGGGTGGAAGAGCAATCGGAGTAGCGGGGAGCAGGGTTGGGCAGGCAATCAAGAGACTGTAGTTTTACTAAAGTCCTTTTCATTAGCTTTTGCTATGAGGAGGACTTTTTCTTTTATTGGTTAGAGTAAAATGTTTTTTTACAGCTATTCTATAAACCGCAACGTAGAAAGTACGCTGTCGATAAGTTTTTCGTCGTCAAGTTCAAACGATATAAAGTAATAAGTCGAATCTCTTTGGAAGTAAATTCTTGTAAAATGCTCCGGTACTCCGACTCCAAAGTAGTAACTATCCGGAGGTTCCGATTTTACCAATAGTTCCATATCTAAGGTTCCGATTAATTTTTCAGCCTTAGTTCCGCCATCCAAAATAATTGTTTGTCTGTCTATGTTGTAGTAAGTTTGTGTCTCTTGTATCTCATAGGGCACCTTATTAGTTAATATTTCCACCGCATACCTACGATCTCTTCCGCACCCCTCAATCATTATTCTGAGGTCATTATTAATGCCTGGCCATGTTTTTCTGGGTTCGAGTAAGAATCCTTCTCCCGGACAAAGAAATCTGATAAATTTTCCCGTAGGATAACTAATTTCGAATTTTTGTGTAGTGTCTGTATATACGTTCCATGGCTCATTACTTACACAGGTACTTTTTTCTTCAATATCTCTTGCCTCAATTTCCTTCGCTTCGTCTTTTCTTGTAGCTTCGTTTTTAGAGCAAACCTCATTTTTTCCTGTGAGACGGGATATTTGGTCAGACATGTGCCTTATTTTTTCTTGATTCTTGTTAGCTTCAAGATACGACAGTCTTAGGATAGGAACAAAGATAATAAGGTTAATTACCATTAACCAGTAAGACACCTTTAACTTATGTCTTAGCTTCGATTCTGTATTAACAGGATCCATAGATTAAGTATACAGCAGTAGGCACGGATGGGGTAATTTTTTTAAATGGTCGGGGTGACAGGACTCGAACCTGCGGCCTCACGGTCCCAAACCGTGCACTCTAGCCAACTGAGCTACACCCCGACGTTTCAATAAAAAGCACGTATCCGCGAGAATATTACCTTATCCCCTACCCTCTCACAACTCCGGCAGCAACTCTGCCATCACTGCCTGAAAAGGTTTTGATTCGTAAACCAGCCTTTTATTATTAATTAAATCAATAACATGAACCTTAACGGAATATTCGCAGGTTTCCTGCGGTGAACACACAGCTGAGACCTCATCTTTCTTATCAATAGTCCTTGAAAACTCGGAAATAACAAAAACGTCGTTATCTAAAAAGTAAGCCCGGTCAAAGTAACAATTTGCGTGTGCGGAACAATCCAATATTCTTGCGTCAATAATTTTATCTTCTTTCAATCCGTAAAAATGAGCCTCGTTGGGTGCGTACCCGTCTCTGTATTCCGGGCGGTAGTCAATTAACTCTCTTTCGCTGGGGGAGAAAACAACTTTTTTAACATTCTGCAAACTTTCAATTGTCCCGTCATATTTTTCTCTCATCCCCTCTTCTTCTATTGAGTAAACTTTCATCCATTTAGTGTTATAAATTTCGTTTTCTTCTTTGAGAGTAAATTCATCGGCTTCGATAACCATATCTTTATTTTTAAGGTTTGTTATCCATCTTTGAAAACCGATACTCTGCTCGACTTTGTCCGGGAGCTTGGAATGATCGACGCTTTTTTGTTCAGCAACATTAAGCCACACGCCTGTGGCGATGGCTACAAATATTGCTGTTGCGGCCACATAGTTGATTATTTTACCCATGCCTGAATTATAGCTGTTCGTGGCTTTAGGGGACAGCTTTACTTCGCCTTCACGTAAGATTTTAATTTCTTCTCCTGTTGCATCTACTAGCGTCGAAGGACCAGACTCAACATTTCCTGAATCGACATACAAATCGACCCCATCCCCAAAATATTTTTTGGCTTCGTCGACACTTACCGCCGCTTTTTCTCCTGAGGGATTAGCCGATGTACTCACAACGGGCCCGACTTCTTTCAGAATTTGTTGTAAGTCTTTGTCCTTTGGCATTCTGAAAGCGATAGTATTCTCATTGTTGCTAAGAACGAGGGTTAACTTCCCGGGCCAGTACTTGTTAATTAGTTTTTGAGCCCCTTTATTTATTAGGACGCCGGACTTTTGTAGTTGAGCGGTGTCCCCGATTAAAATTATGAAAGGTTTTTGAGCATCCCGTCCTTTGAGCTGTCTGATTTTTTCCACAGCCGCATTATTTTCTTCTTTGGCGTGAAGCCCGTACATGGTGTCGGATTTAAAAAAAGCCACTCCCCCGCTGTTTAAAACATTTATTATTTCCTGAATTGATTCTTTATTCATACCTAAGGGCAACGATGGGGTCCTTTTTACCTGCTTTGATTGCGGGGTAGGTGCCGAATCCGATTCCTACAAAAAATGAAAAGCCCAAAGAAACTAACGCAGCCCACATCGGTATTTCTGCCGGTATCCAGTTCTTTGCAATAAGCGTGGCTAGCCAGGCGGCAATCAGTCCTATAACACCGCCAGTGATGCTGATAAATATGGATTCGGCTAAAAATTGCAGGGCGATGTCTTTGCCGGTTGCCCCTAACGCCTTAATCAAGCCTATTTCGCGCGTTCTTTCGGTGACGGACACAAGCATTATGTTCATAAT
>MEWJ01000055.1:5303-50527 GCA_001773385.1 candidate division WWE3 bacterium RIFOXYD1_FULL_43_17 | reverse complement strand
AATTCCGAGGATATCGTTAATTCTTTTGAGTAGATCTTCCTGTGTTGAGACCGAAAAATCCTCGTCATTTAGCTCTTTCAGGAGTGCGTGTCTTATTTCGTCTTTCACTACATTCACATCTTCTCCTCCCCGTGCCTTTACTACCATAGACCCTATATTTTTTATTTTAAGCTCGGTTTCCAGCGTCGTAAAAGGTATGAAAGTAAAATTATCATAGCTGGGACCTTTTTCTTTTATAACGCCGATAACGGTGTAGGAAGTTCCGTCCATTTTAATTTTTTCTCCGATAGGGTTGCGTGAGTTAAATAATTCTTCGTTAACATCTTTTCCGATTACTGCTACTTTGGCTTTCGCGTCTATTTCCGCCTTCGTATAAAACCGGCCTTCGGTAAACCCCATATTAAACATATCAACTGTGCTTTCATTAGATCCTCCAACTGCCCCCCAAAATGATTTAGTTTTATACGTCACTTTTTTTGAGAGTTCGTACCAGGGAGTAATTGATTCTATTTTATTCCCCAGGTCCGTTTGAATTCTTTCTACGTGGTGGTACTTGAATTTGTTGCCTGTAAAATTTCTGGAAGGATCACCGGTGAAATCTATTTTTCCCGGCATTATAAAAAGAAGATTAGAACCCAAAGCGTCAAACTCGTTTTTAACATAATTTTGAAATCCACGGACTATAGAAACAAGCGTAGCTACGGCAAAAACGCCTATTATCACCCCGAGCATTGTGAGAAAACTCCTGACCTTGTTTTTTTGAAGGGACAGAAACGCTGTTTGTGCTGTTTGTGTTAATGTCACGGTATATAGTTTATCATTTTTGTAAGTAGAGATTCATCTTGCTGTGAGGCTATAATGTATTTATGTTGACTATTCCGGGCAAGGGAAAAATTAAAAAGTTTTTTTCTAACCACGTAGTCGTGTTTACGGTTGTTGTTTTGGTGTCTTTTATTTTGTATCTTTTAAATGCCCCGCTGGACTTCCGGAAAAACCTGGAGACCGGAACCTACAGACGATTGCTTACATCCTACGACATCACCTCCAATACTTTCTTGCCATACGAGATTATAAGGAATCATAGATTTTCTTTCGGAAAAGAGAGTGTGGCTGCCATGAGAGTTGCCGAGGCTAGCAAAACCCTGCCTCACTCCTTAATTTTTGTTAACGGTAGATACGTACCTTCCTACCCTATTGTTTCGGGGCTTATAGCACTACCTGTTTATTTTGTCCCGCTATCTTTGGGTAAAATCCCAAATCTGGATACACCGCAGCGGATATTGGGCGTGCTCATGCTCGGGCGTGTGGCCGCGTCGTTTTACACTGCTATTGCGGTGGGGATTTTTTACTTAGTTCTGAGAAAATTTGCCACACTAAAAAAAATGAAGACCGGTGGGTGGGTGTATGTATTTTTATTTTTCTATGCTTTCGCCACAAACGTCTACTCTATCTCCAGCCGTGGTTTGTGGCAGCACGTTCCGGCACTGCTTTTTAATAGTTTAATAATATTACTTTTACTGTATTCCGCGGAACGGAAATCTTTAGTAAAGTGGACCGGTTTACTATGCGGTTTAGCATTTTTGGCCAGACCGACAAACATATTTTTTATCGTCCCGGTAGCAATTTTTGTTTTTCTAAAATACAGAAGTGAGTTTATTAAGTTTGTACTTATGGGAATGCCGATGGCAGTCTTTTATCTGGTTTATAACTACGTAACATTCGGTTCTCCGTTAACAAATGAGTATGTTGCGAGAAATGACACGTCTTTTTCCTCGCCTATCTGGGAAGGGTTGCTCGGTTATTTAGTCAGTCCCGCCAGGAGCTTTTTGTTTATTACACCGCCTTTAGTTTTAAGTTATTACGGGATGTGGAAATTATTTAGGGCTAAGTCCAGAGATCATATAGACACTCTGCTCACATTACTAAGTGTGGCGTTTTTGGCCACAGTTGTAATGTATTCGGCATGGTGGTGTTGGTACGGAGCGGACAGATTCGGATACGGGTTTTTTACTGAGTGGTTACCTCTTTTATCTTTGCTCGTATTCCCGTTCATGGTCAGAATAAAAGGTTGGGGGAAAATACTTTTAGTAATACTCGCCGCATACTCTTTTTATACGCAGTTTAACGCCGTAGTTTACAGGAAAAGCAGGTGCAACAAGGATCATAATTGGGATTTTTATTGTTTAAAACCCGGAATGTTTTCAGAGCAGGAGTATTGACGAGTATTTACTTACCGTATCCCAGAAAAGACTCCAAAAATTTTCTAAAAAGTGACTTAACGTCCACAGTATTTTGTAAGTATTTATCGGATACATCCTCCTCCGGCCTGATAACCGTAACAGTCGCACTAACCACAGCAACAGAGCCGGCGTTTACTTTTCCGTATAAAAAACTTGGTATCAATGTGTTTAGGCAGAGTAAAAAAAATATTAGTAAAGTTTTTCTGCCGAGTCCCATTTGTCCTTACCGGATTTGTCTTTGGGCAGCGGTTTCTTTGGTTTTACGTTAAGTTGAACCTTAAAGAATTTCCTGAAAATTAATAGCGCGATAACTATACCGGCCAGATAAAGTGCTCTACCGGACCAGGGTTGCAGTTCTTTCCAGATCGACACTACCCTGTGGTAAATACCTTCGAAAATATTTGCAGGAGCGACTTTGAAGTATAGTTTGGACGCTGCAGCCACTCCTATAGTAGCCCCACCCGATGAACTGGTTTTTACCGGTGAGGCATCTAAGTAAGCAAAATAATCTCCGGGCTCCGCCTTTATAGGCACATCCAGCTTAACAGTTACTTGCTGAGCCTGTCCCGGTTCAAGGTGGAATACTTTGGGTTCAAAAATAAACCATTCTTTCGGAGGCATTAACTCTTTCTGTCCCTCGTGGTATGCCGGAGCCGTTGTATAGTCCGAGCTTTCATCACCTGTATTGGTTACTACAATTGAGGGGAGGAGATATATTGAACCCGGTTTAATTAAGGAATCAACGACGATTTTTCCTGTCCCAACTCCCACCCCGATCGACGCATTAGTAGGTGTTTGAACAGTAAGAAAAGCAGTTAAAGCGATGATTACCCCGATGTAAAATTTCACAAATATATCTTATATTAAATCTTGAAAAAACCAAACTTAAAGAGCAACGGCTTGTACGATGACATCAACGCTTTGTTGAGTGTATGTAGAAGAGGAGTTTGGAACAGTAAGCTCAAGGTCAAAATTTTGTGTTCCGCTCGCTGCAATTGAGGCGGACAAAGTCTGGTAATTCACAGTCAGCGCGGTGTAGTTTGTAGGAGGTGTCGAACATGAAGACACGCAGAATTTGTGTACGTATTGGTCCGATCCGGCCGTCCCGGCAAGTGTCCACCCCGTACTGTTCTGTCCTTTGATATTTAATTGAGATGTGACATTACCCGCGTTAGTTGCTGTTTGCGTGTCAGAGAGTGTAATAGTACTTTTGGATGACCCCAAACTCATCGTTCCGTATGTGACCGAGTTGTCAGATACTGTAACGGAAACGTTTTGAGCGGTGACTGTAGCAGTAACTGTGGATGTCTCGGCGGCTCCCGCCTTTAAGCTTGAAAGGACAAGCCCTGTGAACACTAAGATTAATGTAGGCAGCAAAATCTTACTCATTTATGTAAATTATATACATAAAAATGAGGGTGCAACAAGACTTTTTTGAAATGTTTTGACGTATTTGCCTATAAATGACATAGCCATATAATGATAGAAGTTCCTATGAAGCGGCATCTATTAAAAACTACGTACCTTTTCATATTACTGGTTGTCTGTTACCTGGGTTTGGGGATTTTTCAGAAACCTTCTAACGGAAAGTTTAGTAGCACTGTAAGCGTTGTTTACGCGGCTACTGCCGGTGCCAATAACTGTGCTTCGGGGGTAAATGATAACTCTATAGGGTCTATCGCCTGGAGTTCCCCCGGAAATGCCTGTTCCAACGGGGCGAGCACCACAGTTACGGGAATCACCAGCAACTCACCTTCCAATTACCTTAAAATTACACAATTCGGCCTTTCCGTCCCCACGGGCTCGATAATCCAAGGAATTAGCTTTTCCGTGACGAGAAGTACTACTGCGTCTAAAGGTAACAGAACCACTGACAACTCTGTAAGAATCGTAAAAGGCGGATTAATTGGGAGCACGGATAGCTCGAATAGTAATAACTGGGGAACGTCCCCTGTGACGTATGGATCTTCCTCGGATTTGTGGGGTGACACTTGGACGCCCGGAGACATAAATGCTGCGGGTTTTGGAATCGCTATATCGGGAAAAAGCACAGGCACGAACGCTGTTAACGGCACAATATCAGCGTTTATTACTGCCACAGTGACTTACCAGGCACCTCCAAACGCACCTTCCCAAAACTCACCTTCAGACGGGGCTACAGGTGTGTCAGTTTTACCAATATTTAACGCAACAGCCTCAGACCCGGAGGCCGACGCTCTCAGATACAAGGTGGAAATTTATTCGAACAGCGGGTGCACGACAGTGGTTCAAACCAACGATCAGTCAGTTAATCAGAGCGGGTGGACAGGCACTGACACAACATGCGGTTCCCCTTCCGGAAATTGTTATACCTCCGGAACTTCGGCATCATTTGAAACACAAACTGCTTTATCGGGAGGAACACAGTACTGGTGGAAGGCTTTTGTTAAGGACCCTGACGGATCTAACTATTCCGTGGTTTCTCCGACATGTAATTCATTCACGACGGCCGTACCTGTGTCGGTAGTTCTGACTACTTCGGGCACGGTCAGTTACGGCACAGTAGCGGCCAATTCCAGCAAATCTACCTCAGAGATATCGCAAACACAAACGGTGCAAAACGACTCCGGTGGAACGGAAAATCTAAACATAAAAACGTCTAATGCTTCCGGCGGAACGCTATGGACATTGGGGTCGTCAACGGGAAATAACATTTTCGTTTTTGAATTTAAAGCCTCAGGTGATGCCGACTTTACAAAATTTACTACACCCGGCAGTTACCAAACGTTTGCAACAGGGGTGACAGCTTCTTCAACCAAAAGCCTGGATTTGAGAATCACAACACCGACCTCCTCTTCCGATTACCAACAAAAATCTATTACAGTAACCGTGCAAGCGGTAGCTCCGTAAAAGGTTTATAAAAGCTCAAACGTCCTTAACATTTCCTCGTAAACGCCCATATATGTATTTTTACTAGCCTCGTCCACAAACCTATATCTCAACGAGTATCTAATTCCGTCGTAAATAAATTCTGTCATGACAGCGCGCACTCCCTCATAGTCATATTCGTATCTGACTGCGTTTTGTTCTGCGACAACCACGTCTGTTTTGTTTGGGATTTTCGAAGTAATCGGATTTGTCGCCAGGTCTTCTTTAATAGTGTAGCTGCCTGCTTTCTTTGTAAAAACAGCCAGTTCGGCGCCGGCTTCCAGAATAGGAAAACCTTCGGAAATCTTATAATCCGGGCTTGTGACGGTGGTGCCGTTTATAACTTTTGTTGCTGTCCAGCCTGTTGGATACGAAAAATTATATCCTTCTCCCATGACCGAAGCTGCTGTTTCAGAATTTTCTCCAACCGTGACAGGTTGTAGAACCTTCAGAGTCTTTATTATTTTTTCGGCTGCAGTTTTGTTTTCTACAGTACCTTCAGAAACAGTGATTCTAAGAACCCTTCCATTAAAAAGAAGCGAATACGAGTAGTTCGCCCTTTCTCCTTTTTGTTTCACTTCAAAACCTTGTAGAGTACCGGCTGAAAACTCTTTTACATACTCATAATTCTCGGTGTCATCTTTCATCAGAGCCAAATCTTCAAAAGTGGTTTCAGGAAGGTCCGGTTGATACAAACCGTAAATCTGAAAATATTTAGTAGGAGGACCGTCCTCATCGCCATAGTTTTGAATGTAAAAAGTGTAAGACTCTAATTTTCCTGTTGTGGCGTTGAAATTAGGAGATTTGTTAACGTGAAGATTTTCGGGTACGCTCAAGGAAATTCCGAGTTCTTCAAAAATGTACTCTTTGTCCGCTATGACGCCGCCGTTATTTTTCGGAGTTATAACGTCGCCCGGTGTTGAAAATTTGAGATAAAGGTAAATAGGTATAAGAATCAGTAAAATGGCGCCAACGGCTAATAATATTTTCTTCATGGGGTGAGTATATAAAATAAGGGGCAATTTGGCTAATGCGCTTAAGCGGAGAACTCTTCGGATTTAAGCTGCCAAACTTCTTCCTGGGTTAACATGCGGGATTTGCCGACTCTCAAATTGCCCAACTCAATCGGTCCGATGGATATGCGGTTCAGCATTTTTACGGTAAGTCCTACGTCCTTACACATTTCACGGATCTGTCTTTTCATTCCCTGAAAAAGTGTAATTCTGAATGAGTCATAACCTATACGCTCGGTTTCGGCAGGCAAGGTTTTTTTATCATAGACAGCCACACCTTTGGCTAATTTTTCGAGTTGCTCATCAGAAACAGGTTCTTCGGTTGTGACTTCATACACTTTGGGTAAATGATAACGGGGGTGCGTGAGTTTGAGTGCGAGATCTCCGTCGTTTGTTAATATTATTAGTCCCGTGCTGTCCTGATCTAATCTTCCGATAGGAAATAATCTCTGTTCCGAGTTGACCATGCTCACAACATTTTTCCGTCCAAATTCATCTTTGGCGGTTGAAATGACGCCCATCGGTTTGTTAACTATGTAGTATTCGTACCTGTTTTCAGGTAAAAGTTGTTCGCCTTTGTAAGTAATGGTGTCTTTATCGGGGTCGACAGTATCGCCAATTTTTGCGGGTCTGCCGTTTATGCGCACTCCCCCACTTGCGAGTATTTCGTCACTTTTTCTGCGGGAGGCTAGTCCACAGAGTGCGAGGTATTTGTTGATTCTGACTTGCATGGTTGTATTGTACCAGTTGAGAAGTTAACTAAGTAGAAGTCTCAGGAACTTTTGGTACCCTGTCTTTTTGAGTTTTTAATATAGTTTACAGCGAAATCAACCATGTCACTTTTCTCGTACGGAATGTCCGGTTTAATTTTAGTTTCCTCGAGGGGCTTTTCCTCTCCCTTTAGAAAAAATCTCCATACAGGTATGTTCACTATGTAGTTGTTGTTGTTATATTCAAACTCGTATTTTATAGGCCCCGCACTTCCCCCCTCAGTATCAGTACCGATTAGGACGCAATCTGTCCCGGCCTTCATTGTAGCTGTAAATCTTTCTGCCGCACTAAAAGTTTTACCGGATACTAATATTACGATAGGTTTATCATAAGGAACCTGTTTTTCCGCTCTGGCGTACATATCGGTGTATCTTAGCCTGCCTTCCGGCGCGATTCTTACAGTTGTACCTTCATAATGTTCCCCCTCCTTTATAAAATATTTTTCGGCAAAAAGTATTGGGTTCAGCGCGCTCCCACCCCTGTTTTCTCTTAGATCTATTATCATTCCCTCACTGACGTCTTTATAAGGTAGAAACGCATTTTCCAAGCTCTCTAGTTTTGAACCGGAAAAAGTAGGTATATTTAGGTAAAGGACACCATCGATTAATTCACCTGAAGGTTGTCTCTCAGGTCTAGCTTCGTATTCGTCGCTTTTATTTCTCGTGTTAGACCTATCCAGAGACGCGTGCGGATTATTTAATAACCTAATTAGCAGTGATATTTCGTGCAGCGGGTTTTTAGGTTCGATTCTTGATACGTTTTCCATATATTCATCGTACTCAGCTTGGTTGAGGAATGGGTATGTGCCACTAATGCACGTAAGTACTTTGGATGGAAGGTCTTTTTCTTGTTCGTTTTGTTCTCCTATTGTTAGTATTTTTGAAAGTGCTTTTTCGTAAACTGTATTTTCTAACTTATATTCGTGATTAAGCGAGCTTTTCTCTTCCTCCGTTACCCCTAGCCATTTTTCGTACTTCTCAAGTCTGACGGCGTGTTTTTCCGTACTATTAAGTATGGATATTTGAGTTTCAACGGAAGCTTCGGGGTCCAGGTAAAGCAGTTTGCGCGTCCTCACGATATTAGGCACGTCAAAAACCTTTAACGTCTCGTTTCCGTTTTCATCTTTAGTAATGGCTATGTTGTCCGGGTGAAAATCTGAAAAAACACCGGTCTCCACGAAAGTTTTTTTAGTGCCCCACATTAACCTCATCATTTCGGTTCTTAGTTTTGGGTGCTCATTAAAAAAATTGGCGAACCTGGTTTCATATTTTAAGTCCTTATCTTCCGACTCCAACGATTTTTTCAAAGTTTCACCTTCAAATCTTTTTTGAATCATGAAATATTTTTTATTACCTTCGTCGTCCTGTCCAAGTACCCACTCAACAGGTATTAAGCTTTTTCCGTATAAAGAATCCTGTTGTAATATTCTTTGTGATTCCTGTAACTCACGGATATTTGATTCCTCTTGGTTGTGTTTATAGGTGCTTGCACGTTTGGGCTCTCCGTCAGGTGTGTAAGGATTAAACTCTTTAATTACCCAATCGGGCCCCAGTTCTTTTACAATTGACTGATATCCTCTTCCCAGTATTTCACCAGGTTCTTCGGCGAATGGTAAACCCTCGATATTCGGACTCATGTTTATATTGTAGTTGTAAAGTGGGAAATTCTAAAGTGGGGTTTTATAGAAGAAAGGCGGCGACCTACCAATGTATCTAACTAATGAAAGAAAATCACTCCCCCACCTGTAATACATGTATATAAAGTTAATTTTAGGGAGGTGATAAATCGTGAACAAAAAAATAATAATGTTAGGTACAGCAGTAATAGCTTTAAGCGGATTCTTTTTACTCTCAGAAAAGGCACTTGCCTATAGAGGAGACCCTACGGTACAAGGTCCAAATTACTCCGAGGAAAGGCACGATGCTATGACTCAAGCCTTCGAAAATAATGATTACAATGCTTGGAAAGAGTTGATGCAGGGTAAAGGCAGAGTCACACAAGTGATAAATGAACAAAACTTCGCCCGTTTTGCAGAAGCTCACAAGCTTGCATTGGAAGGTAAGGTTGAAGAGGCACAAACGATAAGAGAAGAACTAGGTTTAGGTCTTCAGAATGGATCCGGACAGGGAACGGGAAGAGGTTACGGCAGAAATATGAATCGTTAAGTTAGCAGCTGACTATGCGCCCCCGGGTACTAACACCGGGGCGTAATGTAAAATAATGAGGATACTATGGATGATTATAAAAATAAAACTGACGAAGAAATCGTAGAGCTTGTTAGTAAAGGTAACAAGGAGTTATATGCCGAGATTATCCAGAGGTACCAAACGAGACTTATGAGATACGCGCGATATTTAATTGATGATTACGCCAAGGCAAGTGACGCGGTTCAGGAAAGTTTTATTAAGGCTTATATTAATTTAAACGGGTTCCACATGAAAAAAAAGTTTTCAAGCTGGATTTACCGGATAGTTCATAACGAGGCTATGAATTTAATTGACAAGCACAAGAAAAATATTGTGCTTGATGACGGCATTGACTTTGATAGCGGTATAGACGTGGAAGACTCTTACATGAAAGAGGAGATTGCAGCGCACACCCGCGAGTGCCTGGAGAACATGGACTTAATCTACCGGGAACCTTTATCGCTATTCTATTTAGAAGATAAGTCATATGAAGAAATCGGAGATATTTTAAGATTGCCAATGGGTACTGTAGCAACGAGAATTAACAGAGCGAAAGCTATAATGAGGAAAATATGTCAAACAAAAACGAAATAAATCTGGAAAATAAAATAATGGATAAGGTTATGTCCGGCGAAGTAAAAATGAAACCCAGACTGTATTTTATATTGGGATCAATACTCTCGTTTGTGGGATTAGTTGGTCTTATAATCGGCTCAGTATTTTTTACAAACCTAACTTTATTTTTAATAAGAAAACAGGGTCCTGGAACTGGGCGTCTTATGCAGATGTTCGATTCTTTTCCCTTGTGGATTCCTTTTCTAGCATTAGCATTTCTTATTTTGGGAGTCGTGATGCTTAAGAAGTACGACTTTTCTTATAAAAGAAATCCTCTGGTTATAGTGTTGACCTTATTTATTGCAGTGTTGTTGTCGGCAAAAATTATTGACTCACTAGGTCTGAACGAAATCTGGTCCAGAAGGGGTCCGATGAGAAGGTTTTATACAGGGGATCAGCAGCAAGTGTTGGGTAAACAAGGTCCGCGTTATAACCGCTACTAGTAGTTTGGTATTTCTGGCTGAAAATTTTTGGTGGGCCATCTGTCAGGATGTGCGAACTGCAGTGGTTACTCAAAAAGAATCTTACTCTTGTTCTTAGTCTGATATTTTAACCAATATTCTATATCCTGTTTAGAAAGCAAATTCGATGAGACTAAGTAATTTTCTAGCACCAACCTAGCTTCTTCCGCTGTTTCTATAACCCTTTGTCTCTCATCAGTTGTTACTAAAACATCTATATATTTTAAGAGTCCGAGGTTATTGGGGCATTGTTTAACTGTGGTCGTGTAAAGACGTTTATCGTGCACAGGGTATTTTTTGTTAGCTAACCTTACTGTAGTGAGAAAATATCTAATTAGTTTATTTTTAATAACGAGAGCATAGAATTGATTAGTGCCCGCTCTTTTTAGCAGACTTTCTAATTCATGGTAGATAGTGTATGTTATCTCGTGAAATAACCAGTCTAGTTTGTTTTGATAAACATCTGAAGGATACCAATCAAACCTTTTAATTAATTCTGTGAATCTTTTTGTAGGGTCTTGGAGTACTATACTGTTTTGATATTCGCCTAAAATAAAATCGTCATTCCAGTTTAAATATTTTTCCAATATCTCATAATTTCTAGCAAATCTTAATTCTATCTTGGAGCCTCCTTTTCTTAACTCTTCTTTATATTCAATAAGAGGTTTGTTATCTACCTCTTCCGGCAATAAGACATTGACATCCACATCGCTGTATTGATCGTAGTCGTTATTTGCTATGGACCCTACAATAATTAATGCAGCTATATTTTGTATTTGGGGAAATTTGCCGAAGAAATCGTTTTGCAAAAAATCTTTAGTTTTCTCAATAATGTCCTTTTGTGAAGGATTGGCAAGATCAATATTCATAAGGTAATCTTACTTTAAGATATGCGAAAGTTCGACCCCTTCCTGGGTTACTCAAAAATGAGGTTGATATAACAAGCAAAAACCGTAGTGGACTATTGTGTATGAAGTTGCGAACTTTTTTACCTACCAGTTAGGTTAATTTGTTATGTTAAGGGGGCCTTTAGCACCACTAGGACCGCTTTTCGGCATATAATTTCCATCTACACCACTATCCCCGGCCCCTATGGGAGGACCACTTATTGAGTTTTTGTCTACACTAGTGTTTGTACTATTGGATGTGCTTTCACCTGTTCTTGTGTATGAGCTCTCATCCTCTGGTGCAGCAAGACTAGGACCATGCAGTTCCTCATCATTGGGGTATTTTTCCAAACTGTCTATGAAATCTTTGTGGTCTTCCAAAAAGTTTTCCCTAATGCTTTTGTATTCAGTCATTCTTTTTTCATACCTATCATTAGTTAGTTTTGTTGCAAAAGTTGCCAGGGATTCGAGAAAGTCATTTACTAGTTTCTCTGCATCTAGGTTTATGTCGTAATGCGGTCCTTTGTAAAATAATCGGCTATAGCCGTTTCTAGTAATCGATCCATATGGAAAGTAATTATGGGCAAGGTTGTTTCTGTACAATTGTTTAAGAAGGTTTGCGTTATATTCTTCCGCATCGAAACCACATCCACCAATATAATCACCGATGCTACTAGTTCCTGGTCCTAACGGGCGGTCGTGTAAGAAAGCTCCTAGAAAATCCATACAGGATAGAGTGTATAGTACGAGTGGAAAATGTATGTTGCCTTGCTCATATTTGCGCGGCGGAATGTCATTTTTCATATGCATGAGGTCAAGCTTAATCCATTCAAAGACTATGTCATTTATAAATTTATCTTTGTCCATATGAGCAGCATATCACGAAACAATATATAAATTAAGAATTGACTGCAGTTAAAGGAAAAAGTCTGGTGGGCGAGAAGGGAGTCGAACCCTTATATCCTTGCGGACAAAAGATTTTAAGTCTTTCGTGTATACCATTCCACCACTCGCCCGTGGGCTTACACATTAAATATCTGGCGCCCCCGGAGGGAGTCGAACCCCCAACCTCTTCCTTAGAAGGGAATTGCTCTATCCTTTGAGCTACGAGGGCATAGCAACATTGTATTTATACTATCAAATAGCCCAAAACTCAACAATTATCGTTGATTGTGTGTCTTTCAGGGAGTTTATTAAAATATTGTTAGAAAAAAAGAAAGGCCGGATCAGTATTGTTACCTAATCCAGCCTTTGGCCCTAAATATGAGCTTCGTGTAGTTGCAGCCCCTGCTCGTAAGTTAGGATTTTTTCGTCGTCGAACCATTCTTCGGGACGTTTGCTTTCCCAATTTTCGTCTTGGTACACTTCGAGCAAATACCAGGCTCTTTTTGAATTGTAGAAAGCAGGTACGAGTTCTACGTCCACCGGGAATCCGTTCTTTTCTTCAACCCAGCGAATTGTCCGGGTACGATGAATGAAAAGAGTGCCCTCAGGAATTTCTACGACAACGACATCCGCGATTACCTTATTCTGACCGTCGTTCCTGATGTTTTTTAGTTCGGTAAGTTCCAAAATCATTTCAAAATCGCCAAAATGATCAAAGGGACCTACGTACTTTCCCAAAATTTTGCCTTTTTTCAGATTATTTCCATCCTCAGTCATTTCTCTCTCCTTTGTGGGTTTTGTGTGTAGCGTACTATAAGTTAGTAGAAAAGTAAAGCCAGGCTTGTGATATCATCATTAATATGATTCAAAAAATAATAAGCTTTCTCGATCCATGGATAATTTTCGGTTTCGCTGCGCAGTTCGTGTTTTTCCTGAGATTCGCTTACCAGTGGTATGTGTCTGAAAAAAAGAAGGAAAGCGTTATTCCCATCGGATTTTGGTACCTCAGCCTGGTCGGAACAGTCATGATACTTGCCTACTCTATTTATAGAAAAGACATTGTGTTTTCAACAGCATCCGTTCTTAACGCTATGATTTATATACGTAATCTCGCTTTAATCTCTGCTAAGAGGAAAAAGGAAGCTCCGGCAGTTGAAAACGGACCTGCACAACCGGCACTTTAACGTTTAACTGATAAAAAATGGCGCCCGTGAGTGGTTTCCCAGTCAAAGACGCCGTAAACATTATCCGAACAGTATACTATTGCCGTATAACTTCTCGAATACGTATTTTCTGTAATCCGTCGTTAGGATAGTATCTGTAATATCGTGAACGACATAAGATAGTGGTGCCACTGAAAAACTTACAAATCCGGCCAATCCGATGTCGTTGAGTAGTGTTCCTAAACGCTGTTCACGGGCCGCAATAGCGAATATTACGAAAAGTACAGCTCCGCAAATTATACTTACACCCGCAACCAAAAAGGACGCCAAATAAACAATCTTTTTTGGGCCTTTTACGTCTTCCCGAAACCATTCCTCATAACTCTTGATCTCGTGCACGTCTCCGTTCCTCCTTATCTAAGATTTTTCCTGATTGTGAAAAAGGTTGATTTGCGCCATTTTAACAAGGTAGCCAAAATAGTCAATTTACGGGTGTTAGGCCCGGTTCGGGTTTGGGGAGCGTATCTTCACGTGCCGGTTTAAATTATTTGTCTACTGCCGGAATAAATCTGTTAAAC
This sequence comes from candidate division WWE3 bacterium RIFOXYD1_FULL_43_17, assembly GCA_001773385.1. Taxonomy (GTDB): domain Bacteria; phylum Patescibacteriota; class WWE3; order UBA101185; family UBA10185; genus UBA8498. The sequence continues at coordinate 36,821 of MEWJ01000055.1, read as the reverse complement.
TTATTTAATGAGTGAGCGCGGTTTGGAAAACGAACCTTCTGAAGAAATTCCTGATTTGACTGAACGTATTTCTGACTATAACGCGGATATTGCGGCCGAAAGAGAGCGTTTCAACAAAATAGACACGGTGGAATTTAACGCTTCTTTATCGGAATCTCATAATCTTCTCGGACGTGAGGTAAGTGACATAGTTTTAGCTTCTGCAAAAAATATGCTCGGGGAAGAATTTTCTAATCCGGAAGAATTACTTTCACGCTTAGAAAGGATAACAGATCAACTGGATTACATCCGTGATGGGTTTATTAATAACGGGGAAAAACCCGCGTGGCTCAGGGATAGTGTAAACAAATATATGGAATGTTTGTACAGCTGGACTGCGGGAACCGGCTTGGACAAACTTAAGAACGATGTTCTTGAAAAACTGCCGGAAGTAAAACGGGGTATTTACGCGCAGCATATCGGATTATATTTAGCCTTTCTTCTCCAGGATGAAACGGTTGGCTGCCAGACAGGAATACATTTGACGGAAGATGGTAGATGCTTTGTTTGGCACACGGAAGAAGATGTTGAAGACGCTCCGGGGGAAAGATTCGATAAGCTAAGAGTGTTTTTTGTGGACGGTGCGGAGTTTCCGGATGGCCAGCGGAGAGGAGCGTTTATATATCCGGAACTTCTTCCCGGTTCAGCTTTTTGTTTTTCGGAGGACATGCTGCTTTGTACCGACTCACTTTCCGGAGCGGACGAGAACCCCGAGGTCTCTATTCCGGCAAATATGATTACCTGGGTTATGTGGCATTTAGGGTCGGAACGCGAGACGTCAGAAATTTTAGATAATCTTCTTCCTACATCGACGGGGTACAAATTAAATATTGTGAAGCGCACTCCGGCCGGAATAGATACAGACGTAGTGGATTTTGTTCACAACTCCACAAACCAGTTAAAAGTAATTCCTGGCGGGACAGTTGTTTCTTCTAATAGGATGACTAACGATAGTTTTGCTGAAGCTGCTACGGGTACTTCAGAGGGAGTAGATAAACTATGGCACGACATTTACTTAAGTAGAGAGGAACGGGCAACAAGATTATCCGGCGGTTTATTCGCTAAAAAATTCGGCGATTTGGAAGGACCAGGTTCTTATAAAATGTTTAGGATGCTTTGCACAGGAACAGGTAACGCAGGAGAGGAAGAAATGGGTGCAGCTTTTTGTAACAAGGACGTAAAAGCTTCAATGGTGGCTTCAATAGATTCAGGGAAAATAGAAATCGACGTCTTCCCCGGCCCTTCCGACAAGGCTGACTGGGACAACGGACGCAGAGCACATTTTGAACCGGGTGAAAAACTTCAGGGTTGATTTTAACTGGAGCGGCGGACCGGGTTCGAACCGGCGACCTTCTCCTTGGAAGGGAGACATTCTACCACTGAACTACCGCCGCATAATTACCTGACTATTCTACATTATAGCAGGGATTTTCCAACAATTTCGCGGCAGGCCCTCAAAAAAGCTACTCTACCCGCTTCAACAGATCCCTTTTCTTCTTTTCGTACTCCTTTTTAGTTATCTTTCCGCGGTTTAAAAGCTCCCTGTACCTGTTTAGCCCCTTTTCGTAGACGTTCATCTTGGAATGGTCCACTTCTCCCTCCTGGTGGAGTTTAGAGTGTGCATGATACAGCTTCTGGTCCAATATTTTTTTGGCCCGGACACCCGTCTTTTTCCCCATATACTTCACTATCAGGTCGTCTGTGCCCGTAGTTACAATTTCGAGGTGTGCAAAAAGGAGGGAATGATGGAGGGTAGCCTGGGCGATTTGGTTATACGATATGGTAACCTCGCGAACCACGAACCATTTACGCTTACGGTAGGTCAGGAGATCGTCATAGATATAAAGCTCGGGCGGCCAGATGGTACGGTTTAACGTCGGGTTTCCCCTCAACTTCAAAAGTAATATTGACATTAGTTACATAATCCTAGAAAGTGTCGGAAAAATCAACGTCTCTCTCGAGTTCGGGTATGTAGTCCACATCCGATGGGGAGGGAATCTTCTTCTTTTTTTTGTTTTCGAGAACGGAAAGTATTTCCGGGTCCAGTTCTACGACTGGTTCTACCTCAGGAGTTCCGGCGTCCCCCTCTAAAATTATTGATTCCTCGCTTTTTTTTATTGGATTTTTTTTATTTTTGGGCATATGTAGTTTGTGTAAACTTTATACTATCTCAGACGAAATATATATACGATGTATAATAAATAAATGCAAGAGTCAACTTACGATTTAATAATAATAGGAGGCGGTCCCTCGGGGCTTACTGCTTCAATATATGCCTCGCGCGCACTTTTAAAAACACTTGTCATTGCAGGCAATCCTGCAGGCGGGCAATTAGTTATAACTTCCGATGTTGAAAATTTTCCCGGCTTCCCGGAGGGTATTATGGGCCCCGAACTCATTGCTAATATGCGAAAACAGGCAGAGAGATTCGGAACCATTTTTATGGACGCCAACGTTTCTTCTATAAAGGGCACATTCGAAGAAGGCTTTGAACTTGATTTGGATTCCGGAGAAAAAATTTCAGCTAAAACAATAATTGTAGCAACCGGTGCCTCTGCCAGATGGCTCGGGCTCGACAGCGAAAATAGATTGAAAGGTAAAGGCGTATCTGCTTGCGCCACATGCGACGGGTTTTTCTTTAAAGATAAAGTTGTTGTGGTTGTGGGCGCCGGCGATGCCGCTATGGAAGAAAGTACTTTCTTAACAAAATTTGCATCTAAGGTCTACATTCTTGTCAGGGGAGATGAAGATCACACAAAAGCAAGCAAAATAATGTTAAAGCGCGCGTCTGATAATCCAAAAATAGAATTTTTATATAACACCGAAGTTAAAGAGGTACTCGGAGAACGTAATGTTGAGGGGCTCCGTGTTTTAAACAATAAAACAGGTGAGGAAAAAGTCATGGATGACGTGAAAGGTTTATTTGTTGCAATAGGACATGAACCTAACACATCGTTTTTGCAGGGATTTATTGAGCTGGACGCCAAAGGTTACATAGTCGTGAACTCAAACACCAAGACATCTAAAGAAGGTGTTTTAGCTGCGGGTGACGTGGCTGATCATCACTACAGACAGGCAATAACAGCTTCCGGAATAGGTTGTATGGCCGCCCTTGACGCCGTCAGACTTCTCGCTGACCACGGTGCTCAGGTTAAACCTGATGCTTACTAGACCTGGGGTATTACTTAAAAAGTTCGGATTCGAAAAAGTTTTTCTCATTGTACTGTTGTTATTAAGTTTTTTTGTGCGTGTTTCTGGTTTAGGATATTCCCATTATTACGGTGACGAAATAAAAACACTTTATCTGGATAAGACGGTTACGGCGTCTAAATTTTTACTGGATCAAAGAAAAGGTCCGGTACAATTTATTGCGACCTGGTTTATGGAAAAGATTTCAGGAGGGTACAACGAAGCCTGGATACGTTTACCATTCACACTGGCGTCAGTATTATCAGTCATAGTTTTCTATTTCGTTGTAAAAAAGCTTTTTGGTAAAAATCCGGCATACTACTCCTCAACTATTTATGCGTTCTCCGGATTTAGTGTAGCGTTCGGGCGTACGGCGCAGTACCAATCTTTCTTAATGTTGTTCGGATTTTTATCTATTTTGTTTATTCTTTTATCTAAGGAGAGAAAAAAAAGAATTTATCTTCCGGCCGCTGCAGTATTTTGGGTTTTATCCGTTTACAGTCATTACGACGGAGTATTTTTTCTGATTCCCGCTGTTCTATTTTATACACAGAGTAAGCAGGATCTCGTAACTTTTTTAAAGTACTTTTTTCTACCTTCGGTTTTGCTCTTATTGCCGTTTTATCTCCCGTACATACTAAAGGGCTATTTAGCTTCCAACACGGTAAATTACGTGTCGAGACGCATGTCCGGAAGCGGGTATTTACCTAATAATTCGGCATATACGGTGGGTGTCTATAACCCTTTTAATCTTTTCTTAATACTGACCCTGCCGGGTCTTATTTCGTTTTTTGCAAAAGGAGACCGCAAGATTTATATGGTGCAAATCTGGTTTGTTGCTGCACTCGGTTTCTATGAATTGGTTATTAAAAATCCTGGTACCCATATTCAAAACTATCTGGTGCCGTTGATTATTTTAAGCGGTTACATAATTTCTATATCAGGTAAATACGCACGTCTCATTGCTTCCGTTTTATTGCCTTTATACGTTGGAGTTTCTTTTTATACTTTTGTTCCTTCTTTGAATACAGGGTATCCGTGGAAGCAATCTTCTGTATTAGGTTTGAACATAAATAAAATTGAAAAAAAGTATCAATTGTTTCTATATGGATTTCCTTACAACCGTGGCTGGGATCAAATCAAAGTTTATTTCGACAATAAGGATGATGTTAACGGTGTTTATACAAACGATAATGATTCATACGCTGATTTTTATTTGAGGGGATTTGCCTACACGCGACCGGGACCAAACTTTTTACCATTGTATTACGTCCATATATTAGATAATCAGGAAATCGACAATCCTAAAGAGGATTTCTTAACGGCGAATGCACCAAAGTATAACCTCGAGACCGAATTTTATGTTGCAGATACGAAGGTTTCTCAGATTTATAAGCTCGTCAAGTGAGCTTTAGGCTAACATTTTAGCAACGTTATCCCAATTAACCACGTTCCACCAGTTAGTAATGTAATCCGCGCGTCTGTTCTGGTATTTAAGATAATAAGCATGTTCCCATACATCCAGCGCCAGCAAAGGTTTATAGCCTTCTGTCAAAGGAGTTGCCTGGTTTTGTGTGTTCATCACCATCAATTTCCCGTCTTTTCCTTGTACCAGCCATGTCCAGCCGCTTCCAAAAAGAGATAAAGCGCTTTTAGTAAATTCTTCTTTAAAGGCGTCAAAAGAGCCGGACAGCTCGTTTATTTTTGCGAGTAATTCGCCGTTTGGGGTTTTTCCTTCTGCGGGGCCTATAACACTCCAAAAAAAGTTGTGATTGTATACTCCCCCGCCGTTGTTTAACACCGCGGTTCTAATGGTCTCACCTATAGAGTTGGGCGACATCAATATATCTTCCAGTTCCATGTCTTCCAGGGATGTGTCGGCTATGGCCGCGGTTAACTTGTCCAGGTATGCCTGGTGGTGCTTCGTGTAGTGGGTCTCCATTGTCAGCGCGTCTATATAAGGTTCCAGATCATCGTATGCGTAATTTAGTTTCGGAAGTTCTTTTATCATAAACTGCCCCTTTCAATATATTTACGGATGTCTATATAATATCATAAGTTCACTTTTTTGCTAGAATTTAGGTGTATATGTTTGAGAAAAACTTGGCAGTAGTTCTTAAATACGCAAACATCGCAATGCTTACAGCTGTGTTCCTTTCGTTCGTGTTATTGCGTCTCATAAATCTCGGATACTCCGAATATATTCCAGACGAAACTACTGTAATGACGCCGGTTAAAAATTCTGAAATAAACACGGGGTTTCTACTTGCGCAGAGAAAAGGCCCGGTGCAGTTTTTGGTGGCACAGGCAGTGAATATTTTTAACAACAATGTTTTCGACGAATTTTCATACAGATTTCCGTTTTTTCTTGCGTCCGTGTTTGGACTTTTCTTTTTCTATAAATTCATAAAAAATATGGAAGGGCAGTTTGTGGCTGTCGTAGCAACACTATTTTTGGGGTTAAACGGAATGTTAATAGCCTTTGGAAGGGTCGTACAATACCAAAGCCTGAACCTGCTTTTTTCGTCGGCAGGTTTGTATTTTCTTTCGTTATTGAAGGATGAAGATCACAGGATAAGAAATTCAATTTTAGGTTCGTTATTTTTATCTTTATCAATTATGTCGCATTGGGATATGGTTTTTGTTCTTCCCCCTGCATTGTTTTTAATTTTTAAATATGTTCTTTTTGCTCCTTTAAGAGGAAGACAAAGAAGGTCTATCATCGGTGCATTGTCGCTTCCTGTGCTGGTAATATTTATGCCTTTTTTTATAAATTATTACGGAGTTGCCTTATCGGATGCGGGGAATATAAGTTATTTCAAAACCCGGGTAGGTCAGGCTGAGATATCACTTGAGAATATCATGCATAACCTTAAAGAATATATTACAAAAGTTGAACTGTATAACCCATTTGTGTATTTATATGCCCTGGGGGCACTGGCCTTTGCCGGACTTATAGGGTCAAAGCGTGCGTACCCATATTTTTATTGGTTTTTACTTTCGCTGGCAGCCTTTATGTTTATCATCATAAAGCCGGGAACACATGTTTATAACCTTTTTTACCCGGCCGTAATATTGTCCGCCCTAGGTGCGCAGTACTTTTATCAGTTATTTAAAGGTTTTTTGTCTAAGGCAGTTGTTGTTGCGCTTATAGCCCTTTTCTCTTTCTTCGCGTATCAGGGTTATTTATTATTCGCGGATCCCTCAGTGGATTATCCCTGGTCGCAGGAGGATATTTTAGGCCGCAAGACCAGACCTTACTCGCAGCAAAGCCTTCCCAACAACATTATCGGCTTTCCTATTTACAGGGGTTGGAAGGAAGCAGCTGAGTTTTTGGCCGGCGAGAACGCCAGGAACGGTTCTGACCTGCCCTACGTTACCAACGAAGAGTCCAGTATCGGGGGTTTTTACTTACCGTTAAGATATGGGAAAGAAGGGGAGTATTATGCCATAGGTGTAAAAAGACCTTTGTCCTTTGTTAACGACTACACCTTTCCTTCGATTAAAAATAAAAAGACGGTCAAGCGGATAGAAGTTTACGGAGAAAACACGATGAGGATATATAAAGCGAGTGCAAATGAAGAAAAATAAAGTATGCAATTCTAAAACAGGATACGTTCATCTTTTTTCCGGAAGGAGGTTTTTTACAATTGGCAACCATAAGGCTGTCAAATAACTTGCGTACAGTTTTTGTAATTTTGGCTTTGAGTCTGCTTGCAGTTCCGTTTAGATTTATAGATCTGGGTTATTCTGACTACATCGGTGACGAAAGAAAGGCTTTTATCGAGCCCGTTAATGCACAAAGTCTGAAGGATTTTTTTATCACGCGCAGAAAAGGTCCGATGCAATTTTTGGTCTCGGAAATTCCCCATTTTATTACTAAAGATTTTAGAAATGAATACGCGCAGCGTCTCCCTTTTGCGTTGCTTTCGGTATTTTCGGTCGCAGCGTTTTATCTTATGGTTAGAAAGCTTTCCGGGGATAGTTTGGCGGCGTTTATTTCTTCCCTACTCTACCTTGTAAATGGCTTTATAGTAGGTTTTGGGAGGATTGCTCAGTACCAGAACCTAAACCTCTTGTTTAATTTTTTATCGATTTATTTCTACGCAGATCTTTTGTACAAAGAAAAGAAGCTGATACGGAGTACCCTTTTGGGAACGCTCTTTTTCTGTCTTTCTGTGTTGTCCCACTGGGACGCAATTTTTATTATCCCGGTTGTTTTGTACATTTTTATTAGATTTTTATTTAACAATGCACAGGCCGGAAGTTACAAGGTAAGGATTTTGTTATTAAATTTCGTGCTGGGTTGTCTGCTGTTACTTCCTTTTTTAATCCCATATATGTTGGCCTTTACGGGACTTTCGGATAATCAGCAATATTTCGGCAGAAGAGTCGATATAGGAATACACAGTCTCGGAACTTATTTAGAACTTATCCGTCTGTACAACCCTTTTTATGCTTTGGAGTTTGTTTCAATTGCCGCGCTTTTCGGAATCATGCGTTTCAAAAAGGCGCTTCCTTACATTTTGTGGTTTGTATTTTCATTTTTAATTTTTGAATTTTTTGTGAGAAAACCGGGCACACATATCTATAACTTTGTGCTTCCTGTCACTATTTTGGCAGGGTTGGGGATAGCCGGACTAATAAACGCTTTTCCGAGATGGACAAAGGTTTTACCGGTAATGCTTATACTTCCCGTATTCGCCTTCCTAGGTTATCAGTCGTACTTTATTTTTGTAGATCATACCGATGAGTACCCCTGGGAGCAAAAAGTATATTTTGAGGAGTTTAGGACTAAGTATCCGAACAATAATTTTGTAAAAAAACTACCCGTGCTCATAACACCCGAATACACCATAGAGCAGAAACTGCCTCTTTTCGGGTTTCCGCATTACAGGCAGTGGGATGAGATAAACGCTTATATTAATTCCCGTAACGACGAGACCGGGGAAGATTACGGTTACATCTCTAATGAAGACAAAACCATCAGCGAGTGGTACATGGATGCTAAATACCGCGTAACAGAGGGGTTTTACATAATCGCAGTAAAACGTCCGGTAAATTTTGTGCAGGTGTCAAACTACCCCCAATTCTCCCGGAAAACTGAAGAAAGAAGACTAATGAATAATGACGACTGGGTTGTTAGAATATACAAGGTAAATAAAGATGCAACTAAAAAACGGATTGTTGAGTAAAATCGTAAAAAGCAGGTATTCCGCCGGAGCGGCCGTTTCTTTGTTTCTATTTCTTCTCATGCTTCCCCTATCAATAAAAATAGATTTTATGCAGAACGACGACTGGGTTTACTACGGAATGGTAGAGAGTTTTATGAAGTTGGATTTCAGGCTCGACCCGTTGTCGGCTCCCACATTTTATACACAGGGTGTACTCGGCACATTATTTGCGTGGCTTTTTGGCTTGGAGAGTTTACCGGTCCTAACCCTATTCATTTCCGTTTTATGCTTTTTTGTTCTCTACGTAATTTTATTAAGACATTTCGATTTGGGACGGTTTGGGTCGGTGCTCGTTTCTTTGCTGATGTTTTTTAATCCGCTTTTTATCTACTCCGTGTGGGGGTTTATGACGGAAAATTATTTCCTATTTTTTATGCTTTTGTCCATATTGTTCTATCTCGAAACCGTAAAGACCGGTGGAAGGAAAAATACTTTGTTATACGTTCTTTTTATCTTTCTTGCTTTGAATATTAGGCAGGTTGCTTTGGTATTACCCCTGTCAGCTCTTGTTTACGCGCTGTTCAAAAGGGAAAAGAGTCAAATCTTGTTAAACCTCGGGGTTTTAGCGGGTCTTGGTGTGTATTACGTCCTGCTCTTTCCTGTAACTGCCGAAATGATGGAAAAAAGCCTTCAGTTTCACCATCTTAAAAATACTCCTTATGTGTATTCGTTGATTTACGGGTCTTTTATACTGATGACTGCCCTACTCCTTCCTATACTGATTCCGGTGTTTAAAGAGAAGAAAAAGCTTAAGTGGGCGCTATTTTTGGGCTTAGCCTTAGCTGCTTACATACTATTGAACCGCTATTTTCAGCCGCAAAAAGTTTCGTGGGGAGAATTTCCTTATTTTGAAAATACCCTTGAAAGAAAGGGCTTTTACCCGAGAGGTGTACTGGGCACAAAATATTATTTTAAGTATATGTTCGATCTTTACCGCCACTGGGATTCTGCGGCTAAGATTGTTTTAAGTGCGTTTGTGGCATACGCGCTTTTGAAGTTTAAAAAAATAAACGGGTTGTGGGCGGTATTCACGATTATTTACATGGGAGTCATGACTGTTACGGAAACCTACTACGACCGTTACCTGGTGATTTTAATTCCGGTTTTAATTTTTTTGATTTTAGGAATAGACGGTTTTAAGTTAATTCATAAGATTTTGGTGATACCCTTTTTGGGTTTTCTTATTTTTTATAACTACCAATTATCGATGGATTTTATTCTAGTAAATAAATATATTTGGAATAAGTCTGAGGAGCTGGTTGTGGCGTACGATAAAGAACCCAGAAGAGTTCAGGGTACTAATGCGTGGAGACTAAAGTATTTAAATGAGAGAAGAAACTATGTGTTCGACTTTACTTACGATAGCCCGGAGATTAACAAGCCTTACCGCGATCTGTACACGACAGAAGAAGTAAAAAAGATAGAGTTTCCGGGGAGTTTATGGGTGAGACCTAATATCTATTTGTATCAGAAGATTGATTAATCGGGTAAATCTCTTGACACTCACAAACAAAACTAATAGTCTTTAAAATAAGCATGCAAATTAACCCCGTATTAAAAGCAACTCTGCTCACCACAATTTTCGCTGTTGTTTTTTCTTCTCACGTTTTTTCAGCTTCCCTCTCCTTAACTAAAATAGGTGCGATAGATACTACGGGTAATAATTATCCTGAATGGTGGTATACACAAACCAACGCCACACTTACGGGCACAGCTACCGATGGATCTCAGGTGTCGGTAAAGGTCGGCGACGCGGTAAACAATGTGAACGTGGCCTCGGGAATTTGGTCTTACGATTTATCCGGAGAGAGTAAAGATTATCCAGTCGAAATTTCTCAGGGCGCCGAAAAAATTTCTTTCGTGCTGCATTTAGGTCAGATGCTCCCGGATACCGTATCAGCCGGTTCTTCTCCTCAAACCGGAAGTACGGTGCCTGAAACAGGGTATAACCAACTTATCGCGATAAGTCTCGGTGCCGGAATAGTACTCTTGGCTTCTTATTTTTACTTCTGGGGTGATTTAAAAAAGAGAACAGTTTTTGAAGCAAGAATGATCCGCGAAGATTAATCTTCCACAAAAGGTACAAACGCAAATCCGGGAAAAAATATTGTATCGAAATCCGTTTCTGTGTTTCTTATAATCCTGTATATTCCGTTGTCTTTTGGAAAAACCAAAACTCCCCCGACCTTCAGTTGTTCTTTCCAAGCTTCCGGTATTTCTCTGACTTCGGCCGCGGCAATTATTTTGTCAAAACCGCCGAGCTCTCTGGAAACCTCAGGCAACCCGGTTCTTGCATTGCCTTCGTGAAAAGTAAGATTGTCGGTTATAAGAGGATATTTGCTCACGTTTTCCTTTGCGTAAGCGCTTAGTTGCGGGATTATCTCTACGGTATGCACGTGTCCATTTTCTCCCGACATGAAAGCCAAAAGTGATGCCTGCCACCCCGAACCCGTACCGATATCCAGGATTTTATTTCCCTGCTCGATGCCCAGAAGTTCGAGCATAAAAACGACAGTAAAAGGTTGCGAGATAGTTTGTCCGTAACCTATTGAAAGAGCCGCATCGGCATAAGGGTCTCCGCGGTCTTCGGGTAAAACGAAATCCGATCTGTCGACTTCAAGCAAAGCGTTTTCAACAGAAGTAGATTTCAGCACACCGGAAGTTTTTAGTTTACTTATAAGTTCGTGTTTTATCATGAGCGTATTTTATCAGCAATTTCTTTTATCTCTTCTACCGAAGGAATGCCAGGGTTTGTGTAAAAGGGATAAAGTTTAATATGAAGGTGGTTTACTTCTAAGCCTTCGATGCGGGTAAGTACCCGCTCGCACCCGAGCTTTACTTTTAATAGCTCGGCTATATTTTGTGCAGCGGTGATTGCGGCGGTTACTATTTCGTTGTTGTTAGAGTAAAAGTCACTATCATAATGCTCTTTTGTTACGACGACCGTCATCCCTTCGGTCGTCGGGTTTATATCTAAAAAAGCTACGTGCGTTTCATCTTCGTAAATTATCTCGGAAGGAATTTCACGGGCGGCGATTTTGCAGAATATGCAATCTGTCATGACGTTATTGTATCAATTTTGCGGAAAATGAAGTAATCGTTGGAGGCAGCATTTTTTCCGTCCTCGCAGAAAGTGGTGAGTAAAGTAAGACCATTTTTGCCTAGTACATCAACAATATCGTTCAGCTCTCCTGCGTCGTAAAGGTGACAGTATCTTTGAAGATTTGTACTATTGTCCCAGCCCAACAAGTAATCGCCTTTGTCCTCAAGTTTTTTCACGGCTTTCGAGGTATCGAAGTTCCAGAAAGTTATTATGAGATGGCCTCCGTTTGCCACGGTTGCGGAAAGTCCGTTAAAAAATTTTGTTCTAAGTTCTTCTCCGGGAATGTGGTGAGTTACTCCAAAGCACGCGACAAGATCAAATTGCTCTTCAGGTAATTTTTCCAACAAATCTCCTTTAATGAAGTCACCGTCAGTATATTTCAACCGCGCTTCCGTCAGTAATTCCTCACTAGTATCAACTCCGGTGTACTTTAATTCCAATTTTGGGAGGCGCTCTTTCAAAAATCCAAGGAACCTGCCGTTGCCGCAGCCAACATCTAGCACGGTAATGGTAGAATGATCACTGAAGGATAAAACATCAACCGCCCTACCCCATCCTTTCCAGTAATTCTGGCGGGTATTTGAGAACGAAACCGAGGCCTTTTTATAGAAAGCTTCGTTTAGTTTTAAAATCTCGTTAATTTGAGTCTGATTCATAAATGATAAAACAAAATGTCGATAGTTCTAAGATGATACCAATGATACGCGATATTGCCAAAGCCGCGGACGAAAAGGAAGTGCTGAAGATTTTATTCAGCAATTCAAAGGGAATGGACGATACGTACTCTAAAACTACGTTGCTGGAAGAATACCGTACTTTGAAAGACTCTGGAAAGCTTGTGCTGACAGCCAAAAACGAGAAGCAATTTTTGGAAAATATCAAAACTAAAAAGATTAGAACAATGTCGGGTGTTACACCGATTACAGTACTGACCAAGCCTTACCCATGCCCCGGCAAATGCATTTTTTGCCCGAGCGACATCAGAATGCCCAAAAGCTATTTATCGAGCGAGCCGGGGGCGCAGAGAGCCCACGACAACAAATTTGACCCCTACTACCAAACATACAACAGGCTCGTAGCTTACGAAAAAACCGGACACCCGGTAAGCAAGATAGAACTAATTGTTTTGGGTGGGACATGGACTTCGTACCCGGAAGCCTATCAGCTGTGGTTTATTAAAAGATGCTTCGACGCCATGAACGATTTTAAACCTGAGACCAATAAACCCTACTTAGTTCCCAAAACCGAGCTTCCGTATGACGAAAAGAAGCTTGTTAATGCAACCGGAACTTACAACTCTATTGTCGGGCTCTCAAGAAACGACAAAAAACGTATAGGTGAGGACTCGACCTGGGAGGAACTCTTTGCATCCCACGCTAAAAACGTAGGCGCTCTGTGCAAATGCACCGGGTTGGTAATAGAGACCCGCCCCGACGAAATAACAAAAGATGAGATAGTGAGAATAAGACGGCTGGGGGCTACGAAAGTGCAAATCGGCATACAGAGTCTAAACGAGAGAATTTTGAAAATGAATAAAAGAGGCCACACTGCAGCAAAAACCGCGGAAGCCTTTTCTTTACTACGTGAGGCGGGCTTTAAAATACACGCGCACTGGATGCCGAATCTATATGGCGCGGACCCCGAATCCGACATTAAGGATTTTGCAAAGTTATTCACCGATAAAAAGTACAGACCTGACGAATTGAAAATCTACCCGTGTTCGTTAGTAGAAGGCACCGAGCTTATGAAGCTTCACGAAACAGGAGACTGGAAACCTTACACCGAGGAAGAGCTTTTGCGCGTTTTTAAAAATATATTACCTACGGTTCCCCGCTACTGCCGCGTTACCCGTGTTGTTCGCGACATTTCGGGTGCCGATATAGTTGCCGGTAATAGAAAGACCAATTTCAGACAGATAGCAGAAGCAGAGCTGGAAAAAGATAAGACAGTTCTTAAAGAGATACGCTCCCGCGAGATCAAAGATAAAAAAATAAATAGGGACGATCTTGTATACAAAGAGACCGTATATCCGACCGCCGGTACAAAAGAATACTTTTTAGAGTTTGTGACGGAAGACGACAAAATCGCGGCTTTCCTCAGACTTTCTTTGCCGGAGAGGCAGGCTAAAGTGACGGAAATTGCCGGTTCGGCAATGATAAGGGAAATTCACGTTTACGGTGATAGCGTTGTAGTAGGTCAGGAAGAAGAAGGAAAGGCTCAGCACGTGGGATTAGGCAAGGAACTAATAAAGAAAGCCTCAAGTATCTCCCGCGGCGCGGGTTTTAAGAGGCTTTCAGTAATTTCCTCGGTAGGAACCAGGGGTTACTACTCCGGAATTGGTTTCTCACAAGGAGCCTTATATCAGCATTTAGAACTTTAAAAGCTCTTCGGCGTACTTACCTATTAAAGGTAAGGGTTGTTTCTTTTCAGAAGCGGCGTTAAGTATTCCCATGACCCAAAGGACCACGAGTGCCATCCACGCGAGCATTCCTACTATCCACCCGATAAAGGGTATAGATGATATCACTCCTATTCCTACTCCAACTAACAAGATGAGTATCGATTGCTTAACGTGATACTTAACAAAATCGTTGTCTTTGTATTCTGTAAGGAGAGGAAGGAAAAATATGAAATAGGCCACGATAGCCATTATTTTTGAGTTATCTGCCGGGCTGCTTTCAGGCGCGAGTGCGCTCTCAGGCTGGAACCCGTTGTCTGTCGGTTCTGCTACTTGATTTTCGTCCACAATATCACCTCCTCAGAATACTTAAATATTGCTACTCAAGGCATACGTAGCCAATTGCTATTATTTATCAGATTCAACTATCTCTACACTTAATATCTTAACAGGTTTTACGGGTTTTGAGGCTTCCCCGCTTGAGCTTACCATTACTTCTGCCCCGGCAATTTTATCCAATACTTCCAGGCCTTCGCTTACCTTGCCGAATATCACATAATTTTTTTGCAGGGGATAGTCTTTGTGCATTATAAAAAACTGACTTCCGTTGGTATTCGGACCGGCGTTAGCCATGGCAATAGTACCCCTGGTGTATTCTCCGTCAAAAGGTTCGTCAGCGAAGCTGTAACCGGGCCCTCCAGCTCCTGTACCGTCAGGATCCCCGCCCTGTATCATAAAATCCTTCATAACTCTGTGAAAAATCACGTTGCTGTAGAAATTGTCCCGTGAAAGGGTGACGAAATTGTTTACTGTTACAGGAGTTTTATCGGCATAAAGGTCAATTTTAAGTACACCCTCTGTTGTTGTCATCACCGCAGAATATTTTTTACTTAAATTTAAGTTCATTTTTGGAGGCTCCTTCTGAATATTTCCCGTAGGATTAATTTGATAATTTTCTTTTTCCGACGCACTGGATTCTTCTGTGTCCAGTTTTTGTAAAACGTTCTGTGCCTTTTTCTCTTCTTTTGTGGGTCCTTCGGGAATTTTGGAACCAAAAACGGCCAGCCCTATCAAAAGAAGAATTGGCACAAGTAATGCTATGTATACAGCTTTATTGTTCATACCTTAAAAGGCAGGAAAGCGTTCAGATGGTTACTTCCAGAATCTCCACCTCAAGCCGCCGTCAACCTTATCTTTATACAGAACAGTAAAAAGACAGGCTAAAATTATTACGTCTAAAAGGAATCTGATTTCATCTTTCGATGAGACTTCTTCTTCCCATATACCGTTCGTGTATGCCGACAATAATAGCAAAATAATTAAAGTAAGTGTAGCTAACCACCCTTCCCACGAAATAGGTGCAAAACCGTAACCGAGCCTTTTAGGTCTGAACCAGAACTTTTTCATAAATTAAGTATACAAAAGATGTCAAAAATCTAATAAACTTTAGGTGTGAGCCCAAGACACTTTTTAACCGATCCCTGTACTTTGGTCGTTTTTACCTACGCACCTGCGGGGCTGGGACACCTCCGCGTTACCAATTCGTTGTCCGCAGGCCTTCCTAAGGGAGTTAACACCGTACTTTTAGGCTCCTCGGACAAGGGTATTGAAGCTATTCACAAGTTTATAAGCATTCATGTTATTACCAGACGGTTGATGGAGTGGTTTCAACGCGGGCGTCCTCAAAAAATATTTACCTATTTCTATAGGAAATACTTAAGATCGGGTTCGGATGAAATGAGAAGAAAAATCGAAGAGATTTTTGAACAGCAGGTTGATGTCCCGAAAACTTTGGTAATTGTTGCGACACATTTCGGGTTAGCTCACAAAATCGCCGCGGTAAAAAAGGAGATCGAGAATAAGACGGGCGCAAAAATTATATTGGTTGTTCAGGTTACTGATGATACGCCACAATACATTTGGTACGTACCCGGGGCCGATATGATATTTGTTCCCAGCAGAAACACAATGTTCGAGCTAAAAGAATACGCATTAAAAAGCAACCTGGAAAAAGTGAAAATAGAAGTGCTTCCCTACCCTGTAAATCCGTTAATGAGTAAAAAGCTAAGTAGTAAAAATATGGAAAAACGCGAGAGGCAGATGTCTGCCGATACGGGTGAGGTTATAGATTTTTGTTTGCCTGTTCCCGGAGCCGCTGTGGGAATGGATTTTCTCCATCACCTGATTCCCCAGCTTCAGTCTAAATACTCCAACTTCCGGTTTCATGTTGTGTGTAAAGAAGCGCCTTTTACACGCAAGTTTTTGCAGGAGGTGAAATCTTTCCCGAATGTGCTTTTGCACACCTCAAAACATGACCGTGAGATTGTGGACGTTTACGAAAAAATCTACGAAGAAAATGTTATTTCTTTTGAGGTCACAAAACCCAGCGAACAGTCATTTAAAGCACTCTACGATTTTGACATGCTGGGCGGTTCGCTTCTTCTATTTTCAAATCCTGTCGGCCGTCAGGAAAGGGACAACCTGGATTTTTTACGAAGGCACGGACTTATATTTGACCAAAAGACGATGCTAAGGCTTTGGGAGTACGCAGATGAAGGAAAGTCTCTAAGCGGTTCATTAAAAGAAAGACTAATACCCGAAGGCAAAGCAATCAGATGTCTTCAGTTGCCCTTCGGTTCACAACGTGCTGCTAATTTTATTTGGTGGTGTATGAAAAACAGAGTGTTCGAGAGTATCCTCCAAAATTATTCGAAAGCGGCTGCCAACAAGGATTCCGAAACTCGTTCTAACGGAGTTGACCTTTTTTGGTCTAAGGTATCTTTGCTAGTATAATAAATGTATGGAAAACACTCCCCCAAAAAAACTTCCGTTGACCGGAATCTTAATAGCTTTTATTGTAACGGCGGCATTTCTAAGCGCCGTCATTTTTTTACTAAAGGACTTCAAACTGAAGATCGAACCTACGGAGCAGGTTGAACTGGACATCACCGAAGTTGAAAAAGAACGGGGAGTAGGTGTCATAACCGGTTCTCTAGGTTATCCGAGTGAAGGCATACCGGAAAACATGGAAGTATGTGCCGTTGAAATTGTCGGTATGGGAGCGCATTGCAGTAACGAACATATAAAAGATGTGTCATTTACGTACGGTGTGGGTTACCGTCTTACTCTTCCTGCGGGCGAGTATTATGTTTATGCTTATTTGCCAAACCTACCGGATGCGGTAGGTCAAACCTATAAAGCTTACTATTCCGAATTCGTGACCTGCGGAATGGATGTATCCTGCGCGAGCCACGAACCGGTTAAAGTTATGGTAAAGCAGGGTGAGGTCACTCAGAACGTCGATCCTCAGGATTGGTATAAGTAAATGTACATATCTGTAGACATGGGTGGTACAAAAACCCGAATAGCCTCGTCCGAAGATCTTGGTAGCCTTTTGAAGGTAAAAAGATTTTATACAAATAAGAATCCCGCCACTCAAAAACAAATAATAGCTTCAGGAATTCACGAACTCACTTCAGGAAACGAACCTGCTTTTGTTTGTTTTGGCGTACCGGGAGTTGTTGACAGACAGACGGGTAACTTTGGAAGTGTTCCCAATTACAAGGATATAAGCGGAAAACCTTTTACTTCGGTTTTGGATGAAAAATACCTGAAACAGGCTTTTGTTGAGAACGACGCCACTTTGGGGGCAATAGGAGAGGCTATTATAGGCGCAGGTAAGTACTTTCAGCGCGTGGGGTACCTGACCTTCGGAACCGGTACGGGAGGCGCACTTGTTACTAAAAATGCTTCCGGAGGGTTCGGGTATGTTAGCGATGAGCCCGGCCACGTAGTTATAGTAACAGGAGGCCGTTTGGCCCCGGCGTGCAACCACACAGGATGTATGGAAGCTTACACATCCGGGCGTTCGTTTGAAGCCCTGTTCAATATGAAACCTCAGAACTGTTCAGACAAAAATGTATGGGCAAAGTGGGCTGAGTACGTAAATCTGGGGTTAAGTAAAATTCACGCACTTTGGAAATGTGACGTGTTTATTATTGGAGGAAGTATGGCGCTGGAGTACGATTTGTTTGCCGAGTTTTTGAAAGCTCCCGTGCCTGTTGTCAGATCATTAACGTTAGATGATGCCGGTGTATACGGCGGGCTTGTACTTACTAAACAAATTTTAACTTCAAGGTAAGGGGAAGCAAGTTCTCACTTCTGATTGAAAATAGCTTTAGCCATATCCCAGTATGTTGGCATTCCGTTTTGTTCTTTTTCCCAAAGCCACCACTCTACTCCCCAAAAATAAAGATCACGGAACCCGCTTTTTTGAGCGTAGGTTATTGTCGATAAAAAATCGGTGACCGACATTGTCTGATTTTTTTCCTCACTGGTAAGCCTCGAATTTATTCTGGGTCCCCAGGGTTCGGCTTGGAGTTCCGTAACAATAATTCTTTCAATTGGGACGCCCGTCATGTGAGCACGTACCGCGTATGACCAGTGGGACAGGGGGTACTGAAAGTAAAAGGCGCTTTTTGTAAGAGTTCCCCAAAAGTCGTACCAGATCTTTCTATACATTGATATTCCAAGGTAATCGGCCATCTGGTAACTGGGAAACCAAAAACCGCCCTCGCCGCTGTCCTGGATAAGGATAGGCCTTTCGTCCAATGCCCGTACCAATTCCACCTCATGTTCGAGAGTAGACTTTTTGATAGTAAGACATTCGCCGAAAGGAAAAAACGGCTCATTTTCTACCTGCCACATTTTTACCGAGTTGTAGCTTTGAAGTTCCATCACGGTTCTTATTATGTATTCAAAAAGTTCCTTATCCCTTTCATCCTCACTGCTCATAGCTTTCCACCAGCTCGGTTCAAAACATTCCGGGTATCTCGGAACTTTACGTCCGATTGCCAGTATTACATTTGCGTTTCTTTTATCTGCCTGTTCAAGCTGCCACTTTATATCTTTGTAGTTATAAATTTCGGGAGTAACTTCTATTTCGTCCCAATAAGCGATGAGTCTTAAATTTCGTGCTCCAAGATCGTCGAGAACTTTTATATAGGCGTCCTTCCAATCAAGTCCTATCTGGTAAGCGTACTTACTTGAAAATGTAACACCGTACTTGTTGTCGTTTCTTTGTTCAGGTTTTAGAAAATAAAAAAGTACAAGAGGAAGTGCGATTATAACTACAAGTGCGAGAAGAACGATACGGGTCAGGTTTAATCCGAAAAGTTTTCTAATGTATTCCCAAGCTTTTGACGCCTGTTTTTTAAGGGCAGTTTGTCGGTGGAACATACGGTTACTTTACTATTCCATTCTTACATATTTCGGCATAATCATAAAAGGATTTTCTTGGTATACGTTTTAATCCGTTTTCGCGGTCAACCTCTATTAGTCCGAATCTGGGCCAAAAACCGTGGTGCCACTCGTAATTGTCCAGCAGACTCCAGTAGAAGTATCCTTTAACTTTTACTCCGTGCGAAAGAGCTGCGTGGACCTGAGTCAGCATTTTTTTAATGAAGTCGGTTCTTTGTCTGTCGTGGCTGTCTGCTAAACCATTCTCAGTTATAAAAACAGGCAAATTGTATTTTTTCAAACTCATGAGGACTTTGTACAAACCGTCGTAGTTTATCCACCACCCCAGGTCGTTGACCGGGTTGTCAGGATTTCGGATTCTAAGTTTTACAACTCTATTTGTGAAGTAATAATTGAGTCCGATAAAATCGAGGTTTTTAGATATAGGCTTTAAGAAGAAGTGGCTATTAAAGAAATATAGGATTTTTGCGATAAATTTATCGAGAACGGTGTAGCTCGAATATTCATACCACGAAATATTTTTCACAATTCCTACAGGTTTATTACACACTTCCTTTATTTTTTTATAAGCCGCGTTGTGAGCCCGGATCATATTTATCTGAACGATTAGAGCCAGCAATAGCGATTTTTTTTGAGGGGGCCATGTTCCCACTAAGTAGGACATGGATGCGTAAACCTGAGGTTCGTTTATTGTTGCAATAGTGTCGCAGTATTCTCCCAGCGACTCAGCGCATTTTTTGGAATACTCCGCAAACAGTCCCGGGGTTTTAAAATTTAACCATCCTCCGGTCTCTGCCAACCAAATAGGATTAGTAAAATGATGGAACGTTACAAATGTTTTTAACCCTTTTTCTTTTGCTGCCTTTAATACCTTCGTATAATGCTCAAGAGCTTTGGTATCGTAAGTTCCTCTTCTCAGCTCTATTCTCGCCCACTCTATGCTTACTCTGACGGCGTTAGAGTTTAATTGTTTGCATAACTCAAAATCTTCGGAGTATCTATTGTATGAGTCACACGCCTGTCCGGAGGCTTCTAAAGGCAGATCTCTCCGCCCGTCCTTTTCCACTTCCCATTTCCACCAGTCACAGTTTGTGTTGTTGCCCTCTGTCTGGTGAGCTGATGTTGCGGTGCCCCATATAAAATCTTTCGGAAACTCCATGTTTATAGTATACATTCGGTGTACTCACTGAGGAAGAGAATTTACATAACGTGGTAAGTAAGTATAATTGTAAATATGAAACTACTGCTAAAGTTAGTGATCGCTACGTTAGCTATTTTTGTTGCTTCCCGTATAATTCCCGGCGTCGTTGTGGATGATTTGGTTACGGCTGTCATTGTAGCGATAGTTCTCGGAACGTTGAACCTGTTCGTAAAACCTATCCTTATTCTTCTAACCCTTCCTATTAATATAATAACCTTCGGGTTGTTTACTTTTGTAATCAGCGCTTTTATTGTTCTTTTTACGTCTTCCCTTGTACCCGGATTTCAGATAGCAAGTATTTGGGCGGCCCTTTTGTTCAGTATTGTTGTTTCGATAATAAACTCATTTCTTAACAGAGTTGTCGATTAAACTGCCCGGATGCACTCAGGAAAATTTACTAAAATCATTGCCACTCTCGGTCCTGCCAGTAGTTCTGAAAAGGATATAAAAGAGCTTATCTCAGCAGGTGTCAATTTTTTCCGCTTTAATCTCAAGCACGCCGATACAGCCTGGCATTTGGAGCATATTAAAAAAGTACGTGATGTAAGTGGAAATCTCGGGATTAGCATAGGGGTTATCGTAGATTTGCAGGGACCGGAATGTGTTTTGCATATTCCCGGGTCAACAGAGCTTGAACTCAAAAAAGATGAATTGCTAAAAATCCCCGCAGATGTCTTTTTAAGTCCTCCGGAAGTTTACAGCCAGCTGGATCCGGGAGATGTTCTGGTAGTAGACGACGGAAAAATAGAATTTGTTGTAGACGGTAAAAAAGAAGACCTTTTTTTAAACGTCCTAAGTGCGGGACTATTAAAATCAGGCAAAGGTGTTTCTTTTATAAAAAAGAAGATATCTGTTCCCACTATCAACGAAGAGGAAAAAGAAAAAATAAAGGAATTTCTTAAAGTTGCACCCGAATTTTTTGCTTTATCTTTTGTCAGGAATCATGAGGATGTTGAAAATCTTTCTAGGTTTTTGACCGAAAACGATTCGAGCGCAGGTCTCATTTCAAAAATTGAAACCCAAGGCGCAGTTGATGACCTCGATCTTATTGTTGAAAAAAGTGACGGGGTAATGGTGGCAAGGGGCGACCTGGGAGTAGAAGTATCTCTCGAAAAAATCACTTACTATCAAAAGAAAATTATCGAAAAATGCAGGGCGTCCGCAAAGCCCGTAATAGTGGCAACTCAAATGCTCGAGTCCATGACTACAAATCCATCTCCTACCCGTGCGGAGGTTTCCGATATCTCTAATGCAGTGCGTGACGGTGCCGATGCGGTAATGTTATCGGGCGAAACAGCGGTAGGAAAATATCCCGTCGAGTCGGTTAAATTTATGCATAAGATAGTTAGTTTCAATGAAAAAGCTTTTCGTGTGCCGCCGGCTCTTGAATTTTCCGAAGACAGAACATTTAGTATTGTTAAGGCGGCTGTAGATATAATCAGGTCGGACAACGGGCGCTCTATTTCAAAAATACTGGTCGCTACGGAAACAGGAAAATCGGCGCGTATATTTTCTTCCTTCAGACCAGAGATACCGATAATTGCATTAACTCAGAATGAGGACACGTTGAAAAAATTGGGTTTGTCGTACGGCGTCCTTCCACATAAAATTGAGTTTCCCGAACACGGGCTTGTGGATGTTACCGAGATTGCGCACGAGTTACAAAAAAGAGGAATTCTTTCTAAGGGCGAAAACATCGTCGTTGTACATGGAAAAAGATGGCAGGATCCGGGCAATACGAATTCGCTCTATATTTTTAATGTCAGCTAGTCACATGGAACTCCCCAAACACCAAGTTTATTAATTTTTGCGGTATCCTGAGCATCTATGAACATACGCTTATATTTGTAGTCTTTGTCGTATGTGTATTCTTTGGCAGCGCCGATTTCTACCATTTCCGCGTTCACGTTCAGCCCGCTACCTGTATGGATGTACCGTAATAGCCGGCCGTACTTGTCTTTGTTACCCTGCGTGGGATCTTCCTCTAAAAATACAGTCTGGCCGGCAAGCAGTTTTTCCATCTCGGTCCTGCTCCAGTCTCCCCTGCAGTCGTTTGCTTCGGGGGCGTTTATTCCTATAAGGCGGACACTTTGCTCGGTGTTCTCTAAAAGTACTTTTACAGTGTCACCGTCAACTATTTTGGTGAGAACTACCTGATTTTTACTGCCGGAATAGGTTTGGGTTGATGAGTCGCTGGCCGGAAGGACTTTGGGAAGTTGTTTGAGAGCGCTATAAAGGCCAAAGCCCGCGAAGAAAACTACCAGAACATAGCCGAGCAGGTAATAAAATCTCTTAAGTTTTGGTCTTTCGGCGTCGTTCACACCACTAGTATAAGTTATATTTACGGTCGTGCGTACAATCTCTTAAAAAATGCCGGGCCGCGCGCTAATTATTCTACTTTTAGTGTGCCGACCATTCCCATTTTTCTGTGTTCGCCCACCGAGCAGTAGAACTCAAATACTCCGGCTTTGTCGACCGTGAACGAAACAGTATCCGTTTCTCCGGCCTGTATTACTTTTGTTGCTGCGTTGAATTCATCTATTTTAAAGTCGTGAATACCTTCGACGTTCTTAAATTCTACTGTTACTTTGTCGCCGACCTTAGCCATTATTGTGTTGGGTGAAAATTTATAGGGACTTCCTTCAATTACTATTTTGACTTCGTTTTGTATTTGTGTTGCCTCCTCTGTGACCGGTTCCGGCTCTTCCTGTTCATCTACAGTAGTTTGAACGTTGGCCGTATTAGTGTCTGTGGCTGTAGTCGAGGGTTTATTAAATAGAAAATATACCCCCACGACGGTCAAAATTAATAATAAAGCGAGATATGGGAACTTTTGATTTTTTGATGTTTCTGGTTCCATAAATATCCTTGCTTAAATTAAATATCTATTCAGTAAAATATACACAAATAGACAACTGTCTATATAATACACTAAATCAGACTTAACGCAACCCCACGGAGCCTGTTTGACTATAAACGACTCATAGTGTAATATCTACTGTTTCGATGATTCCTGCCGCAAAGGCTTAAATAAAGGGCTTAAATAATAATTTAAGTAAGCCTTCCCTACCTTACCAACTATTTGCTGCGAGATGTAGCAACTTAAAAGTAAGAAGGGGGTGAGTAACATGAAAAAGGCCATAATATCAATGGCTGTAGTAGCTGTAGCGATTGGTTTACTGTTTACAGTAAAAACCAAAGCCGCTGCAATTACAGGTAATGGGGCGCCTAGTGGAGCTCATTATAATCTAAACATTATAGGAGTTTCTAAAGACAAGGCCGCTTTAATGGATTCCAGCAGCGGGCATAGAATTTTTGTTCCGCTGAGCGGGAAAATAAAGATAAACCTTTTACCCGGAACCGGGTTTGCAGTACTAGATGCAAACGGTACCGATGGTAATGGAGCTACATTTAGTTTGCCTAATCCCGATGCCGATAATGACGGTGTAACTTCTTACACTGTTTGGGCGAGAGCTTTAGGTAAACCAGGTGGTACATCCACCACAACTCCGTGTGCATATCTTGACGGTGTTGAGTACTGCTCAACATCAAATGTTGTGTTGGTTAGAGAAAAGGGCAAAAGCTCTTTTACTAACGTAACTTCACAACTCCTGTATGTATACGCCGACCTTACCGGAGACGGAGTTGACGAAAGATACCCGTTGTTTGATCCTAGACTTCAGGATTATTTCTGGGACTACGACAATAACGGATTAAAGGTAGCGCAATTTAGGTTCTATCAGAACTAATTTGGCGGATTAAAGCGGTTTGTTTGGAAGGAGGCCTCAGGTAGTTCGGCTATTTTAGCAAATTACCTGTTTTCGTTTGCATTTTTGTTTGTACAAGCAGCCCGTTCTAACTACGGGCTGCTTTCCCTTTTAATCCTATTGAACTTAGTGACCTTTTCCCTGTACAATTCATACATGCCTAAAAATTTGAAAAAGAAGACCTATACCCTCTATTCTCTCCATTTACCAATTTTGATAGCCATTTTTGCCGTTATTGCAGGCGGAGCCTACTTAATTTCTGGCGGACCGGTGGACGGTACTCCTCAGGTTCAGGGCACAAAAACTCAAAAAATTACCCGTTCTCTCAAGAATTTACTGTCTAAAAAGGGCGAAGAATCTGCTTCTTCCAGTATGAAAGCCACCGTTTCTGTGGGAAATACCGGCGATGAGCATATCAAGATTGTTAAGCAAGTTTCAAAAGAGTTAAAAACTGTAGCAGACACCGAAAAAGGAAAAGGTAACGAAGAGGTAAGCGACGAATTAACTACTATAGCTGAGGAACAAGAGGCAACTGCAGAGGAAACAGCCGAGGTTTTAGAAGAAGTAGTAAACGAACCTAAATGGAAGACAGTTCTTGTAGGTCCTGACTACAAAAATTTAGGGCAGCTGAGAAGCACCCTCTCGCACAATACGAACGCGATAAGAAAATTGATTAGGACAACAGAATCCTTAGGAGTTGGAGGAACAAGCCCGGCGTTACAAACCAGCCTGACTTTATTAAATGAACAAAGAGCTACCTTAATCTCTGTAATAAAAGCCGGAGAAAGTCAGTTTAGTATTCTGGGATGGGTTTCAAAGCTACTCTCAGGTTACACCCCTGCTCCTATTGAAGATGACGTCGGCGATGAAACAGAAGGAACAGACAGTTCTGCCCCATCAGATGAACTCGAGGGTATTGGAGAAACAGAGCCTTCTTCCTCGGATACAACAGAGACAGGAACAACCGAACCCGGATCAGGTGAAACTGAAACTCCTGAATCTAATCCCGGGAGCGGGATTGAAATTCCTTCAGCAGTCTGACGGAATACCTCTCTAGCTATTTAATTAGATTATTGAATTCTTGGGTTGCCCTTATTATATGTATTGGAACACCTTCCCGTTTTATCTCTGAAATAACAGGAAACGAGGTCTGGTAGGCGGAATCCTCTGTCTCTTGCCTTAACCGTTCTTTGAAGGTGTCGCAAATTATCAAATCCGCGTCACGGGACCTCCCGACCAATTCAAACTTGAATTGGGAATAGTAAACTACCGCGAATTGGTTGTCGCACGCGTAAACCTTTAAACCATTTACACCGTTTTTCTCAACCCCCTCAAGCACTAACTGCGCAGATTCTTTGTAGGCCGCTCCCCAATAATCCAACTCATACTCATTTTCAATACCTCTCAAACCTCCGGCCAGTTCGTTATAGTAGATGTATTCATAAGGGTGCAGATGTACTGTTCTCAGAAGCGTGAAAAATAAATAAGCCAAAACCGTCCCCAACAAAATATATTTATGTTTTCTTTTTGCGGCTTCGAATCCGTCTATCAAAAAGAACGCCGCAAGTAAGACCAGGCAGACCGCAAAATATAAAAAGTGCCTGATTCCGTTGTAAACCACAGGGTGTAACACAATATAAATAATAAAATTAATAAGGACGGTTGTTGTTATTACTGATACCGGGTGTGAAATACCGTAGCGGAGCTTTTTTCTAATTGCCAAAAACAGTCCTGATGCTATAGAGGCCAAAATAATAAGAGGTAATTGAATTGATAACAAAAGAGGTAAGTAGTGCCACGGCCTTTCTTCTTTTGAAAGGAGGCTGCCCATGTACAGTATCTCGTGGTCCCAGTTTTGGAATCCTGAAGCGTCAGTAATTGTATAGACAAGGTTGGTGAAAAAATTTGCTCCTACGAAAGGCACACTTAAAACCCAAACGAAGAATGAAAGAAACAAAATGATTAGAGAGTTTAAAATAGTTTGTCCTACCCCTTTTTTGTCAGCTATAGCCCGGTACATACTAAGCAAAAAATAAGTAGCAAAAAGCGAGAGACCCACTACTCTGGTACTTTGAGCTAATCCGAAGACAACCCCCAGTGTAAGAATTTCGACGGATTTATTTCCCGGCCTTTTCAAAAAGTACGAAATGAGAAGAGTTCCAAGCAGGAAAATTGTCGCGAACGGAATATCCTTGGGATTTGCAGGAATGTGCCCACTTACTGCAGGTGTAAGCAACAATAGAACCGGGCCTACAACTGCCCTCAAACTGTCCTTGTACACTATATATAGGAGCGAGTAGGCAAAGATGAAGAGGAAAAGGCCGGCAAGCAGGTTTAGCAGATGGAACCACTCGAAGTAGTATTTCGGGTTTAAAAGATTTAATACTGCGGTGTATGTTCTGGAGTAGGTGCTGAACAGGGGCAAATGTCTGGCCTCAATTCTGTCAGGTTTGTCGTTCACAAGTTTATCTACATAATCGGGGGAGGTGGGTGTTGCAAGATAGGTTGTAAGATACTTTCCGGAGTCGTACTCCACTTTTTCGTCGTACGTTACGCCGAAGTCTTTATACAGCAGGAACGAGAGCAACAGATAAACGGCAGAGAAAAGAAGAATATATACGTGCTTTTTTATGAACGGCCCCGGTATTTTTATCAATCTCATCAGTTTTGCAGTATTATTCGCAGTTGAAGTTAGTTAAACATTCAGCTTTTTGTTCTTCGGTTTCCATTAAATTACAGACAGCGCACATATTTCCGGTATCTCCGGGCGCCTGTAAATTTTTTGTCAGTTCTGACATGTCGGTAAACTCTACATCTGCGGGTAGTTCAAATACAGACGGATCGGCAATCCAGGGAAGGCATTTGTAGTCCATCTTTTCCTGAAGAGCTTGGGCTTCTGCAGGTACTTCACCTGTAGTATCTTCACCGGACATAATTTTTTCGTCGATTGTAATTTTTATTCCTGTCGGGGAGTTTGAAGTCCAGGTGTACATTGTGTTGTCCATTGATATAAAGTGGCTATCTATTCCCGGTCCGGTATCACCCGAAATCATAATTGTGCTGTCACCTCTCATTTTGCTGCCTGATACCATGATTGTCCCTTCCACACCCGGCTTGTTTACTTCTTCATCAACCGTGTAAGTACATTTAAGTGACTTGCCCAGACTTAACAAATCTGTAATTTTTCCTGAAATAAGGCCCTGATCGTCTTGCGTATTATTTTCTGTTAATTGTTGGCTGGGTAGAATTTGATCCCCAGGCGCTGCCTGTTTCTTCATTGCTCCGTAACCAAAATAAACTCCTACTAAAAGCAAAATTGCTAGCGTTACTATTAGAAAAATTTTTCCTGTTTTCATAATTTGATTATACAACATTGCCCTGATTCACCTGAAACTACGCAGTCAACCGAAACTAACTTAGTTCCTGCTATAGAGCCTGCCGGAGTTTTTCTTTTTTTAATAATATATGCTAGTATGTTGGCTCTGAGATATGAAAAAGTTTATTGCCCTTATCTTTTTAATTTCCATTACAATTGCAGCCGTATATTTATTACGTACGGGTAATTCTGCGGCCGGCACCACGAATGTTACGTCTCCGTATACAGGAGCTGAGAAAAAAGCTGAAGAACCCGTTTACGTTTCCCCTATAAGTATTGATTATCTAAGAACCCTAAAAATAGACTCACCCGCCCCCGTTATTGAAGAAGAGCTTTCCGACGGCTCAAATTATAAAAAATATGTTGCCAGTTACACCAGTGAGGGAAATAAGATATACGGGTATCTGACTGTTCCGGTTGGGACACCGCCCGAAGGTGGTTATCCGGCAATTGTTTTCAACCACGGTTATATTCCTCCGGCTCAATATGTTACTACGCAAAACTATGTTTCCTACGTAGACAGTTTAGCCAGAAACGGCTTCGTGGTCTTCAAAATCGACCTAAGGGGACATGGGAATTCCGAGGGTAACGCCACAGGCTCGTATTTCTCGTCTGCATATACAATAGACGCCATAAGCGCGGTCAAAAGCCTTCAGAAATACGAAAATGTGAATCCGGAAAAAATAGGGATGTGGGGGCACAGTATGAGCGGAAACCTTGTACTTCGGACAATGCT
Source organism: candidate division WWE3 bacterium RIFOXYD1_FULL_43_17 (assembly GCA_001773385.1). Lineage (GTDB taxonomy): Bacteria > Patescibacteriota > WWE3 > UBA101185 > UBA10185 > UBA8498. Next base: position 8,519 of record MEWJ01000055.1, on the reverse strand, counting down.
CGTGTCGGATGAAATAAAAGCAGGAGTAATTTGGGCAGGGGCAGTTTATAGTTATGAGGATTTTGCGAAGTACAGCATAAGTGACAATAGCTATATGCGCAGGCCTCAACAACCGTCGGAGCAGCGGGAGGACCCACACCGTGAAAATTCTCCTGAGGTTCAGAAGTTACGCGAAAACCCGGAAGAATTAGATTTGAATAGTGGTTTTTGGACTTCGATTTCTCTTACAAAAAACATTAATTATTTATCGGGGGCACTCGAACTTCACCACTCGGTTAATGATGATGTTGTTGATATAGGATATTCAAGAGACCTTGTCAAAGTGTTAAAAAGTGCGGGTAAAGATTATTCTGTGTTTGAGTATGATGGCGGGGGTCACAATATAGTGTCTCCTTATTACGAAACGGCAATGCAACGGACCGTAGACTTTTTCAAAGAAAAACTTTAAATCTCATCTTGCGCCGGTAGAACCGATCCCTCCTCTGTCAGTGTTTCCCAGTGAGTCAACCTCTTCCAGTTCCATTTTTTCGTAATTTATCACGGATATTTGGGCTATTCTTGTGCCTTTTTCTACTGTAACGGCGGCTTCCGTGACGTTGTAAACAATCAACTTATATTCGTCGTTGTCTCCGATGAAATCCGAGTCTCCTATTCCGATCCCGTTGGCCGGAATAAGTCCAAGTTTGTGTGTTGAACTGCGCGCGGCTAAAAGCACCCAGCAACCCTGAGGAATTTCAAGAGCAACGTTGAGCGGAATGTATCCCAACGAATGCGGTTGAATTACTGTGGTCTCTCTGGCTGATAGATCCATGCACGCCGCACCTTTTGTTTTATATTCGGGCAACGGAATAGTTTTATCAAATCTTTTTATTTTTATTTTCATTACAGAAGTTTATCACGCGGAGATATTTTAATTATCTTGTCGTCTCCGTCCTGAACCGTTCCCCGCCCGTCTTTATTGCTGGTTCCTATATATAAGTAGCCGTCAGGTCCGGCAGTAACAATTCTTATTCTTCCGTATATTTTTTCTAAACTTTTGGCTAACGTATAAGATTCAGCATCGGGATCCAATTTATACAAAGTCTCGCCGCGGAGTCCTCCGAAATAAAGACTATTTTTAAAAAACGCGAGTCCGGCGGGAGCCCAGGTTTCTTTTGAGCCGGAGTTGATAACAGGGGTTTCCATACCTTCGGCTGTCTCAGAGCCTTTAATGACGGGCCAACCGTAGTTCTTACCTTTAACAATTAAGTTAAGTTCATCGTAGCCTGTTTCCAGTCCTGAAGGACCGTGTTCCGTCGCCCAAAGGCGTCCCGAACTATCCCACGCTAAACCCTGTGGGTTACGGTGTCCGTAGGAATACACTTCGTTACCGAAGGGATTGTCACCGGGGGCTGAACCGTCCTTATTAAGTCTAAGTATTTTTCCCGCGAGGGATTTTGTGTCCTGCGCAGCATTAGGATTTCCGGCATCGCCGGTTGTTACGTAAAGATAGCCGTCAGGCCCGAATTTAATTCTTCCTCCGTCGTGAAAAACGTTTGCGGGGATGTTACCAAGAATAGTAAATTTGTCACTCAGCGCGCTGTCCTTAAAAATATATCTGTCGACGACATTGTAAATATTGAGTCCGGCACCAGTGGTGTAGCTAAGGTAAATATAGTTATTAGATTTGTACTCAGGATCTACCGCAAGTCCCATCAAACCTCCCTCGCCGCGTTCGACAACGTTTTCGATTTTTATTCTGGTGATTTGGTCTCCGCGGATTACCACCAGGTTGCCCGGCCTTTCGGTTATTAGTAAATCACCGTTAGGTAGAAACGCCAATTCCCACGGTGTATCAAGGTTTTCGACGATTATCCGCGGTTCACCGGAATTTAAATTTTCAGGTACGTTTGTAGGAACAATCCGGGTCTCAAAAATCTTTTTAGGTTTCAAAGACGGGTAAATAATAATTAGAACCGTGCACAAGATTAACGCCGCAGCGACCGTTACCTTTTTCATAACAGTATTATACAAAATTTACCCGGCCTGGAATTTGCATTCACAGGCGCAGGTGATATTATCCCTATACACAAACTGTCTTGCCTATGAAATACAACTCCCTTACTCCCGAAGAAAAATTAGTTATAGAAAATAAAAGCACTGAAACTCCGTTTACCGGAGAATATGATGCTTTTTATGAAGAGGGCGTATTTATTTGTAGAAAGTGCAACGCTCCCCTATTTTCTTCAAAGTCTAAGTTCGACGCCGGCTGTGGGTGGCCTTCATTCGATGAAAATTATCCTGATGCGGTGAAAAGAATTCGCGATGCTGACGGAATGCGGACCGAAATTCAATGTGCAAACTGCGGAGCTCATTTAGGTCACGTTTTTGAGAACGAACATCTGACGGACAAAAATACCAGACATTGCGTGAATTCTATTTCGATGCGTTTTGTACGAAGCGGCGAAAATTTACCGGAGGTTATTTATGAAAAATGAACTTTCGACAGCTACTCTAGCGGGAGGTTGTTTTTGGTGTACTGAAGCCCTTTTCAAGAGGCTTGAAGGCGTTAGCGAAGTATTGCCCGGGTACGCGGGCGGACACGTAGACAGCCCTACTTACGAAGAAGTGTGTAGGGGTGACACGGGACATGCGGAAGCTATTCAGATAAAGTTTGACCCGGCAAAAATTTCTTATGGAAAAATACTTGAAGTGTTTTGGAATACTCACGACCCCACTACAATAAATAGACAAGGTCATGACACCGGACCACAGTACAGATCTGTAATCTTTTATCACGGTGAAGAACAGAAAAAAGTTGCCGTAGAATCAAAAGAGGAAATCGAAAAGTCGAAAGATTATAGAAATCCGGTAGTAACCGAAATATTGCCGTTTACAAATTTCTTTGTAGCGGAGGATTATCACAAAAACTATTACGATAAAAACATGGGAAGAGCTTATTGTGATATTTCCATAACTCCAAAAGTGCACAAGCTGATGGAAAAGTACGGGGACAAATTGAAAGAGGAATATCAGTCTGTCTAAGTTTCTCAAACCGGAAGAATTAATGTAATATCCAGAAACAAATGAGGAATGTACCTGCTTTCGCCAAAGTATTAATTCTTCCATTGTTAGCTGCCGCTTCATTGCTGGGCGTGTACTATTTTTCCGGAAAAACTGACCAAAAGGCCGTTGTTAAGACCCAGGAGACAGTACAGGAAACATCTGCATTTGAAG
>MEWJ01000055.1:0-5289 GCA_001773385.1 candidate division WWE3 bacterium RIFOXYD1_FULL_43_17 | reverse complement strand
CCGCCAATAATTGCTCCCCTACCCACGCAAAAAACCCTAATAAACGATTATCACGTTTACCAGACGTTCAATAACTGCGGACCGGCGTCCTTATCAATGGCTCTTTCTTACTACGGCATCAATGTTTCGCAAAAAACACTCGGTGATCAGCTAAGACCTTTTCAAAATCCGCAGGGAGACAACGACGATAAGGCCGTGAATCCCGACGAGCTGGGTAAAAAAGCAGAAGAATACGGACTTCTCTACTATCTCCGTCCAATGGGAACTCCGGAACTTATAAAAGAGTTTATTTTTAACGATATTCCCGTGATTGCTATAACCTGGCTTAAAGACGGAGAGTATATCGGTCACTTCCGCGTAATAAAAGGGTACGACGACAGCAAAGGCGTCTTTATACAGGATGATTCGTACCAGGGAAAAAATCTCGAGTACACGTACGGGGATTTTAACAAGTTGTGGGGCGCGTTTAATTATCAATACATAGTTTTAGTAAGACCCGGACAAAAAGAAACTGCTGAAAAGATATTAGGCGAAAATTTAAACAAAAAAGTTGCCTGGCAAAGTGCTAAAGAAGAATCGGAAAGAATTTTGGAGTCTAGCCCCGGAAGTATTTATGACCGTTTCAATCTTTCTGTAGCCGACTACTATTTAGGTGATTATGAAGGGGCGGTTGCAGCTTATGAATCGGTTGCCGGCCGTTTACCGTTTAGGATGCTTTGGTACCAGATTGAGCCGATTTTGGCGTACGAAAAGCTGGGGGACGATGAAAAGGTCTTGGAAATGACACGCAAGGTTTTGGACAACGAGAATAGGGCTTTTTCGGAGCTGTACCAGATCAGGGGGCGCGTTTTTATGAAACAGGGGGATTTAGACATTGCTAAAGAGGAGTTTGAGAGAGCGCTGTTTTACAACGGGAGTTTTGTGTTGGAAGACGACGAATTGGCGCTACTAGATTAATTATAAGGAGGTGATTACCGTGATGTATGGTTTCTACAACAACATGCACTGGGGCGGATTCGGCTGGATATTTATGCTTCTTTTTTGGATTTTATTGATTTTCGGCGGCATTGAGGTTGTCCGCATTCTTTTGCGTTCTGAAAGAGAGAACAAAACGGTTGGTGGAACAAAAGAGAAAACCGCTTTAGACATAATTAAAGAGAGATATGCAAAAGGCGAGATAGATAAAAAGGAATTTGAGGAAAAGAAGAAGGATCTAACGGATTAACTGCGCTTGTTGCGAAGGCAATGTGATACATTTTCACAGTTGTATAATGCACCTATGGAAAAAATTAAAGACGTAGAAATAATATCCGTAACACCCGAGCTTTGGGAGGTGTACAGGGACATTAGACTAGACGCACTTCAGTGTGAACCACAGGCGTTCGGTAGTAGCCACTCTAGGGAATTAGCATTTACAAAAGAACAATGGATGGAAAGAATTGCTAACCGCTACAATACTATCGTTATCGAAGACGGAAAAGCCATCGGAACTATGGGAGCCTATATTTCTAACGATGAAATTGGAAAAATCGCCAATATTGTAGGCGTTTATGTTTTAGGTAAAGCAAGAGGCAGGGGTCTCGGGACAAAATTATTTGATTTTGTGTTAGCAAAAGTAAAAGAAGACCAGGAGATAAAAAAGCTTGCCCTGACAGTAAATAAAGAACAGGAATTCGCGGTGGCTTTATACAAGAAATTTGGTTTCAAGACCGTGGGTGAAGAAACTACATTAATGGGAGACGGAATAGAACACGTTGAACTTCTGATGGAACGGAAAGCCTAAAAATTCTTCTCATTTGAGTACCGGTACAGTAAATGTTAATATGACAGCGATGCCGACCGGCAACACCGAACCGAAACGACTAATACTAAAAGTAAGCGGTGAACTATTTTCCACAAACGAATCTCACATTAGCTTTGAAAAATATAATGAAGTAGCCGGACGCCTTATCGGCATAGTTGAATCCACCGGTATACAGCTGGCCATGGTTGTGGGCGGCGGCAACATTTTCAGAGGAAGAGAACGCAGCCACGAGGTTGATAGTGCCGAAGCGGATTCAATGGGTATGCTGGCAACAGTTATAAACGGCGTAGCTTTAAGAGAAGCTTTGGTAAGACAGGGCGCCGAGGATACGAGGCTTATGACGGCGTTTCATTTACCGGATTTTGCGGAACCTTACATAAGACTAAAAGCCAGACACCATCTAAATAACCATAGAATGGTAATTTTAGCAGGGGGTTTGGGAAAACCTAACTTCTCTACCGACTCTGCAGTGGCACAATATGCCCACGAGCTCAAATGCAGTATGGTGCTAAAGGCCAGTACGGTTGACGGTGTTTACGACAAGGACCCTAAAACAAACAAAGATGCCGTAAAGCTCGGTAGAATCACGTTTCAGGAGGCTTTGGAAAGACACTTAATGGTTATGGACTCCACTGCTTTTGCTATGTGTATGCTCTCAGAAATTCCGATTTTTATTTTTAATATTCACGATTTAGAAAGAATTCCTGATATTGTGCGCGGGGATTTTTCTTTCGGCAGTCTCATTTGCTCGAAGTAACACGGCATTTAAAAAGTCTTTCACAGCACCCCTTGACATATTAAAAAAAAGTTGTAGTATAACGTCCACGTCTTTCGAAGCACTTTAAAATTTAAACGTAACGAGTTGACCACAAGTCACACCCCCGGAAAACTAACGACGGCGCGAGTCATCATTAGCAAACCCCGGAACCGGACACCAAGGCAAAGGAAAAATGGAACCGCGAATCACTATCATCCCCCCAAAGGAAAAATAGAGATACAAGGCCCCATCATCCCTACTAGTAGCGAAAGCCACTACCCCTTAAGACCAGTTGTTACACCCGTAAGGATAGTTTGGAAGTCATGAAGCAGCCTGGTGAAAACCAACTACTTCGCGGAAACTCACTAAAGATAACCGGAAGGGAATCGATAGAAGTAACCGTACTGCGACAAAGCGAAAGCCCAAATCCAGCGTGACGCCCTGCAAAGGATATCAAACAAATTTCGTAGAGAGCCAAGAGGTAACACTCAAAGCTATTTCCAGCACCACACCCTGGAACTAAGAAACAAGGCAAAGGAAAAACCGAGCTTCTGACAAGTACTACCATCCCTTTAAAAGGAAGATAGAACTCCAAAGCTTAGTAGATCCCCACTAGCCGCGAAAGCCGCTACCCACTTGCTTCTTAAGTTACGAAAGACCTGACGGATAAAAATATTAAAGTACCGAGAAGGGCACACGAGCCAGGATCAGTGAATGTATAGGAAACCTAGGGAACCCAGTCAGTAGCGCAAGCTATCATACTCCCTTAAACACCTACACAATCATAAAGTCCTGGCTCTACCCTTTTCACGGGGTATTTCCAAAAAAGAAAATTGAATAATAAAAAATACGGAGGAATCTGATTTGTGTTTTAGCACATTATCAAATCCCTCCGATTACAAAAAGGGGAACCCAGCCCTGAGGATGTCAAAGAAATATATTTTTTCCTTAACTTCAACTGCCCTATTTATAGAAACAAAAAACCGCTTGGTAGCGGTTGGGTTAATTAGTTCCGTGCGGGTCCATTAATTTTTAGACTCTTACAATAGGGCATGTTCTTCTTTAAGTATTTACTTTTGTTTTGTGTGAGTCAATGAGTTTGCGTTTTTTGCGTCTTTTACTTTTTAAGTTGACCGCTGGAACTTAATACATGGGCATATCACACCGGTATCGTGTAATTGTTACTACAACAACTGTTGTACTATATAGCACAGTTTGTTAGTATCTACCTGTGTCATACGAGGTAGATCAATCCGGAAAACTAGAAAATACATCTGTTCCTACCGTGGTGGCATTTTCTAACGGCAGCAGAAACTATTTGTATTTAAAGCCGGTTGCAAAACGAAAAATTCAACAACACTTTACGGCAATTAAAAAACCTAAAAGTTATATATACAAGACTTTTGCTTGTTTAATATACTTACTGATAAAAAGATATAAATTAGAGGGAATGTTAGTAATAGATATAGAATATCCAGGTAACATGAATCTGATAAAGTCTCACGTGTACAGGATTTTTAAAAAATATGAATTCAAAGAGAGCAAAGTTGATTTTAGATTTGGGTTAGTTGGCAAGAAGAGTCGGGCACATGAAAAGGCGCTTACAGCATTCAGATCAAAAAAATATTCACGGGCCAGTATAGTTACTTCATCGGAAGTACTAAAAATCCTTATGCAAATATAAAAAATCAGGCGTTGTTGGAAACTTAAGTGCACTTTTAAGGTGCGGGTCGGATTCCGGCCTGATTTATTAAGGTCATTATATTATTACGTTAGTTTTTGTCAATCTGGCATTGTCTATTTAGTAGTAAATGCCGAAGGTGCTTTTACGAGTATAATAAATTAATGGATCCTCAACTTAAACGTAACTCTGTATCTCCCTCCGCTTCAAAAGTAACAACCTTTCTTCTTCTCTTGTTCTACCCTCTTGGAATTATAGTTATGTGGTTTTGGCCTAAGTGGAATCTTTGGGTGAAACTGGCCCTGACTTTCCTACCCATTTTACTTGGAATCATTTACTTTTCGGTAATAGCAGCGGTTGTCGACCCTACCCTTAGCGATAAACTCAGGCCGATGAATAACTGCATTACAGCATGTAGCACAGATACGGAAAAGGATTTATGCATACGTGGATGTCAGGAAAAGTTTATTGAAGAGAATTCTTTTTTAAGGTAGGACAGCTATCTTTTTGTAAATTCCTAAACGGTTTCTTTAAGACCCAGCGTTTCCTGCACAATATTAACAATCTGTTTTGGAGTGGACTCACTTTTGATCAGATATTTTAATGCTCCCATATATAAACAGGATTGGGCATCGCGCACATCCGCAAGGCTGGTAAGAACAATTACCGGAATGTACGAGGTTGTAGCGTCTGCCTTTAAGCGCAGAAGAACCTGAAAGCCGTCCAGAACCGGCATCATTATGTCCAATAGAATTAGAGAAGGCTTTTCTTCTTTAACTTTTTGTAATCCCTCTTCTCCGTTTTCGGCCGTAACAACCTCGAACTTTTCAATGGCGAACGCGGTTTTATAGAGATTTAGGATCTCAATATCGTCTTCGATAATTAGTATTTTGGTCATGTATTTATTATTACACAGAGAACTTTGCGATGTATATACAGCGTCCGGTGTAAAAAAGAAACCACCTTTTTTGTTTATAAAAGGTGGTTTTTCGTGCTATGTGCTGTAAACCGGCTCATTAGCAACAGTACCCTCACTTTCTACTGGTC
>MEWJ01000054.1 GCA_001773385.1 candidate division WWE3 bacterium RIFOXYD1_FULL_43_17 | reverse complement strand
AACGATGGAATTTTGAGCAGAGTCAGGAGTAACCCAATAGCTACAGCAATTGAGATAAGTGAGTTGTTGGTTTGCTCAGGTAGTGACAAAAAAGTTCCTGCCAGTTGAATCGTTACGACATGAATAAAAATCGTAAACACTGATACAAAGTAGCCTTTCACCGCCATCTCGGCAAAGTCAGCGGTTTTAGGAAGAGTCCATAGAAGAAAGATAAAGGGTGAAAGGACAGCACCAAGTACGATAACTATCAAACGACTGATGTACATGAGTAGAAGTACAATCGACACGATCAAGAAAATCAGGAGAAATATCAGGATAATAAATGGAGCAGTACCATTGGTTAAACTTGAGATTGTGATGGCATTGGTAATCCAAGCATGATTAAGTCCACCTGTGGCTGAGATAACACCCGACACCAGTGCATTACTGGCTTGGATGGCATAGTCAGCCAAAAAGAGTGACACGTTAGCCCCAAGAAACGCTAGACCGATTCTAGGCAGGAGATGTTTAAACTCGATTTCTTCAAAGCCAAAAGTCGAAGCGCTCATAAATTGGAGGCCGAGTAATGCCACCACAAGTACAAAAAGGCTGTCTACTATCCCAAGCATTATTAACCAGAATTTCACAATTGAGGCATTGGCTAAGAGTGATGGGGTTGACCCAAGAAAAGTCATAATCCCATCCACAATTGGCTTGGTGGAACTCTCGACAATGTTTTGTATGAAGCCGTTGACCGCATCGATAAGTACCTGAGTAAGTCCGTCACTTGGTGCCACACTCTCAATCTGAGTTATAGGTAGCGTTGTGATAC
>MEWJ01000053.1 GCA_001773385.1 candidate division WWE3 bacterium RIFOXYD1_FULL_43_17 | reverse complement strand
TCGCAACTCTCTCCTTGGTCTTGTTATCGTTTTGGCTTCAAGTGGACTAGTTTCACTTTTGTCTGGTGCACTTGTTGGAGAAACGGGAACTACAAGTATCACAACGCTACCTATAACTCAGATTGAGAGCGTGGCACCAAGTGACGGACTTACTCAGGTACTTATTGATGCGGTCAACGGCTTCATTCAAAACATTGTCGAGAGTTCCACCAAGCCAATTGTGGATGGGATTATGACCTTTCTTGGATCAACCCCGTCACTCCTAGCCAATGCCTCGATTGTGAAATTCTGGCTAATTATGCTTGGGATAGTAGACAGCCTTTTTGTGCTAGTGGTGGCACTCTTAGGCCTCCAATTTATGAGCGCTTCTACTTTTGGCTTTGAAGAAATCGAGTTTAAACATCTCCTGCCTAGAATCGGTCTAGCGTTTCTTGGGGCTAATGTGTCACTTTTCTTAGCTGATTACGCCATCCAAGCTAGTAATGCACTGGTGTCGGGTGTTATCTCAACCACAGGTGGCTTAAATCACGCTTGGATTACCAATGCCATCACAATCTCAAGTTTAACCAATGGTACTGCTCCATTTATTATCCTAATCTTTCTACTGATATTCTTGATTGTTTCCATTGTGCTCCTGCTCATGTACATCAGTCGTTTGATAGTTATCGTACTTGGTGCTGTCCTTTCACCCTTTATCTTTCTTCTGTGGACTCTTCCTAAAACCGCTGACTTTGCTGAGATGGCGGTGAAAGGCTACTTTGTATCAGTGTTTACGATTTTTATTCATGTCGTAACAATTCAACTGGCAGGAACTTTTTTGTCACTACCTGAGCAAACCAACAACTCACTCATCTCAATTGCTGTCGCTATTGGGTTACTCCTGACTCTGCTTAAAATTCCATCGTTCATGATGCAACTCATTCTATTTTCCCGAAGCGTTGGCGCTGTTCGCCATATGGGTAGCCAAATTACCAATGTCTT
>MEWJ01000052.1 GCA_001773385.1 candidate division WWE3 bacterium RIFOXYD1_FULL_43_17 | reverse complement strand
GTGCAGGAAATAGGCAGATTTTTGGCAAACAATTTCGGACAGAACGACGCCGCCTATAATATTTTATATTTTCTTCTTGTTGTGGCTTTTACATTTTTTTATACAGGTATCCAGTTCAATCCCCAAAAGATTGCCGACGATGTTAAAAAACGCGGTGGTTTCATTCCGGGGATAAGACCAGGCATGGGCACTGCGCGTTATCTTAAAAGTGTTGTGAACCGCATAACTTTGGCCGGGGCGGTTTTCCTTGGTTTGATCGCGATACTCCCATTCTTTTTTCAGCAGTCCGCCAGTACCACAGCTATGACCGTAGGAGGAACGAGTTTGCTCATTGTGGTCTCCGTCGTACTTGAAACGATAAGACAAACAGAGTCTTTAATGGTAACAAGAAGCTACGATAAGTTTTTATTCTAAGGAGGTTAGAAATGTTCGATAAATTAAAAGACCTAAATAAATTAAGAAAAGCTCAATCCGATATTAAAAAACAGATGGAGAATATTTTTGTTACTTCCGAAAGAGGAAGGCTCAGAATAGTTATAAGGGGAGATAAAAGAATTGAAAAACTTGAAATAGATGGTGAGGATGACAAGGCTTTGAGAGAACTTCTGAACGATGCTTTTAAAGATGTCGACAAGAAAGTTGAGAAACAAATGAGGGGGCAGTTGCAGGATCTGGGACTTCCCGGACTCTAATCTCACTATGAAGATATTATTAATGGGGCCTGCCGGCTCAGGAAAAGGTACGCAGGGCGAGTTGCTGAGTAAACACCTCGGATTGCCTTTAGTGTCAGTCGGGCAGGTTTTACGCGACCTTAAATCCGCACACCCGTGGTACAACGAGATCAACGATGACATATCGAACGGTCGGCTAGCACCCCAGGATAAGGTAGCCGAGATTTTGAAAGAAGCTGTCTTCGCACCGGGTTTTGAGAAGGGATTTATAATGGACGGTTGGGGGAGGACGATGGAAGATCTGAAGCATTTTGACCCCAAGTACAATAAAGTTTTCTTTAT
>MEWJ01000051.1 GCA_001773385.1 candidate division WWE3 bacterium RIFOXYD1_FULL_43_17 | reverse complement strand
ACCTGGGACCTGTCGCTTATGAAACGACCGCTCTTACCGACTGAGCTATGTTGGCCTGTCTCAGATGAGATTATACAGATATCAATAGAAAGTGGGAATATTTGGTTGCGGGGCCTGGACTCGAACCAGGACCCCCGGATTATGAGCCCGGTGAGGTGCCATTCCTCCACCCCGCGTTAGCACGGTAAAAATCTAACAGATAAGCCCTGTATTGTCAAAAAAAGAGCCTATACCAAAGATACCAGTTTGGGTCTTCGTTGTCATTAATAATAGGCATTTCCCTTGTTTCCGTAGCCGCCGCTACTTCCCCGGGAACCGGTTCTCCCTCGTTGATCACATACACTTTTTCTCCCGGCTTCACCATATTCAGCTCATTACGGGCGCTCTCCTCTATGTATTCCCCCGTTTTCTTGTATTCTATGCTCTTTCTAAGCGCGTCCCTTTGTAAAGTAAGGCTCTTTTCCTTTTCCAGGGCGTCCTCAAGCCTTTTTCTGCTGTTCAATACCTCTACCGTAGACCTTATAAAATTTGCCGATATAACAAGCAAAATCAAGGAAATTAAAACCTTTCCGCGGGTGCCCTTTTTTAACATTAATGCGATGATAGTTAAATAATTGACACTTGGCAAGGCAGGTGCTAATATACCCCATAGGATTTCTCCTATAGATGTATATAAATTTGGTCACGAAATCCCTTTAAACACTGCTTAAATAACAAAAAAACTATGTTAAACCTTGAAACTGCGCATAAAAACTTTGTAGAAAAACTTAAAAATGAAGGCAAGTCCAGTGCTACCGTTGTAGCTTATAGCAAGGACGTTGAGCAATTATTGTCCCACCTTTCCGGTATGGGTGTGAACCTGGTGAGTGAAATAAAGCTCGGCCACCTTGAGGATTTCATGAAAAAACTGACTGGTGCCGATTACACTTTAAAATCTGTTTCCAGAAAAACAAATGCCACAAGAACATTTATAAAATTTCTTCACTTCGAAGGTGAGATATCTGAAAATGTTTCTCTTGGGTTGAAACATCCTAAACTGGAAAGCAAAGCTCCCAGAATTCTAACCAAAATGGAATACAGAGCTTTAAGAGACGCTACAAGAAATGATCTCAGAACCTACGCAATGATTGAAATGCTTTTACAAACAGGTGTGACCATTTCCGAACTTGCAGAAATTAAAACAGAAAACTTAACTATTTCCGAAGCTTCCGGAACTCTTTTCGTTGCCAAGAAAAACAATAAAGAAGCAAGAACTATTCCTTTGAACAAAGCTGTTATAGACGCAGTTAACAGGTACATGACCGAAGAAAGATCCATTGTTAAAAGCTCCGGTTATTTATTCGTTACAAAAACCGGTAATCCCCTATTAATAAGAAACATAAGATCTACCATAGACAGATTCTTTAAATTAGCGGGTGTGGAAAAAGCTAAGGTCAATGATTTAAGACACACTTTTGTTGCGCACCATTTAGCAAGCGGAGTAAGCATAATCTACTTGTCTAAAATTGCGGGACACAAAAGAATTTCTACAACCGAAAGATACCTTCAGTACATAGACAGAACCGGTGAACAGGAAAAGACCGAACTGGATACTCTTTAAACTGAAGTATTTTCCAAAAAATATTCCATTAGTGTAGCCGGAGTTAACGTTTTTGGTAGACTTACATATATGAAAAAAGTGAAGTTGATTGGCGGTGTGTGCTTACTAACAATCGCCTTAGCAAGTTTTCTCATAATAAACAATCCGGGGTATCACCTAGTTCATTGTTCTTGTTCATTTGAATTTTTGGTTGGGCGCAACCGTATCGATTGTGCAGTAATTTGTAACAGTGATGAAATTACCCCGCTGACAAAAAGGCAGGAGTTAATTAACCGGCTATTATTTACAAAAATGATAGCTAAGCTTTATATCGTGGAAAAATAAGCTCGTGATATAGTCCGCCGGAGCAGACACTGCATTTCTGGTGGGTGATCCTGGGATCGAACCAGGAACCGCTCGTGTATAAGACGAGAGCTCTGCCAATTGAGCTAATCACCCCTAAAACGCTGCCGCGACAATAAGCTGAACTTACAACGTGTAGGTTATTCTATTTCTTCAACCAAGTCAATTTCCTCTTTTAACGCTGTTTTATCCTGGACATCCTTGTCCTTTTCTATCATCTGGAGGATCTCTTCTACGGTGTTTATCATTGCCGTTTCTAAATTATAGTTTGTGTCATCGGAAAAATATTCTCTTCCACCGACAGTGATGTTGGCTTTCACATGAAATGTTTCATTGGGGGCTGTGTTCAAGACAACACGGGCAAACTTTGCATCTTCTTCGACGTCCTGAAACCTTTTCGATACCCTTTCAAATTTAGTCTTCGCCAAGGCATCCATGCTGGGAGACACGGTCATGTTATCGGAAGTAATTTGATAGTTCATAGGGGTATTCTAGCATCACTTAGAAACCGGAAAAATCCTGTTCCCGTCCTCATCAAAAACACTAATGGCCTGGACCGGGCAGGATTTTGCAGCTCTAAGCAATGTCTCCTCGTCAATTTTTAACGCGTTGTCCGTTACCGTGGAAATTTTTTCGGAGTCGAGTTCAAAAGCATCGGGGGCAATTACTACACAGGTCGCCGACCCTATACATGTTTTCCGGTCAACAACCACTTTCGAAATTTTCACTCAACGCCCTCCTTATTCCTGGAAATTTAATACCTCGTTCACTCTTTCAAGCATTTCGTCTATTTCGGCGTCGGTCATTCCGTGGGCCTTAGCCCCGGCTTCCACCGAATCAAACGAGTTTGCAAAACATCCCGCACAATGTAAACCGTAATCCAACAGCACTTCTTCAGCAGCCGGGTGTTTGTACACAAGTTCTCCCATATTGAATTCCTTAGTTATTTTTATTTCTTCTTTCGTATCATTTTTCTTCATATTCTGTTACGGCGTTATGCACCGCCCCTAAAGCTAGCGTAGCGCATCCGATACGGCTGGTAGTGAGATTAAGATTCAACATCTCGAGCAATTTTTCTTTTGAAATACTTTTGACTTCCTCCAGTGTTTTTCCGACTAAATAATCCAGTAAAATTTCGCTGGAAACGATACTTACCATACACGCACTTCCGTGGAATTTTGCGTCTTTAACAACGCCGTCCTCTATTTTTAACTGCACGCTAATATCGTCCCCGCACATCGGATTTGACTGCGATGTCGACGCGTTGGCGTCGTCCAAAGAACCCCGTCTTGCAGGATTTTTGTAGATATCCATTAATTCTTCCTGGTAAATGTCGTTCATGTTTATGAAAGCATTGTCAGTGCTTTTTTGACTCCCTCAGCCAATTTATCAACATCCGAAAAGTCATTATATATGTAGTAGGACGCCCTCACTGTAGCGGGTAATCCTAATTCTTTGTGTAAAGGCATTGCACAATGGTGGCCCGACCTTACGGCAATACCGGAACTGTTTAACACCGACGCAATATCGTGAGCATGAACTTTTTCAGAATAGAACGAAATAAGACCTGTTCTTTTTTCCGGATCTAAAGGTCCCAGTATTTTTATTCCTTCTATTGCCGCAAGTTTTTCAACTACGTACTTACTCATTTTAATTTCATGTTCCCTGACATTGTCCATGCCTATAGCCGATAGATAATCGATGGCGGCGGCAAGTCCGATTGCGCCCGCAGCGTCCGGTGTCCCGGCCTCAAATTTTTCAGGTGCTTCTGCCCAACTCGCATCGGTAAGAGAAACTTCTTTTATCATCCCGCCTCCGAACTGAGAAGGAACCATTTGCCCCATCACACTTTTCTTGACGTACAAAACACCGATCCCCATTGGTCCCAGCATTTTGTGTCCTGAAAAGGAGTAAAAATCACATCCCAGACTCTGCACATTAACCGGCATATGAGGAACTGCTTGCGCACCGTCAACACAAATTAAAGCCCCAACTGCATGTGCCATTTTTGAAATTTCTTTTATATCTGTAACCGTTCCCAAAACATTTGAAGCGTGCGCGATGCACACTAGTTTCACATCGGAAGTTAAAGCATTTTTAAATTCGGCCATATCAACGACACCCTCGGCTCCCGTTTTTATAAATTTAAGTTCTGCCCCGGTGTTTTTTGCCACAATCTGCCAGGGAATCAAGTTGCTGTGATGTTCAAAATTTGTAAGCAATATTTTGTCGCCCTTTTTCAAATTCGGGACACCCCAGGAAAAAGCTGCCATGTTAAGCGACTCGGTTGTCCCGCGCGTAAAGATAATTTCTTCCGGGTAAACTGCGTTTATAAAACGTGCTACCGTCTTGCGGGAGTTATCGTACATTTCCGAAGCCTCTTCGCTCAAAGTGTGGATTCCGCGGTGAACGTTAGCGTTGTGTTCCATATAATAATCCTTTATGGCGTCGATAACCTGCAAAGGCTTTTGGGTCGTAGCTGTGTTATCCAAGTAAACAAGGTCGTTTAAACCTATTTTGCGCGTAAGTATCGGGAAATCTTTTTTTATCTTTTCTATGTCCATGGTATTAAGATTTTACCCCCGTGAGGACTTTTTCTCTAACGTCCCCGTCTTCAATTTTCGCCACCAAACTTTCAAAAAAACCTTCAACAATAATTTCTTCGGCTTCTTTTTTTGTAAGCCCCCGGCTTCTGAGGTAATAAACATCGCTTTCGCGGACCCTTCCTGTCGTTGCTCCGTGAGAGGCTTTAACATCATCGGCTTCAATTTCTAAAATAGGGCGGGTGATGTTTTTCGTGCCCTCCCCGATTACTAAAGTTTTGTTATTCAGGTAAGAATTTGTTTGAAAGGCTTTTTTTGCAATAATTATTTTTCCCACATAGTTGGAGGAAGATGAATCTTCTAAAGCTACAAAGTAATTTGTTACGCAGGAAGTATTGGGAACCAGATGACGTGAAGTAGTAGTTAATTCTATCGATTGTCCCTCGTGCATTTTTCCCAACACTATAATTTCACAGTTAACGCCTTCCTTTTCAAAGCTAAGTTCGAGGTTCGTTACTCCGGTAGAATCTCCCGGTAACACATAAACATACTGAGTGTCTTCAACGGGAGAAATCGAAATATTTTTATTTTGTTTGAGTAATAAACTTTTCATTACCCGACGCTCCCTTCCATTTCAAGTTCTATAAGTCTGTTCAATTCGACCGCGTATTCCATCGGCAACTCTCTTACAATCGGCTCGATAAATCCGGAGACAATCAAACCCATTGCCTCATTCTCGGTTAAGCCCCTGCTCATTAAGTAAAACAATTTTTCTTCGCCGATTTTACTGACGGTAGCTTCGTGTTCCACGTTCGCGCTACTCTCGTTAATTCTCATCGTTGGAAAGGTGTCCGTCGCAGAAATTGAGTCCAATATTAAGGCATCACATTCCACACGGGATTTAGAGTTGGGGGCCGCCAAAGTTACGTCTACAAGACCGCGGTAACTTGTCCTTCCTCCGCGTAAACTTACAGATTTCGAAACAATGCTGGAGGAGGTGTTGGGCGCCGCGTGTATCATCTTAGCGCCGGCGTCCTGGTGCTGACCTTTCGACGCATAGGCAATAGACAAAACTTCTCCCCGCGCACCCTCGCCGATTAAGTAGCATGAAGGGTATTTCATCGTCACCCTTGAGCCGAGATTTCCGTCGACCCATTCCATGACCGCATCTTTTTCAACCCGCGCTCTTTTTGTAACGAGGTTGTAAACATTGTCGGACCAGTTTTGAATGGTCGTGTATCTAAAACGGGCGCCGGGCTTCACGATAACTTCCACCACTGCCGCGTGGAGAGAATCCGACGAATAAACAGGAGCCGTACAGCCCTCAACATAGTTTGCAAAACTGCCTTCTTCGGCAATTATTAATGTTCTCTCAAACTGTCCCATACTTTCCGCATTTATTCTGAAATACGCCTGAAGAGGGCGTTTCACGGTTACACCTTTGGGAATGTAAACAAATGATCCGCCTGACCAAACAGCGCTGTTCAAAGCGGAAAATTTATTGTCTGCCGACGGAATTACTTTTCCGAAATATTCTTTAAAAATTTCCGGGTATTTTTTCAGGGCTTCGTCGGTTGATAAAAATATCACACCCTCTTCTTCAAGTTCGCCCATCAAAGAAGAATAAACAACTTCCGAATCATACTGAGCTTTGACTCCGGCGAGATACTCTCTTTCAGCCTGAGGAACTCCCAACCTGTCGAAAGTTTTTTTAACATTTTCGGGCACATCGTCCCACGTTCTTTTTTCTACGTCTCCGGGTTTGATGTAGTAATAAATATTTTGAAAATCTATGTGTGAAAGGTCAGCGCCCCATTCCGGCATCGGTTTTTTAGTAAACGCCTCGTATGCTTTCAATCTATACTCGAGCATCCATTCAGGTTCGCCTTTATTTTTTGAAATTTCTCTGATTACATCTTCAGACAAACCTTTTTTAGCCTTCGAAAAAGGTTGTTCAGGCATATTGAAACCGAACTTATCGGCGTAGGTTTCACGAATGTCTTTTATTTGATTACTCTTCATGCTTTACTGCGGGAACACTCAACTCAGAACTGCTGTAACCGTACTCCTCAAGATGTGATGCCACTTCTTCCCCACCGGTCTTAACAATCTTTCCATCAAGCATTATGTGAACAAAATCTGGCTTGATGTAATTTAAGATCCTCGAGTAGTGGGTTATAAGCAGTACGGAAGAGTTATGTTCCTCAATTAAATAATTTACCGCGCGGGAAACAATTTTTATTGCGTCGATATCCAGACCGCTGTCGACCTCATCAAGAATAATAACTTTCGGTTCAAGCATTAGCATCTGCAACATTTCCATTCGCTTTTTCTCGCCTCCTGAAAATCCTTCGTTTAAAAAACGGTCAGCGAAAGTAGGGTCCATTTCGAGAACTTCCATCTTCTTTCCCAAATACTCTCTAAACATTTTGGGGGACAGTTTATCTTCATGTGATTTGTTATGCAGCATTCTTAAATAGCTGTACACTTTCACACCCGGTATCTCGCTCGGATACTGGAAGGATAGGAACAGACCTGTTTTGGCGCGCTCGGTAGTTTCAAGGTTCAGAATATCTTTTCCAAGAACCTGAACTGTCCCACCAAGAACATTGTAAGTCGGGCTTCCCATCAAAGTCTGGGCTAAGGTACTTTTCCCCGAACCGTTACGTCCCATTAAGGTGTGAACTTCCCCGGCTTTAAGAGCAAGGTCGACGCCCTTCAATATTTCTTTTTGCTCAATACCGGATTTCAGATTTTTTATTTCAAGGGAATAAGACATTACGAAAGCTTTACCTTGTTAAGAACACACTCACCGTTACGGGAAGGACACATCCTTTTTATCGAGTAAAAAACTTCTTTGCCGGATTTATCGCTTTCAAGTAAACCCGCCATCTTCATTTCCTTGAGATGGTAGGAGATAGTCGGTTGTGTAAGACTTACAAACTCGACAATACCATTAACCGTGGACTTGCCCTTTTTCCTCAAATATTCAAATATTTTCATGCGTGAGCCGACACCGAGGGTGCCGAAACACTTTACGCACGGCGTTTCTGTCATAATGAATAGATATTAATCTATATGTCTTGGCAAGTCAACCGGGGCTCTGATACAGCCTATTCTGCCTCCTGAGTGCAGCGTGTTAAAATACTTAGGTGAAAAAGATTAAAGCATTCTTCTACATTGCGTACAAAAGCGTGGTGTCCCCAAAATACTACAACGAAATCCTTAAAACACCCTTTGAGTTCTCGTTGAAATACTACGCCGTTCTGGTCTTAATAGCGGCCATAATTACCACAGCCGGAACCTATTTTATTGAGGCGCCGAAGATTAAAGACACCTTTCAAAATGCCTTGTCTGAGGCGGAAAAAGCGTACCCGAACGACATGGTTTTCACGATAAAAGCCGGGGTGTGGGAGGTAAATAAACCCCAGCCGTTGATAATACCCTTTCCCGGGAAATATGATGAGGCCGATAAAGAAAACTTACCAACAAACCTGGCTGTTTTCGACAAAGCAGGGACAGTTGAGGACCTCGAAAAATACAATACGGCAATCTTAGTAAACGAGAAAAACCTATTGGTCAAAAAAGCCGGAGAACCCGGAGTTTACCCGCTAAAGGACATACCGGATACAACTTTGGACAAAGGAAAAGTGGCCGGAGCAATCGGGGACGTCCGTAAGGTTTCGGGTTGGGCGTTGCCTTTGATACTAATAATACCCGTATTTGCCGGGCTCATGGTCTACTACGCTATTTTCAGGGGGCTTTACTTAGTAGTGATAGGTGGACTGCTATTTTTGCTGGGAAAGGCACTGAAGACCGCCGTCCCCTACAGAAATGCCTTTAGAATTGGCCTTCACGCCATGACCTTGCCTGTTCTGATAGACACTTTGACTAGCCTGGTAAGTTTGCAACTGCCTATTACTTATTGGTTTTTAGCGTTAAATTTGGTGATGGGGGTTCTTGTTTTGAGGGAGATTGGAAAAAATCCGGGCGAAGTTGTAACTCGGGAAAAGCCGTAATTTCCACTAAATAGAAAAATAGTCGGTTATTGAAGCCCCGATGAGGTTATGTTAGTATTTCTGTGCTTCGTTCCCCTGTAGCTCAATGGTAGAGCGTCCGACTGTACGTTGACAACCGTTATGAAAGTTATATAAATATCCTGTGACGAAGGAAACCCGAAAGTATTCAGACAGACCACGCTATCTCAGTCTCGCTGTCTCTAAGCGCAGACGTAAACTGAAAATGCTGGCAGTCGAGTACCTGGGAAATAAATGCAACCTTTGTGGTTATAACAAATGCTTTGCGGCATTGGAGTTTCACCATAAAGATGGGCAGAAAAAAGACTTTGGGCTCGCCAGTCGCGGACTAACAAGAAGTTGGGAAACAATAAAAAGAGAGCTTGAAAAGTGTGTTTTAGTTTGTTCGAACTGTCACAAGGAAATTCATAACGGAGTAGTGCAGCTTCCGCCGGAGACGACGGTTGAAAAATCGGGTGAACTCAGGGAAACCTAACTCTGTCGATTAGTCGACGGACATGGTAATCCTGAGCCAAGTTCATTTGTATGCCTCACCGGATACACATGAAAAGGTGCAGAGACTAGGTGATTACACCCTCGAGCGCCCGACATCTTATTGTGTACTAACACAAAAGATGATGAGATAGTCCATGCTGTTTGGAAACAAACGGATTACATGTAATCGGCAGGTTGGTGGTTCGAATCCACCCGGGGGAGCCAAATTTGACGATTGCCAAAATTAAATATACTATCAAACGGTTTTTTCAAGTCATAGTGCAGTATTCTGCCATCTAGTGTGCAGTTCAGAAGTAGTAATTTCAAACGTTCCCGTTTTTCATCAGGTTCCAAACTTTCAAACAACTCAGAAGCTCTGGAAACAATGTTTAGCAAATAAGCAGAAGTAATATAGTATTCTTCATCAGCTTTCTGTAACCCGCTCATTTTAGTCTTTATTCCTTCTTGTTTTTCCCTACCTTCCTTATATTTTTTGTCATACATATCCTGCGTAATCCACAATAAAGAAAATTATGATTACCCATTAGACACTATAGGGTATTAGTAGTATAATTACTATTAGAAATCAATCCACTGCCAAATAAGCAATAATCAACAAAAGGAGTATCTGATGGACCCGAAAACACTCGTCGTTCTGTTTCTGGTTTTTGCGGGAGTAGGAAGCACGGTCAACAGCGTTTTGAGAATTGCCGGACTGACAAAAAATGTCGTCGTTGAAGGAGGAAACGGCACCCGTGTCGTTGCAATGCTCGCTTCTGCAGTTTCTCTCGTCGGCTGGCTGATTTTCCTCTACACCCTCATGTTCCATGGTGATGTGTTTATCCGTGCAAGCGAATTTCTCTTTGGCGGGTAGGTCTTCACTTTGGACAAGGCAACGCCGTAAGTTACGGAAACTAACAATTTCCCTCTATCTTACGGCGTTTTTCTTTTTCTAAACAAAAGCTAATTGGGGTATATTAAAAGAGTTAGCGAATATCCTTACATCAGACAATGTGAAATCTAGTTCAATATCTCGGTTAAGGAATAAGTCAAACATCGGGAGCCAATAAATTCTAACGTCAATTACTTTGAAGTATAATTTCACCATGAATATAGAAAAGAAAGTTTGGCCTAAATATTTTCAAGCAATTTTAGATGGAAAGAAAAATTATGAACTCCGCCTTGCAGACTGGGAATGTAATGTGGAAGATACATTGCTGCTAAAGGAATGGAATCCCGAAATCAAAGGCTACACTGGTCGAGAAGTATCCAAAAAGATTAAATACGTAGCAAAATTCAAAATTGATGATCTATTCTGGCCAAAAGAAGATATTGAAAAACACGGGCTTCAGATAATTTCACTGGAATAACATTTTCTAACCTCCAAAGCGACGGCGAGCCAATGGAGCAACATCAGAACAACTCTATTGAGCAACTTCTTGTATACTGCACACATGGACACAGAAATAAAAAAATCAACAATTACAGGACGTATATATTCAAAATCACTCGAACTTCTCAAAAAGCATCCGGAAGGGTTACGTTGGACGGAACTAATCTCAAAAATCAAAGATTCTGATAGCAGTTTTCATCCTAAAACGGTCAATGGCTGCGTCTGGAAACTTGTCGAAAGATTTCCTGATAAAGTTTATAAGCCTTCTAAAGGGCTTTTCCGGTTGCTGAAATATAAAAACCAAAAGTAAAGCGGCCCGGACAGGTAAAGTATTATAATTCTTCACGATTTAGTACAATGAAACTATAAGTAAGGGTTTCTCAAGTCTATTTATAATAATTGCCGCCCTCTTTTTAATTCCCCTGTCCTTTTATCTGGGAAATAGATTTTACAAACTACCTCAGAACAAAGAAAATCGAAATCAGCAAGTTATACCCAGTACCCCACCTCAAACTACAGATGAAAGCGACAAGGTCAATGAGAATAAAAAATACTTTGTCGGTGAC
The DNA here is from genome assembly GCA_001773385.1 of candidate division WWE3 bacterium RIFOXYD1_FULL_43_17. GTDB lineage: Bacteria > Patescibacteriota > WWE3 > UBA101185 > UBA10185 > UBA8498. Next base: position 14,377 of record MEWJ01000051.1, on the reverse strand, counting down.
TCCTGCGCACTTGATGAAAACGAAATCTTTGTTATTGAAACAAACTCACCTCTGGGTATGACTTATAAGATTCCGAAAAATTATACCTACGAAAAAGTTAGTGAGGCAGATACGACTGATTGGGGCATCACACTGACTTCCCCGACCGGAATAATATATAACTTCTGTGTGGGTTGCCAGGATTTGCGTACATTTGATTTATGCGGAGGGCCCGGCTATCCCCAGTGTTCCGCCGGACGAAAAATTGAGCTAAATAACATTGCTTTTCAAGAATTTGTTTACAAAGAAAATAAAAATAAACTCGCATTCATCTACGGGGAGTTAGTCAACGATCCTGTTATTAGGATAGAAACGCAAAACCAAAGGGCCCTAACAAACGACGACATAAAAGAAATGAATGAGGTGCTGTCTTGTATAGTTTGGTAGACTGTCAAGTTATATAATTTATTAAGTTATGGAAATCACGATATTCTTCGCAAAATTTTGGGGGATCCTCTTTATACTTCTCGGCCTACAATCTCTTGGAACAAAGTTCCTAGGTAAGGTTATAAAAATGACTGAGGAAAAAGCCATTACTGTATCCACCGGTTACATTACTTTTTTATTGGGCCTGGTCACCGTTATTTTACATAACCTCTGGGCTTCTGACTGGAGAGTTGTAATTACTGTTTTAGGATGGGTGACCTTACTAAAAGGAATTATGAAGATGGGATTTCCTGAACATGTCCACAAACGTGCACAGTTATTTAAAAATCAGCAAACACTTTGGGGATTCATTATATTCCTCTTTGGGGCTTGGTTATTTTGGATGAGTTTCTAAAACTGTCCCCACCCAACCCTACCTTTCCTGTTATACTTAAGAATAGTAATCTTTGTAACAGTAAGCGGGGTGATTTGTATACAATTTTATAATCTTAAAACAAAAGAAAAAGTAGAAATACCGGACGACCAGATAGAAATAATCACAATGGAAAACGGCAGAACAGCAGCAAAAGCAGAAGTTAACGGGATGAAACTCTTCAAATTCCTTAGTAAAGCAGACGCCGAAAAGTTTGCACCAAAAGCGTAAGTAGTAAGGAAGATCCATACCACGCAGCCACAAACCTATTAACGGTTCGTGTGAGAACCGCCACAGATAGTAAACTAGCTCTTGACAACCACTACAACTACGTGTAGTGTAACAGGTATGGCAACTAGTACGGGTAAACGTATAACTCTCTTTATTAACACTTCTGTAGTTAAACAAGCAAGAGCTCAGGCTGTTGCTGAGGAAGTAACTTTAACCGGTCTGGTAGAAAAAGCATTAATCAGCTACTTACCCAAAGAAACTATAATTAAAAAGCCCGATCTAAAGGGACTATAACTTTCAACCTCAAATTAATAAACCTAATAACGGAAAATTTTGTAACTATTTAGACAAAATTGAAAGCGGTGAATATATATGGAAAATGTAGTAAACAACCCAGCTCCTGTACAGGAAAAGGGAGATGAAGGAGGAACCGGTTTTCTAATCGGTGCTTTAATTCTTATAATATTTGTCGGTGTACTTCTGTATTTCGGTATCCCGGCTATAAAGAATATGGGACCTCTTCAGGTTAATGTTCCGGCTCCGGAAGTAAAAGTCGTCGTACCGGACAATGTTAATGTAACAACAACCCCGACCGCACCCACAACACCGACGGAATAACGCGCTACTAAAAGTGCAATAAAAGTAAAAAATTGAATTTAGAAAACGAAGGGCGGTGAATAAATATGGGTATTTTACTTTGGATAGTTTTCGGAGCTTTGGCGGGTTGGATCGCCTCGATCGTAATGAAAACCAACTACAGCCAGGGAACTTTGACGGACATTGTTCTGGGAGTAGTTGGAGCAATAGTAGGCGGATTCCTAATGGGAATGGTCGGCCAGGCAGGCGTCACCGGATTTAACCTTTATAGCTTGATCGTAGCAGTAATCGGCGCAATTGTAGTTATCTACATAGGCCGTGTGATTCGTAAAGGAAGATAAGCTGTATTGAAAAAGAATTATAGTTGTTTAGAAAAATGAAAGCAGGTGAAAAAATATGGCAGAAATTATACAAGAAACAGTAACAACAGAAAACGTTGATACAAACGCGGACAAGATTATGACTACTCCTGTTAAAGCGGGAGCAACCAAATCAGAAACGACCGAGTATTTAATTTATTACATATTCGGAGCTCTTGAAATACTCCTTGCCTTCCGTCTTGTTCTTAAGATTATGGGAGCAAATATCTCGAGTGCCTTTGTAGGCTTTATTTATGGATTATCCGGAATATTCATCATGCCTTTTGAAGGAATATTTCGAAGAGGAGTATCCGAGGGATTAGAAACGGCCTCTGTACTGGAGCCCGCAACCTTGGTCGCTATCATTGTGTACGCCTTCTTAGGTTGGGGAATAGTAAAACTAGTACGGATATTCTCCGGAGAGCAACAGGCTTCCTAACGTAGATTTGCGTAAAAGGATTTTAGGGAGGGCGGTGATAAATATGGGACTGTTAGACATAGTAATAATAATATTGGTCATCGCCTGGTTAGGGGGATTTTCACTCCATATAGGAGGCGGACTGATTCACCTACTTCTTGTAATCGCGGTTATTGTGCTCGTTGCCCGTCTTTTAGGTGTAAATGTGTAGTAAATATTAATACCGGGGAGGTGATAATCGATGAGCCTTTCTCTTACAAGCCTAAGTCCTCTGGCTTCTTTAATCTTTGGGATATTAATTCTTGTGTTTCCGAAATTTCTTAACTACCTGATAGCTATCTATCTAATTATTATCGGAATTATCGGACTGGGTTTACTAAATTGATAGTGAATCGCATTAAATATGGACACTATTACGAACAATCAGGATGGCAATATCCCCATTCGCCCGGAACCACCTCCCACTCCGTAAGAAACAGAAACTCTCCAAGCTACAAGAATTAAATGCAACAAAAATAGTTACCTGACGGTGAAAAAATCAGTTTTCGGCCACTTCCTTTACTGTATAGATTTTAACTAGAACAAGAACCGGAATAGTATAAAATATATAAATGCGCAGACCATTCAAATGGGGTAATGAATACAGCGTAAAAGTAGATTCGCTAGATGAACAGCACAAATACTTTTTTGATCTTACAAACCAAATACTGACGCTTCTCGAGCACCCCCACAACCCCCACTTAAAAGAACGCCTAATACTCCTTATAGTAAAACTAGGCAGGTACGCATTCTTCCATTTAGATTTCGAAGAAGATTGTATGAGCAGATACGCTTGTCCGGGTCTGGTTGCCCACCGCGAAATTCACGAAGCCTACAGAAATAAGGTTATAAACTACCTGCGCCGGGTGCGCGAAGAGGGAGCGGATTTGTTCAAACTTGCGGAAGAGGCCGCAGAATTTTCTCAAGACTGGTTGTCCGGACATATATTGAGTAAAGATAGAGAATATATAGATTGCCTTGAAAAAAATGACGTCGAGTAAGACGGGTTAAACTTTTTGCAGTATTATTAGTCTATGTCAACTGTCGTAATAGCAATAAAACGTTTCATCGCCCGCTACCCTTTCATAATAGCTGCCGTAACAATCGGTGCTTTAATTCTGTTGTTCTTCTAAAAGTGCAACGGCGTTCTTAATTTATGACATCACATTATGACTATTGGTAAGAAAGTTTGGCCGGAATGCTTTCATGAAAATTAAAAAATATCACCAAATATTCGACATAGACAACTGCAACAAAAATATTAAAGACGACCAAATTCTAAGAGATACTTTACAAAAAATAGCGGCCGAGGTCGGAACGAAGGTTTCGGAAGGACCCGTTAACGAAGAGTGCTCCCCTGAAAACTCCGGGTACTCAGGTTTGTGTGTAGTAGAACACGCCCGCGTCGCACTTCAAGCCTCCGGTGAGACAAACACAATCCACGCCGACATCTTTAGTTTTAAAGAATGGGACAAGGAAAAAATATTAAAATTGCTACTCGACACGTTTTCTACAAAAACATCAGAAGTGAAAAACAAAGAGATGTGGTGGGGTTAATCCCATAGTTTCATACCATTCTCTGATTTTGGTCGCTCCCCTAACAATAGTATAATTATCTCCTTAAGCAGATGAATACCAGACACAGCGGAAATTTACTAATAATCCTCATTGTCTTTGTTACTACATTGCTCTTGCTGTCGGCAAAAAGCGACGGTTCCCTAGGCTCGACAAACATTCTTCTTTTAGTCAGTCAGTTTCTGGCAATTATAGGTGTGGCTCTTTTCAGCCTCTCATTCGTTCTAAGCTCGCGTGCAAGGTTTGTAGAGTACTTATTTGACGGGCTGGGTGATGCCTATAAAGTTCATCATATTACCGGAGCCTTAGGTTTTATCCTTCTCATAAACCATCCTTTCCTTTTGATACTGAAGGCCTTCATAAACGGTAGTTCTACGGCAATGTATCTCATACCGGTTGGCCCTGTTTCTTACTCTTACGGTATATACGCAATATATTTTCTCTTAACATTAATTGTCCTTACACTATTTATTAAACTTCCATACAATATCTGGAAATTTACTCACAGTTTTATGGGAGCCGCACTATTTTTCGCGTTTCTCCACGTTTTAAATATCGATAGCGACGTGTCCAGAAATATGGTTTTAGGACTGTGGGTAGAATTCTTCTTACTTGCCGGAGGTGTAGCGTTTATTTATAGGCTGTTTTTATATAAAAAGGTCACCGGAGCTTATTTGTATAAAGTCGGGCATTTCAGTGCGGTGGGGGAAGTGTTTAATTTAACCTTATTCCCGGAAGGAGACCCCATCAAATCAAGTGTGGGACAGTATGCTTTTCTGAAGGTCCTCGATAACAAGAAGGTTTCGAAAGAGGAGCATCCTTTTTCCATTGTTGAAATAAACGAGATGGGCGGAATTGTCTTTTCTATTAAAAAAATCGGGGATTACACCCGGACTCTGGGTAACTTAAAAAGTGAAGACAAGGTTGAGATCGTCGGCCCCTTTGGCATTATTCATAAAAAGTTGGACGCCCACCTTGAACCTGTTTTCGTTGCAGGCGGTATAGGAATCACTCCGTTTGTTGCTGCCGTAGAAGAAGCTCTAAAAGCAGGAAAAAAAGTTCACCTTTACTACAGTGTGCGTGAACAGGACGAAGCACTGTACGACGAACGGTTTCAAAACCTTGCAGAAAAATTTTCTAACTTTAAATATAAACTTTGGATTTCTAACACACAGGGCAAAATTGGGGCACAGAACATTCAACAAGATATAGACGACCTGAGTAAAAAATTCTTTTTTGTGTGCGGACCAAAACCGATGATGGATAGTTTGAAAAAACAGTTAAGAGAAAAAGGAGTAAAATCAGGCGACATCTATATGGAGGACTTTACCTTAAGATGATTTCTAAAATACTAACTAAAGTTATACTTGTTAATTTGCTTGTGGTTGCAGCCATGTTGGGCGTTATTATCGTAAGAGGCTCAAAAGATGACGCCGGTACCGGCGAAGTAACAACTTTACTGGCTGATATTGAGGTATTAAAAAATGACATCTCTCAGTTGGAGGAAATATACTCGAGTACTTCAAGTCCTGTAGAACCACAAACGCCCGTGGTTGAAGAGAAACCCGTCGTTGTCACAGCTCCTGTACCTGTCAAAGCTGCCCCGCCACCGGTTGATAATAGGTGCTTAATCACAGTTAAAGGCAGCCAATACGACGTGACAGCATACAGAAAAAGGCATCCCGGAGGAGACATTTTTAAGTGCGGCAGCGACATGACCTCCGCGTTTAATGACCAGCACAGTTCCGGTACACTAAAAAAAATGCAGCAATATTTGGTCAACTAGCGCGGGATTTGTTAACCTCCGTTGTTTTATATAAAATATCCATGTGAATATATTGGTGGTGTATGACTCAATGTACGGAAACACAAAAAAAATCGCGGGAGCGATTGCTAATTGTTTTGACAGTACACACAAAACAAATTTATTAATAGCCGGCGACTTTACTTCTCAAAATCTTATAGACGCAGAATTATTGATTGTCGGGACACCCACTCAGGGTGGCAGACCGACGGAAAATATTCAGGAGTTTTTGGAGCAACTCCCTATGAACAGTTTGCAGGGAATTAAAGTTGCGGCGTTTGACACAAGATTTTCAGAAAACGGTCAAAATTTTGCGCTGCGGATGCTTTTGAGAACAGTAGGTTATGCTGCCCCACGGATTATCGATGAGTTAAAAATAAAGGGCGGTAATGTTATAGCCTCTCCTGAAGGTTTCATAGTTTCCCGTAAAGAAGGCCCTCTGGCCGAAAACGAGTTGGAACGGGCGAAGACCTGGGCTGCTAAGCTGCCTACACTCTAAAAACCCTATAGTTTACTACAACCCACGTTTATGCTAACATCCCAACATACCAAGATAAAAGTCACCCCCGGTCTCTCAAACAATAAGTTGATGGATTCGGAAAAATCACAAAAGGAGGAAAGTATGGAAGCGTGGTTAGAGGTATTAATCGGTACAGTGCTGGGACTTGTGGTCGGTGCGGGGTCTACCTATATTTTTATGGTAAGGAGTCCCAAAAAACCACCCATGTCCTACAAAGACTTTAAGGAAACGTTTCACGACTCAATGAGCGATAATCTGATTATGGGCACATTGAGAGAAATGTACCGTGGTGATAAACCGTACCCCCGTTGGAAAGATATAGCAAAAGTGTATTTGGCAAGAAAAGCAGACATCCCACCGATACAGTCCTACGTTTTATGGACACTTGCCGTCAAATACAAGAAGCAAAGAGAAGTCCTAAAAGTGTATCCTGCGTGCGAAAAAACTGCCCGCGGTGTAGAAAGAGGCGTACCCTTTTCAAAAGCCGAACCGAGGAACTGAACCACATCGTGCACCTGATTACTTTATGTAAACCAGGTGCATTTTTTTTGCCTACACTGAACATGCAAAATAGTAGAAATTAAAGTCCGGTATCTTCTCGGATCTTTCCTAAAATAAAACCGGCTTTTTCATTTTCCGGGTCAAGTTCCAAAACTTTCTCAAGATAATAAACTGCGTCTTTCAAATTATTTCTATTAACCTCAATCTCGGACATATTGAAATAGGACTGCCACATTTCCGGATATGTTTTTATATTCTCCAAAAAATGTTCTTCTGCTTGTTCGAACATTCCCAATCTTAGGTAACTTAGTCCTAAATTATTGCGCGCCGCAGGATAGTCACCATTTCTCAGATTTAATGCAATTTCAGACTCTTTCGCCGCTCCTTCGAAATCTTTATTTTCAATATGGTAATCGGCCAATACTTTATGAGCTCGGGGACTGCCTGGAACTTCTCTTACAGTAGAAACCCAAAGTTTTTCGGGAGAAGACCACTCAATATTTCTTGTCACGACTCTAAAGGAATATAAACCTAACACCAACACTGTGATGATCACAGACAGATACTTAACCTTTAACTTTTCCTCAGCCATCGTAAAAAGCATTGCCAGCAACATACAAAATCCTATCACGGCCAGATACATATATCTCTCGGCGTAATAACTTGAAATTAGAACAGGGCTAAAAGTAAGCGACAAAGCAGTGGGTATAAAAAGTAGCAGTCCTGAAATTTCGGGTTTCCTTTTTCTTAGGTAAAATGCCACCCCAAAAAATGCGAGAGTAAAAAGCCACATAAATAGAAAGCCCGCGTCCGAAATAGCGTCCCCCTCATGAAAAACTGAAAGGTTATCAGGAAATACCATTAGTTTGATGTTCGAATACAGTGTGTAGGGAAATCTAAAAAAGTAGGGCATCGCGGCATCAACATTAGCTTCCGAAGAGCCCGACAAATACGAAACCCTATTACTGTACTGCGCGAATTTATACAAAAAATTTATAACGGTCAGCGGAATAAGAATTGCAATATTCTTTAACGAACTGCCGAAACTTTTTTTGTCTATAAAAAATCTGTCTATCAAAAATATTAGAGGCACGAACGAAATCACAAAATTACTCCGCACAAAAAACATTGCGAAAAGACATGCTGCAGCAGAACCAACCAGATACATTTTTCCCGAGGAGTTTTTATACAAAATATAGAGGATGGCCATTACCAGAAAAGCTGTCGTTTCCAAAGAATAATTCGAAGCTGAGATCCAGGAAACAGCTTCGGTGTTAACCGGGAATGCTGCAAACAACAAGGCCGCCAGACTACCCTTCTTCTTTCCAAACAATAAAATCCCTAACACAAAAACCAAAAGTGAATTAAACAGATGATAAAAAATGGAAACTACGTGCAACGGCACGGGGTTCAAACCAAAAAAATTATAGGACACCGCGTATACAATTGCCTGGATTCTCATCGAACGGAAAGAGTCGGCAAGATCTCTGACCTGAGGGTTATCACGAAACCCCAAAATGTCGTCAACCACGAACTGTCCCTTCAAAGAATTAAAATAAAGTGCAGCAACTAAAACAAAAAGCCCCAACACTAACCACTTACTTTCTTTGAGTAACAAAAAAACTTCCCGGAAAGTTTTTACCTTCTTCTCCCCCGTCACCTCAACAATTTTTCCCACATCTTTTCCGGATTTTTTTATGTAGGACAAAATTTCTTCATGCGACAGTCCGGTCTTTTTGGAGAGATCCTCAATTGAATTATTTTTATATGCGCTTTTTAGGATTTTTTTCTGGCTCTTTGTGATTTTCGGCATGTTTGCGCTTAAATAGACCTTATACTTTTCTCAATCTACATCATTTTATTGGAAATTTATACCGAGTACCACCCTGCCTAAAAATCGAAAAACTTGCCTTAAAATGCTATATTATTACCCATCTACCCACGGCTGAACTAATAAGACGCCGAAAAGCACTTTCACAATCTAGGAGAAAGGAGGAATAGATGGCTAAACAGGGCGTAATTACGCTAAGCACAAGTAAAGCTGCCCCTTACATACTATGCCCATACAAAAGCTATCTCCATGTCCAGCCAGGGATCACGAAGAAAATAGACTACCCACGTCTCATGGGTTCCGCAGTACACCAAGTTATCGAGAAAATGTACAAGCCGAGCAAAAATCCCTTGTACTATTCCACTCTTCAAAAGGCTCAGGGAGCTTGGTGGTGGAAATGGAAGACAACTCTGGAACGAAAGACACCGATATTACTTGACCGGGCTAAAGAGATGGACGAAGAGTTTGGAGTAAGCGGTTTGTGCTGTATAACCAGATACTGGAAAGACAACGTAGACAAACCCCGCCCCTTAGAAGTGGAAAAAAGATTTAGAGTTAAGATGTTCCCGAAAGTCTGGTTTGTCGGAGTTTTTGATCAAATCAGAACAGTATCACTTGAGGGAATTGCAAAAATCAGACCTGATCTGATAGTTAACGGAAAATTGAAAGACGGTTATGACCCCGTGCTTCTCGTCGACTTAAAGACAAATAAAGAGTCGTACGATCCGCGGCGGTTCCGTCCCAATATCACTGACGACGGGATGGCATCGTATCAGTTCGACCTGCATGAAAATATGCAGATAACGGCGTACTACTGGCTTTACTATCAGGCGTACAAAAAACTCCCCGTCGCTTTTTACTGGTATCACCTGAGAAGTGGAAAAGCCTTTAGGACGTACCGTACTAAGGGTGACTTCGAGCCGTTCCTGGAATTAATGAGCCACGTGGCGGATGGCTTTAAAAATGAATCATACCCCCTGCACTTCGGAAAACATTGCAAATCCTGCGACTACAACAAGGAGTGCAAAGAACGCAGACCCGAACGCCCTTTGATGTTCACTGAACCATCTGATGGAATCGACTCAGGCGGAGAAATGATTGTCTATCCACAAGAAATACCTGTGGGAGCAAAACAGCTCAGATTGAACTTCCCATCTCCAAAGAAAGGAAAATAGTGCCAGGCACCGTTGATATGGATTATCCCAGTCTCCGGTGCCTTTTTTTATTTGTAAGACAGTTGATATACTGAAAACAATCAATTTCTAATTAGGAGGTGATCTTCCATGAAAGGTTTTTTAGATTTTATTAGAGAACAGGGTGTCGTAGGTTTAGCGGTCGGTTTTATTTTAGGGGGCGCAGTGTCCAAACTAGTTGCTTCTTTGGTAGCTGATATTATCAGCCCGTTGTTGGCGTTGGCATTAAAAAATATTGAGAACCTTCAGGGCGCTTACCTACAGCTCGGGGCTGCAAAAATAATGTGGGGTAGTTTCCTGAACGTATTCATAGATTTCATCGTTATAGCTTTTGTTGTTTACTTTGGTGTAAAACTACTGAAGTTCGATAAGTTGGACAAAAAGAAAGCCTGATTCTTGTTACACGCGCGACGCTGCCCAAAACTCAAGGGCTACAAAACACGCATATATTATTACGAGAATTATGCCTTCTTTTCTTGAGATTGTGTTTTTTGACCTGGCGAAGAAATAAAAACATACGAGCGCAATAAGAATAAATACCAGGCTTTGTAAAAAGTTGTTGGTCAAAGTAACCGTGCCCCCGTTCATAAACACAAGTCCCCCGAATATTAAAGTGTTGGCGGACGCCGAACCTATGTAGTCACCGAAGGCAACATCTTTCTTATGCTGCCTTATTCCCCTAAGAGCCAGGAGGAATTCTGGCAAATTTGTCCCAAGAGATAGAACGACAATACTAAGCAAGAAGGGTGACACTTTTATAATTTCTGAAAAAGAAATCGTTTCCCTGACAATGTACTCACTGCCGAAGAAAACTATAACCAACCCGGCTAATATTTTCAAAACATTTAGAACATGTGTTTTCCTGTCAATCGTTAACGATGTCTGGATAGTTTCAATTTTCTCGAGAAGGTTTTGCTTCCGCTGAACAATATACAAAGTTGAAATATAGAGAAGTATCATGAGTACGGCTTCAAAAACCCCCACCCTTTTGTCCGCGACCAACAGCGACGGTGCAACGCAGACTATCATGGCTGCCAGCAATCCCTTGCTGTCCATACTGTGACTAAGATTTATTCCATTACCAAATATCGCCAATACGGGAATTATCAATAAGAAAATTACTACTATCCCCCCAAGGAGATTGCCCACAAAAATCTGAGGGTTATGTTCAACAACCGACGTCACCCCCACCGCTAATTCCGGTATGGAAGTTAACAGTCCCAGTACAAAAAAGGAGAGCGCGAAAGTGGATATTTTGAGTATTTTTGAGGCTTTTTCAACTGCGGAAAAAATTAACCCCGAGCCTAACCACAGCATGAAAAACATGAAAAAGTAAACTACGACCCGGAGCAGGATTGTCATTAACTAATTATCCAGTATAAATTTTTTAATTCAACCTCGGGCGGAACCTTTATTGAATGAGAAGTCTCAGAAGACTGCCGCCGTATGCAAACATGAGTGCTCCTATAAAATTCGCGATAAGAGCAGTCCATGTATATTTCCAGAGAGACACTTTGTACATACCGCCTATTATGCTTACAATTTTTCCTCCGTAACCCGGTAAAAATCTTCCGAGTATTAAAAATGCCGTAGAATTCACGGGGAATTTTTTCTTTATTAGAGGAATTGTGAACGTCTTGCCCTTTGTCCCCGTAACATCCCTGACCTTCAAACCTACAAAATATTCGATGAGCGCTGCGACTGTGTTTCCTACCGTAGCCAAAATTGTGCCTACCAAGGTACCGAACACCAGCCCGTTAACTATAGTAAGCGAATCTGTAGGAACCGGAGTTACGCTAAAAACACCATAAAGACCAATACTTATCAGGGGACCCAAAATTCCTGTTGATTTCAGAAGAAATTCCAGATTATTGAAGTACCTAAGAGCCAAAGCAACTATAATTCCGGAAATAAGAATGCCCACTATCGTCCAACCAGCAGTCTTTTTTTCGTCGTCCATATGGAAAATTATACTTCATTTATGCCGTTGGCGGGAACTAAAGGAAAATTTTGATATACTCAGATAAGTTCTGAAACTTAACTAACCCATGAAGAAAAATATAGCCTTTATCATTGCCATCGCAATACTTACCGTTGCGGGAATATTTTTGAGATTGTGGCATATCGAGTTTGGGCTCCCCCACAGCTTTTACGCAGATGAGCCTGAAATAGCCGAACTTGCCATAAAATACACGTACGAATTCAAATCGATTGTCGCTGAAGGCGATTATTACAAATTAATCCCGGTGTCATATGTATACGGTACATTTCCGTCCTATCTTTTTACTTTTTTAACGATGGGATTTAGCAAAATATCAAACGTGTTAGGAACACCTGCAACCAAATACGATCTGTACGTAGCGATGAGAGTTTTCAATGCTTTGCTGAGTTTTCTAATAGTTCCGGTTTTAGCGTTTCTATTTTATAAACAAACAAAAAGGAAGGGGCTCACACTAATTTTGTATTTACTGCTTGCGCTAAACTGGAAACTGATTGTCCACGCTCACTACGTTAACCCCGACATAATCTTAACTTTAATAATATCCTTGTCACTGCTCACCTCTCTCCTTTACCGTGAAAAAGAAAACAGCGACAGGGTTCTTACGATTGTGACAGGCGTACTATTAGGCCTGGCTGTCGGCACAAAAATCACTGCTTTAATTGCGCTCCCGCTCTATGTTTGGATTTTTTATAAAAAGGGGCAATTCAGGAATGTTGTAGCCCTGTTGTTTGTGGCCTTAGGTGTGTTTGTCTTATCCAACCCATTTTCTCTTATTTTTGTTCAGGACTTTGCATACAGGATTTATGAAATGCTTTTTAAAGAAGGGGGCCTGGTTTTCGACTCCGTAGATTACGGATACTTTAAATATATTTTTGCGTTGCGTCTTATGGCTACCGGCTCAATAGTGCTCCTGTCACTCGTAGGATTTTTCTCAAAGAAAAAAAGCAACTTCGATTATTTTCTTATCCTCAATATTCTTTTCTATGTACTCTTCTTTTCTGTACAATCACGAAGAGTAGACCGCTGGCTTCTTCCCGTATTACCGTTGGTTCTTTATTTCTCGGTATGGGGAATGGAAAAACTTGAGTCAAGATTCGGGCGGCTTAAAGCTTATTTCTTAATATTTTCCGTACTGGGGTACTATATGTATTTTGCCATGCCTCTGTTAACACAATTTCAAAGATGGACGCCCAAGTCCGAAGCCTACTTGTGGATGAGAGATAACATCCCGCCGCTTACCACAAAACTTGTCTACACCGAGGAAGGACTGGACCCGATGAACAAATTGCCGGGAGCTAAAGTCTACCAATATGAGGTGTATGCCTCAAAAAACGCGGAGCTTTTCTACCCCAAAGATCCCTCTTATTACGATTACATCGTAGTCTCGTCGAGGCCACTTGAAAACCACAAACGCCCGGAAGTCAAAAATACATTTCCTGAATATTACTTAAGGTGGGATAACTTCGTCAGGGAATTGAACTCTCCCGGCAAATTTGAGCTAACAAAAGACTTCACTTTATCAAAACCGAACTTAATTCCTTTATCGGACGTGTTTATATACAGAAATTTAGACAAGAAACCTTTGCCTGTTTCGGGAGTAATTCCCTTTTTAAGTACTAAAGATAGTCTCTGAGACGTTTACTTCTCGAAGGATGTCTGAGTTTCCTCAAAGCTTTGGCTTCTATTTGTCGGATTCTTTCGCGGGTTACACCGAACTCTTTTCCAACTTCCTCGAGTGTGCGGGTACGCCCGTCTTTTAATCCGAACCTCAGTTCCAAAACTTTTCTTTCTCTTGGATTTAAAGACTGCAGTACTTCGTCGATGTGTCCTTTTAATAATTCCCGGCTTGCGGCCTCAAATGGAGACAAGGTTGTTTCGTCCTCAATGAACTCTTTTAATCTCGTATCTTCCTCTTTTCCCACGGGGGTTTCGAGAGATGTAACATCCTGCGCGATTTTTACGATATCATGAGCCTTCTCGGGTTCTATACCCATAACCTTGGCTACTTCTTCGGGGGTGGGCGTCCTTTCAAATTTTTGCTCCAGCTCACGCTCTATTTTCTTATACTTGTGAATTGTTTCCACCATGTGAACGGGAACTCTTATCGTCTTGGCCTGATCTGCGATGGCACGCGTGATGGCCTGTCTAATCCACCATGTTGCGTAAGTAGAAAATTTAAAGCCTCTGCGCCAATCGAATTTATCGACGGCTTTCATAAGACCCATGTTTCCTTCCTGTATAAGATCGAGGAATTGAAGCCCTCTGCCCATGTGTTTTTTAGCGATTGAAACAACAAGACGGGTGTTGGCCTTTATTAACATTTCGTGTGCCCTTGCGCCTTCTCTATCGTTTGTGCCATGAGAGAACGTTTCAATATCCTTAACTTCCTTTTCTTTAAGACCCATCTCTTTAGAAATATCCTTTGCACTGGGTTTTTTATTTCCGGCGTGCTGCATTTCTTTAACAGCC
>MEWJ01000050.1 GCA_001773385.1 candidate division WWE3 bacterium RIFOXYD1_FULL_43_17 | reverse complement strand
GCAGACGGACTAAGACTAATAGGAGGATGCGCAGCTGATGAGATACTAAAGTGGAATGCCACCTCATCCGTTTGGTACTGTGCTTCGGATTCTGTGGGTGCTGCAAGTAATGCAACAATCGCGGGATCCGGTGTTGCAACTCAGATTGCATTCTTTACCGGGTCAACCTCAATATCGGGCTCCAATAACCTATGGTGGGATAACACATCAGGTAATTTAGGAATAGGAACATCAGGTCCTACCGCTAAACTTGAAATCGTGGGATCTGCTGATACTGAGCAATTTGTGATAAAAGCTAACGCTACACAATCCAACACCAACCCGCTCATTCAGCTTCAATCTTCAACAGGTACTCCCCTTCTTTCCATAACATCAGACAATGAAACCAACATGTTTATGGGGTATGGAGCAGGTTCCGCAAACACATACGGATCTGCAACATCCGGTGGAAGTAATACCTTTATCGGCTATCTTGCCGGATCTTCAAATACCGCAGGTTACCAGAATACTGCCCTAGGCACAAATACTCTTTCTAAAAACACAACTGGAGGCGACGACACCGCAATTGGTTTTCAGTCTCTTTGGTCAAACACGACTGGGTACCGTAACACTGCATTGGGTAATTACTCACTTTGGTTAAACACGACTGGGTACGATAACACCGCAATTGGTTTTCAGTCTCTCTGGTCAAACACGACTGGGTACGATAACACCGCAATTGGTTTGAACTCGCTTTTTAACAACACGACAGGACAAAATAACACCGGGGTTGGTTATTACGCAGGAATGAATAACCAAACTGGAGAAGGAAATGTATTTATAGGGTACTACGCAGGGGATGGGGCGGCACGATCGGCATCTGACTACAACATAGCGATAGGGTATTTGTCGGGGCATAGCTTGTCTAATAACTCAAGTAGCAATATATTCCTAGGATATCAAGCAGGATACAACGAAACAGGATCAAATACCCTGTATATAGATAATAACTCTTCTCCCGCAGGAACCGCGTTCATATAC
>MEWJ01000049.1:5329-12035 GCA_001773385.1 candidate division WWE3 bacterium RIFOXYD1_FULL_43_17 | reverse complement strand
TGTGAGTTTGGGACAAGATAGTATTTTCGCATACCCGGATGTTTCCTGGGATATGACTATCCGCTTCCTAGACTAATCCGCTTCCTAGACTAATCCGCTTCCTCAATCTTTTCAGCTCTTACTGTCGCAGGACACAAACTATTCGGCACAACAGACCCTTTTATAAAAACATCGCTCCTATTACACCCGTCATCCTTCTTAACGAAAACTCCTGTAGGCATATCAAAAACTTCATCGTCTTTTCCAGCCAAAACCTCGGACATAATCCTGTTCCAAATCGGAGCCGCACCTGTTAAACCGGAAGCCATGTATTTGTTCATCGGCTTGTTATCGTTATTCCCGACCCACACCCCGACCGTGTACGACGGGGTGAAACCGAAAGTCCAGTTGTCTTTTATCTGGTCCGTGGTTCCTGTTTTTACTGCTATTTGTTTTCCGGGAACAGTAAGAAAGTTTCTTGTACCGAAAGCCGGGAGTCTTGCCTGGTTATCCGACAAAATGTGCCACATCAGATACGAAACCTCCTCAGAAATAATTTGTTTCGGGTAGACCGCCTTCTTAAAAAAGATTTCATAACCTCTGCCGTCCCTGATACTAATTATGGGGGACGGTTCGGCGTAAGCTCCTTTTCTGGCTAGTGTCGTGTAAACGTTGGTAAGATCCAGCAGTCTCACTTCTTTACCGCCCAGAGTGATGGAAAGCCCGTACGTTCCGTCAACCTGCCAGTTTGTAAGTCCCATGTCCCTTCCTAAGGAAACTATATTGTCGGGGCCCAACACTTTAGCAACTTTAACTGCAGGTATATTATAGGAATTGGCTAACGCGCTTCTTAACGTCACATTTCCGTGGTACTTTCCGTCGTAGTTAACAGGCCTGTACGGCGGGGAACCCTGAGAGGTATAAACAACAGGCGAATCCTTTAGAACCGTCGCAGGAGTAAATTTATCCGCCAATGCCAACGAATATGTTACGGGCTTTATCGAAGAGCCCGGCTGCCTTAACGAAGTTACAACGTCAAACGCACCCCAGACCGGTGCAAAGTAATCATAAGAGCCGACGTAGACAAGTATCTCCGCATTCTTCACGTCGAGCACAACGGAGGCTCCGTTCGTAAAACCATACTTAGATCCTTTCTGCACTTCGTCAAAAATTATGGCTTCGGCTTTTTGCTGCAACGCGTAGTCAAGTGTCGTGGTAACTTTTAAACCGCCGCGGTTAACAAAATTGCTGCCGTACATATCTTCAAGCGTTTGCCTGACGTAACTAACAAAGTGGGGTGCCCCTATAAAATCTTTTTGCGGGGAAATAATTAGTACTTCGGCTAAAGCCTGTTCCGATTCTCCGGGACTTATGTATCCCAAGGCGACCATACGCTCGAGTACATATTTCTGGCGGTCTTTTGCAACTTCCATATCGGTCAACGGAGAATAAAGGGACGGTGAAGAAGGCAAACCTGCCAGCATTGCGGACTCAGCCAAGTCCAAATCCCAAACATTTTTGCCGAAATACTTTTGGGAGGCTGATTGAATTCCCCATGCGTTTCCTCCGTAAGCAATATTATTAAAATACATTTCCAGGATCTGTTCTTTAGAATATTTGGCTTCTACCATAAGGGAAAGAACGGCCTCCTTAACTTTTCTGGAAAAAGTTCTTTCGGGAGTTAGTAAAACGTTCTTAACCAGCTGCTGTGTGATTGTCGACCCTCCCTGCTTGTCTCCGTCCATAAATGTTTTTCTAAATGCCCTTATAATGCTGTCCGGCCTTAACCCTCCGTGAATGTAAAAAAGTGAGTCTTCTACCGCGATGGTCGCGTCTATCGCATTTTGCGGAATACGGTTAATATTTACAGGATTATATTTTTTATCGACATAAATCTCATAAAGTAAGACACCGTTTCTATCGAGAATTTGTGTGGGGCCGTATTTCTGAGCTATCGACAGTATCTCGGGGCTCGGTAATTCTTTAAACCACGAGTGAACAACGTAAGGGACAAACACAAATAAAAGCGTCACCAGAGTACCGAGTAGAAAAAGACGGATTTTCTTATACAGACTGTGTAGCACCGCCAACATAAAAATGGGGATTTCCAAAATTCTTTTTATACCGTTGGGTATACGCGGGCGAGAAAATTTTATTTTTGGAAAAGTAAACGACAGACGGACCTTTTTACGTTTAATGAACTTTTTTGTTAACTTGTTTATGTAGCCGTGAAGACGGAGGAAAAAGTAGCCGATGTTTTTAGTGAGTTTAAGTAAAAATGCACCAATTTTTATTGGAGTATTTAGCATCTATCTGAGCAGATTTTAGTTTATGAATTTTAGAGAGTCAACAGATATTTTACGGTCTTTTTATGTTGTGATTACGCCATTTTTAACACGCTTAATTATTACTAAAATATTGGTTGGGATATTTAATTGAGTAGTTTTTTTAACTCCCTCACTCTATCGCGTAACGCTGCGGCTTTTTCGAAATTCAAAATCTCCGCCTCGTATATCATTTCTTTCTCAAGAGTTTTAATTTCTTTTTTCAATTCGTTAGGGGGCAGTTGGCGGTAATCTATATCATCACGTCCGTGTCTTTTTCCTCTTTGTTCGTCCAACACTTCTTCGAGTTCTTCGTCTATAAGTTTTTCGCGGCGGGGTTTCGATATATTTTGAGGTTCTAAACCGTGTTCGGTGTTGTATTTAACCTGGATAGCACGTCGTCTGTCCACTTCCGCAATAGCTCTTGTCATACTCCCCGTCATGTTGTCTGCGTACATTACTACCTCTCCGGAAATGTGCCTAGCTGCTCTTCCCATCGTCTGAATTAGGGAAGTTTCGGACCTTAGAAACCCTTCTTTATCGGCATCCAAAATTGCAACCAACGAAACTTCCGGCAAGTCCAAACCTTCTCGAAGTAAATTAATTCCTACCAACACATCGTATTTTCCGCTCCTTAGGTTGTCCAGAATATCGGTTCTTTCCAGAGTGTCTATATCCGAGTGTAAGTAGGTTACTTTAATTCCCTTTTCCGTCATGTATTCCGCCATCTCCTCGGCCATTCTTTTAGTTAACGTTGTAATTAACACCCTTTCTTTTTTCGCGACCCGTTCTTTTACTTTTTCCAGTAAATCCTCAATCTGTCCTCTTGTCGGGAGTATTGTTACTTTCGGATCGATAATTCCTGTTGGCCTGATTAATATTTCCGCAACGTTGTTTTCCGATTTTTCTAACTCCCATTCGTCGGGTGTCGCACTTACATAAATTACCTGGTTAACTCTTTGCTCAAATTCATCAAAATTCAAAGGTCTGTTGTCCATGGCAGAAGGTAGTCTGAAACCGTAATCAACAAGGACTTGTTTTCTGGAACGGTCACCGTTATGCATACCTCTCACCTGAGGAACCGTAATGTGAGATTCGTCGATAACCAGCAAATAATCTTTAGGGAAATATTCCATCAATGAGTGAGGAGCGTCACCAGGATTTCTGCCGTCAAAGTAACGCGAGTAGTTTTCAATTCCTTTGCAATACCCGACCTCCTGTATCATCTCCAGGTCGTAATTGGTTCTTTGTTCGAGACGGTAAGCTTCGAGTTGTTTTCCCTCTTTTCTCAAAAACACCAGCCTCTCTGCCAGGTCCTCTTTTATCTGCGCCAAAGCAGCCTGGCGGGTTTCTTCTGGGGCAACATAGTGTTTTGCCGGATAAATTACCACCATTTCCTGAAATTCCTGTTTCACATACTGCCCTGTCAGAGGATCCATGTAGTTTATACTCATCAGGGTATCGTCCGAAAGCTCAAGCCTTACCGCGTGATCCTGGTAAGCCAGGTAAACATCTATTACGTCCCCTGTTACGCGGTACGTACCGCGGTAAAAATCGTACTCAGACCGGTCGTAATAAATCTGGGAAAGTCTTTTTAATAAATCGATTTTTCGGATTTTCATTCCGGTTCTTAATTCCAACGCAACCTTTGAATATTCTGCCGGACTTCCCAAGTTATAAATGCACGAAACCGACGAAACAACTATGACGTCCTTCCTAGTCATTAATGAAGTGGTCGCGGAAAGTCTTAACTTATCGATTTTTTCGTTTATGTCCGAATCTTTTTCTATGTATGTGTCGGTTGAAGGTATGTAACTTTCGGGCTGGTAGTAGTCATAGTAGCTAACAAAATACTCGACGGCGTTCTCAGGAAAGAACTCACGGAACTCCTGATAAAGTTGAGCGGCCAAAGTTTTATTGTGAGAAATTATAAGGGTCGGTTTTTGAACATTTTTGATAACGTTCGCGATGGCAAAAGTTTTTCCGCTTCCGGTTACACCTAACAGCACCTGGTCCCTGACACCTGACTCAAGTTTATTTGTGAGTTGATCTATTGCCGCAGGTTGATCGCCTGTAGGTTGGAAAGGAGAAACTAGTTTAAACATCAAAAAAGATTTTATCACACTTTTGGGTTTTCTTTGGTAAATATTTGCTTTAAAAAAAGAAAAATAATATACTGAGGGTCGGTCTTAATCTCAAAAGGAGAGAATCATGGACGAAGCTACGTCTGCACGGTACGAAGCCGAAGCCCGTAGAGCAGCGGCAATGGTTTTCTGGGGAGATTTTTTTAAGATTCTTGGAATCCTATTAACTTCCTGGCAAACGTACGTCTTTGCTTTTGTAGTTTGGTGGCTGGCAAGAATATTTTGATAGACCACATCCGCCGGGCGTCTTTTTTTAGGGATCCACACCCACATGACCCCGCCCGGTACCACATGCCGCGAATCCTTTTAAAGTTTCGCGGCATTTTTTTCTTCTTGACATCTTCGTATAATGTTCGGTAGTATAAAAATACCAAAGAAAAGCCGTAACTATTTAAACAGGAGGATCCTTAATGAGCCCCGTAACCCTTTATAAAAGACAGAAACAAATTTTAGACTTTATTTCCCAGTATATTCAGGTTAACGGCCATTCTCCTACTTTGCAGGAAATAGCCAACTCCATGGATCTTTCATCCTTAGCCACGGTACACGAGCATATCCAGGCTTTAGAAAAAAAAGGCGTTATTAAGAAATATGATGGGTCAGTCAGAGGTATAGAAATACTCGACAGGACCTTTAATACGTCTCTTTCGGCCGTTGAGTTGCCTCTTGTGGGTTATATTGCGGCCGGTGAGCCTATTGAGGCAAATGAGAACCCCCTCGCTACCGTAACCGTAAGCGCCGACATCGTTTCCAAAACTAAAAGGTGCTTTGTTCTTCAGGTAAAAGGCGACTCGATGATAGATATGGGTATTTTTGACGGGGATCACGTGGTAATTCAACAGCAAAACACAGCCAGGGACGGTCAGATAATCGTAGCTCTAATAGACAACGAGTTTGCCACACTGAAGACCCTCTACCACGAAAAAAGCGGGCAAATAAGACTTCAGCCTGCAAATACTAAAATGGATCCTATCTTTATAGAACCTAAAAGTCTCAGCATACAGGGAGTAGTTACAGGGGTAATCAGAAGGTTTAAGAATTAACCTTTTTATCTCCTGAGTGTAATCTGCTTTTTATAAACTCGAGGAGCATCGGTACCACCGAAAGGAAAATGATGGCAAAGACTACCAGGGAAAAGTTTTCTTTTACCTGAGGCACGTTACCGAAAAAGTATCCCGCAAAAAGAAAACAGGCTACCCACACAAATCCGCCCAGAATGTTATACATTATGAAGTGTTTGTAACTCATTTTTCCGATACCGGCGACAAATGGGGCAAAAGTTCTTACGATAGGAATAAACCGGGCTAAAAATATAGTTTTACCACCATGTTTATTGTAAAAGGCTTGGGTTTTATCGATATGTTCTTTCTTTATGGGAAGTTTAGGATTGCTGATAATTTTCTCTCCAAAAAAATGTCCGATCCAATAATTTGCCGTATCCCCCAAAAAGGCTGCCAGCCACAATAAAAAGAAAAGTGTGACAACATTGAAATTTAGGGAGCTTTTTGCCGACAACGCCCCTGCTGCAAAAAGTAGAGAGTCACCGGGAAGAAAAGGTGTAAAAACGAATCCTGTTTCAATAAAAATAATCCCAAAAAGTATCAAATATTTCGCTGTATCGTACTGACTTATAATCTCTTCCAGGTGAACATCTATATGCAAAATAAACGAAATTATTCCCGAAATTATGTCCATTTCAAGATGATAACATTTTGTGTTAGCATTTAAAAATGATAGATGCTGCCATTCTGGATAGTTACTACAAGAAATACGGCAAAAAGAAAGTCGACGGAGCCCTCAACTTATTAAGCTACAAAAGCGCCGACGTCATGCCCAAAAATGAATCCCCTGACAAACCCGTGATGTACATTTTCAGACACGGACAGACGGAAGATAACGCTAACTTTATATTTAGCGGATGGAGAGATTCCGCTCTTACAGATATAGGTAAGGAACAGGCACAGGAACTTGGAGAAAAAATAAAAGATAAGAAAATCCAAATGTTAGTGTCCTCTCCCCAGATAAGAGCGGTAGATACGATGAAAATCGCCTGTTTATTAAATAAGGACACCGCTCTTCTGGAAATAACTACCGACGAAAGAATAAAAGAACGGTCCTACGGTGTATTACAGGGCAAAAGTAAGCTGGAGATTCAACTGGAAGATCCTGAGCTACTGTTAAAAATTAGACGTTCATTTGATTACCAGCCTGAGGACGGGGAAAGCATAAAGATGGTTTGCGAAAGAGTAAAGTCTTTTT
>MEWJ01000049.1:0-5130 GCA_001773385.1 candidate division WWE3 bacterium RIFOXYD1_FULL_43_17 | reverse complement strand
CTCTCTCCTCTTACCGGAGCGCCTGACTTAATAAAGTCGGCTCCCACGGCAATCGCGAGATCCGCAATAAAAGTGTCCTCCCCCGTTTCGCCGCTTCTATGTGAAACTATTATTTTCATTCCGGCTTGTTGGGCGTTACGGACAAACTCGAATGTTTCGGTCAAAGTCCCAACCTGATTAGGCTTAACTATAACCGCATTGGCCAATTTTCTGTCGATAGCACTCTTTAGAAATTTCGGGTTTGTAACAACAAGGTCATCGCCTACAACCATCAAGCGGCTGCCCACGGATTTCGTAAATTTCGCCCACGCATCGGCGTCCGACTCATAAAAAGGGTCTTCAAGGTAGATCAACGGATAGGTAGTAAGTAGGTCGACGTACATTTGTGACATCTTTTCGCTGTTCAAAGTCTTTTTTTCTTCTTTTATCAGATACGCGTCGTGCATATAAAAAGAACCTGCCGCGACGTCCATTCCCATAAAGATTTGTTCGCCCAATTTATAACTTTGAGAGGCAGCCTTGGAAATATATTGCAATGCTTTCGCTGTAGTAAGGTTGTTCGGAGCAAAGCCGCCTTCGTCCCCAACGTCCACGTCCAACCCATCCTTAATAAGAATTTCCTTAAGATTGTGGTACACCTTAACTCCCATCTCCAGAGCTTTATCGAAAGGCAGCGAAGGCGACGGGATTGCCATAAATTCCTGGAAAGAAAGGTTGTTGTGAGAATGTAAACCGCCGTTGATTATATTGAAAATTGGAACGGGAAATTGTAATTCCGCCGAAGGATCTTTTTTGGGTGTGTACAAACGGGCCAAATATTCATAAAGTTCCAGACCCTTTGATTTTGCCGAAGCTTTTGCCGCAGCTAAGGACACCGAAAGAATGCTGTTACCGCCGAGGTGCTTTTTATTAGTGGTCCCGTCCATGTCTAGCAAAATCTTGTCCAGGACAATCTGCTCCGTCGGATCTTCCCCCTCTAACACGTCATTTATCGCGGTGCTTACTATGTCGACAGCTTTATCTACGGGAATATAAACTGCTTCATTTTCACCTTTAGAGGCACCGTCGGGTATCGCCTGGCTGCCTTCAGAACCGTCATCTAAGGTGACTTTCGTCTCAATAGTCCAATCACCTCTGGAGTTCAGTATTTTTTGGCAAGTTATGCTTTTTATTTTTGGCATCGTTTCCTTCTGCGAACGTTTACTTTTTCTTCTGTCCCAATACTTTTTTCTCTGAGTTGTAAACTATTTCTCTGGTTTTTTCTATCACATCGGGACTTACCGAAACCGAGGTCACACCCCAGTCAACGAGCATCTCAACAAGTTCGGGGAAAACCGAAGGTGCCTGTCCGCATACGGAACATGTAACTTTTCGTTTTCGGCAGGTTGTTACGATTTTCTCAAGAGATTTAAGTACTGCAGGGTTCATCTCGCTATAAGCATCGGCGACTTTCTCGTTATCGCGGTCAACACCCAGCGTAAGCATTGTGAGATCGTTTGTTCCGATTGAAACTCCGTCAATTCCTTCGTCCAAAAACTCGTCCAGTAATATAACGTTGGAAGGAATTTCGACCATCATCCAGAACTTAAAAAGTCCGCTTCTTCTCAAACCTGCGGCGCTTAACATCTTTTTAACATCCCTGAACTGTTCTACGGTGCGCACAAACGGCATCATGACCCAAAGGTTTTTCAGATTCTTTTTATTTCGTACTCTTTTTATTGCTTCTACTTCCATTTCGAATACTTCAGGTTCAGCAAGATATCTTGAAACGCCGCGGTACCCGATCATCGGGTTAGGCTCTTCGGTCTCGAATTCTTTTCCTCCGACGAGATTTGCGTATTCGTTTGATTTGAAATCGTTAAATCTGTAAACGACCGGTCTCGGGTAAAAAGCTTCGGCAAATTTCTCTAAACCATCTGCCAGCTGCGCAATAAATTCTTTTTGCTTTTTGTCCTTAATAAATTTCATCGGGTGTTTACCGATTTGAGCCATTATAAATTCCGCCCTAAGCAAACCCACACCGTCTACATTTCTCTTGGACATTTCGTCTGCAAGTTCGGGCTCGGCCAGATTCATGTAAATTTTGGTAGCTGTTTTAATGTGTTCCAAATCTAGTTTGGATTTTTTTACGTCTTTAACTTCGGATATGTCTCCCTCGTACACTTTGCCTTCAGCCCCATCCACTGTAATCAATTCTCCAACCCTGAGCATTTTTGTAGCGTGGCTTGTGCCCACTACTGCAGGAATACCCAGTTCGCGGCTTACGATGGCTGCGTGGCTTGTTCTTCCTCCAAGATCGGTAACAATGGCACTTGCCCTTTTCATCGCGGGAACATAATCTGGATTGGTCATTTCAGCAACAAGGACGTCGCCCTCTTTTACAATATTGATTTCACTGGGCTTTTTAACAATCTTGACCTTACCGACGCCTACTCCCGGAGATGCCGCCAAACCTTCCAACAAGGCTTTGACCTTTTTATCGCTGTCGATGGCAATCTCTGTTTCTTTTTGTATAAGGGTTGTGACAGGTCTCGACTGAACTATAAATATCTTTCCGTCCTCGATACCGTACTCAATGTCCTGAGGTCTTTTGTAATGTTCTTCAATTTTTATACCTATGTGTGCCAATTCAACTATTTGTTTATTGGTCAGTTTTTGAACCTGCTGATATTTTTTAGAAATAGGAGTATTTCCTGCCAAAGTTAGCTGCCAGGTTTGTTTAGCTAAATATCTCGAAGTTATTTTTCCGGACTTCTTGTTAATAATATATTGATCGGGTGTGACTTCACCTGAAACAACGGGTTGGCCTAACCCGAAAGCAGCCTCAATAGAAACTTCTTCTTTGCTATTCGTTAAAGGATTAACCGTGAACATAATTCCCGAGTAATCCGACTGAACCATCAGCTGAACCGGAACAGCAATTCCTACCCTCATGTGTGAATATTTGTTCGTCGCCCTGTAAAAAATTGCTCTTGCCTCAAAAAGGGACGCCCAGCACTCCTGCACCTTCTTAACAACATCGGACCATCCCTTAATATTAAGGTATGTCTCCTGCTGTCCGGCAAAGGAAGCATCTGGCAAATCCTCGGCAGTAGCGGAACTTCTGACGGCAACGTACCTGTCGTTCTCGCCGCAAAGTTTGTGATAGTACTCTTTAATTTTTAAAGAAAGGTCTCCCGGCATATCGGCTGCTATAATAGCGATCTTAATTTTTCTTGAAGCTTCCTGAAGTTTTTTCGAGTCGTCTACGTCAAGCCCGGAAAGCTCGTGCATTATTTTTTCTTTTAGGGAACCGGAATTTATGAAATCAAAATATGCTCCTGCAGTAACAACAAAACCGTCGGGAACCGGGATCTTGGCATTAACCATCTCGCCGAGATTGGCGCCTTTTCCTCCTACCAAACCAATGTCTTTTTTACCAACTTCTTTGAACCACAGTATTTGGGCAGTATTTTTATTCATATAAGAAATGATATATCAAATTTTGAGCATTTGGAACTGTTACAGGTTCTAGAGGTGCAGTTTGTGAGGTTTCAGAAGTCCGTTGACCCGGTCTTTTACCGAATTAAGCTCACCGTCGCTTTCTGCCTCCACTCTTATACCTAAAAACGGTGAGGTGTTCTTGGCCCTAATCAAAAACCAGGAGGTATCGGAAACGTTTGCGCGGACCCCATCTACAAAGTTTTTTCTGGTATAACTGTCGGAAGCCTTCACTTCTTCGATGATCTTTTCTACAACACCGAACTTCAGCTCATCTGCACAGTAAACTTTTATTTCAGGAGAACTTACCCGTTCGGGAAATTCCTCCATAAGACCGGAGATGCTCTTAGTTTCAGCGTCCATTAATTCCAGTACCCTGCATATGGCGTAAATACCATCATCGTAACCGAAGTACTTGTCGCCAAAATAAGTGTGACCGGAGAATTCCAAGCCGAACACGGCTTCTTTGGTGGTGACCTTTTTTATAAAATATGACCGGCCGGTTCTCATTATCTCCGGTGTTCCGCCGTATTTCAAAATCACATCGTGAGCGAGAGATGTGCACTTAACATCGTACGCAATAGTAGCTCCGGGGTTAGTACTTAATATGTGTTTGCTGAAAAGAAGGAGCGCCCGGTCAGTAGCGTAGGATTTTCCCATCTCATCTACCATAAGAAACCGGTCGCCGTCGCCGTCCAATCCAAAACCGGCATCCGCGTGGCTTTCCCTAACCGCAGAAACCGTGTGCTCTACAAACTCGGGTTCTTCTGGGTCCGGTGTTCCGTTGGGAAAAGTCCCGTCAAGCTCAAGATTAACCGGAACGATTTCTACCCCCAAAGACTCCAGGACTTCCTTAGCAACGCCGCCTGTAACGCCATTACCCGTGTTTAGTACTACCTTGAACTTCTTTTTGAAACTGAACTTGTCTTTAATATATGAAACGTACTCACCTATCAAATCTTTTTCGGCAAACGAACCTTTCCCGGACATATAAGCTTCTTTTTCTATAATCCCGGCAATTTCCTGGATACCTTCTCCGAAGACCGGCTCCGCTTTGGCAAATTCAACTTTAACGCCGTTATACTCCGCGGTATTGTGGCTCGCGGTCACGTACACGCCTCCTTCGTAACCCTGCGTGGTGGTGAAAAAGTGTATTAATGGGTAAGGAACCGTTCCGACGAAAGTAACGTTACACCCGGTTCCCAATAATCCTTCGCATAGTTTCTTAGTCAAAGACTCCGAGCTTACCCTGTTATCCATCCCGAGAACTATTTCGGTCAGGTTCTTGCGTCTGTAAATGGTGCCGACAGCTTTTCCGATGTGATAAAAGAGGTTTTCGTCGATCTCCAGACCGTATACACCGCGTATATCATATTCTCTAAAAGAATTCTTATTTAATTGCATCTCAAAGTGGCAGATTGAAAATAAACTTAGTTCCAGTAGGACTGTTGTCTTCTACACGGATTTCGCCCTTGTGGGCCTCGACTATGGCTTTAACTATGACCAGTCCCAGACCGGTTCCCTTTTCTTTTACTTTGGAGTGGTTGGACGTCTGGCTAAACGGCTTAAACAAAAGGTTCTGTTCTCCTTTGGGCACACCCATTCCTGTGTCAGACACAATAACCTCGGCGTGGTGATCGAATCTGGTAG
>MEWJ01000048.1 GCA_001773385.1 candidate division WWE3 bacterium RIFOXYD1_FULL_43_17 | reverse complement strand
TCCAGAATTACCTTTGTGTCAACTGCCCAGACATCATTTACCGTTACTATTACAGGATTTATTTCTATTTCCTGGATTTCCGGTGCCGTTTCATACAGTTTTTGTAGGTCAAAAATCAGTTTGTAAAGTTTTTCCAGGGCATAAGGAGGCTCACTTTCGGCTCCTTTTAATACAGAGTAGATTTTGGAGCCTTTTACTAATTCCTGAATACTGGCTATGTCTAAAGGCAGTAAATGAAGGTTTCTATCAGAGATAAGTTCTACCAGAGAACCGCCGGCGCCGAACAATAATACCGGACCGAACGTCGGATCTCTTTTAATTCCGACAAGAACTTCTGCTCCGCTTGGTATTTCTTTTTGGATTTGAAATTTAACGTGAGTTTTTATTTCTTCATTCAAATTTTCGGTTTTTCTTTCAAGGGTGCTCCATCCGTTTTCAAGCTGGTAGTTGTTTCTGATATCTAAAATTACACCGCCGAAATGTTTTTTGTGCAAAAGCCCTGGTGACGAAAGTTTCAAAACAACGGGATATCCGACTTCATTTGCGAACTTAGCCGCGTCTTTAAGATTTTCAGCAATTTTAGTCCCCGGCGTTTGTATTCCTGCCGACGAAATTACATTATCTGCGTCCAGATTATCTAAAGCTCTCTGTCCCGCTTCGGCGGCTTTCTGTAAAACCCTGGCCGCGTTTTCGGGCAGTATTTGTTTGTTAAGGACGCCGATGTCCGTAATTTCCCTCAAAATCTTTTCCTGCTGACTCTTGAATTTCCACATTGCCCCTATTACCGCTATGGCCCGTTCAGGAAACATGTACGATGGCACTTTAAGTTTATTAAGTGCGATTTCGCCCGCGGACACCGCGGTTCCGCCGATGAAGGAACAGAAGACCGGGATGTGATATTTTTTCGAAACGTTGCCTATGATCTCGGCTGTTTTTTCTATTTGAGTCATCATTTGCGGCGTCAATATAACCAAAAGCGAGTCACACTTGTCCGTCTGTAAAACGATTTCTGCGGCATCTGCAAAACGGTCTGCCAGAGC
>MEWJ01000047.1 GCA_001773385.1 candidate division WWE3 bacterium RIFOXYD1_FULL_43_17 | reverse complement strand
ACTACATTTTTTTCTTTGGCGTAGGACTCTATCTCAGGGGTGTTTACGATTAACTCATAGTATACGTTTTCCGAGGGTATATACATGATGGCCTGATGGGTAGTTCCTTCTTCCGGGAGTATGTATTTAGTGGCGATTTCTTCAATCTTTTTCTTAACGTCGCCTATGAAAACTTTTTTCAGACGGTCGCGTTCATTTTGAGCGTCAGCCTTTAACATCGCAGCAAAATTTTCCATAGGAAATTTTGAATCGATTGGGATTATTCCTTTTTCGGTAAATACCACGGCATCGCAAACCGCCCCATCCCTGAACTTGTATTGGGTTTTAAAGTGGTCGTGGGGAAGGAAGCTCTCGAGTATCTCATAGAGAAATTGTTCTCCGAGCCCTCCGCGTAGTTTTGGAGACTTCAGCACGTTGCTCAGGTCTTTCATGTCGTTTCCAAATTCCTGAATACCGCCCAACTGTTTTTGCACTGTTCTGATGACATCCTGCGAAGCGTCGAGGCGTTCCCAAATAAGTTTGGTCTGGGCGTTCATTGCCTCGCGGTGTCCTTTCATCTGTTCATCCAACGTGCCTCTTTGCTGGCTTAGTTGTTTTTCCAACACGTCGCTGCTTTTATCTACGGAGCCCTTCATTTCTTTTAGCCATTCCATAAGAACGCCGGTTTCGTCCCCCTTTATGTTTTTGATGTTCTTTATCTGTGTTGATAAATAGAAGACAAGAAAGCCTAAGAGTATTAGCAGTACGGCGAACATGACTATTACCAGTTCATTACTTAGCATGCGATAAGAATATCAGCAACCCGCCCACGAGTCTAGGAAGGTAATGTTAAAATCATGTATATGCCGAAGTTTTTGTACACAGCCATTTTTCTGTCCATTCTTTCCACTATGTCTTTGGCTTATTCACTCTTAGTACTAAAACCGTCCAACTACTCTTATATTTTTATTTTTCTGATTTCACTTTTTTTATTCTTTACCGGGCTGTTCTCAACAACCGGATTTTTTGTTGCAACCAAGAAATTCGGCAAAGAACGCGACCCGCGGGTTCTATTTAGAGAGGTTTTGAAGATATCGGCGTACGTGTCTTTCGGAATTTTTATTTTCTTTTTCCTGAGAGGATTCAAGCTGATAAGCTTACTTAATATTTTCCTGTCCGTAGCTTTTTATCTGGCCTTGGGCTACCAGCTTTTTATATACGGTAGAAAAGAGCGGTAGTGGTAGAATAACGGTACTTATGGACAAGAAAAAGGTATTAATTACAACTGCAATAGACTACACAAATGACGTCATCCATATCGGTCATGCCTACCAAAAAATATTAGCTGACTGTTTGGCGCGCTTTTACCGCGGGCTTCTAGGGAAAGAAAACGTTTATTTTTTGACAGGCACCGACGAGTATGGCTCTACCAATCAAAAGGCTGCCGAAAAAAGAGGCATTACTCCAAAGGAACACGTGGATGAAATATCTTCGAAGGATAAGGCCGAGCTGGATGCTTTGAACTTAGACTATAACCGTTTCATCCGCACAACCGATCCGGACCACCGTGAAACGGCGCAGAAATTTTTTCAAAAAGTTTTTGACAACGGTGATATTTATAAAGGCAGTTATACCGGGCTGTATTGTGAAGGATGCGAAGCTTACAAAACTATGTCGGAACTGGATGTGGACGGAAGGTGTTTATTGCACCCCACCCGCGATATTCAAAAAGTTGAGGAAGAGAACTACTTTTTCAAATGGAGCGAATATTCTGATTTTCTTAAACAGCTGATTGATGCGAAAGGTTTTGTTTTACCGGAAGGCAAACGCAGAGAAATGCTCGGTTTCATTGAGCAGGGAATAAACGACCTTCCTGTTACTCGCCCGGGATATAAAGTGAGTTGGGGTATTCAGGCGCCAAACGATCCTGAGCACGTCATTTACGTTTGGTTTGATGCGCTGATAAATTATTTTACTGCCGCCGGGTCTGAAGGATTTTGGAACGATGAAACCCATATTATTCATGTTCTTGGAAAAGACAACGCAAGATGGCACGCATTATTGTGGCCGGCAATGCTCAAAAGTGCGGGGAAAACACTTCCTTCTACAATTTATGTTCACGGCTTTGTAAATCTCAACGGAGAGAAAATAAGTAAATCCAAGGGAAATATTATCAAACCTTCGGAACTTGTCTCCCAGTTCGGTGCCGACGCAGTTAGATATTATTTTATTAAACACGGTCCCGTGATAGAGGACGTGGATGTTTCCGTCGATCATATTAAGCAGGTATATAACTCCGATCTTGCCAATGGACTGGGAAATACAGCTTCGCGTTTGGCGCGTCTCGCTGAGACTTCAGGATTTGAGTTTCCTGTGCCCGAACTTAAAAAGTGGGACGAAACTTTCACGGAGCACTTCAATAACTTTAGAGTTGATCTGGCCGTCCAACACGTCTGGTCAAAACTTGGGGTTTTGGATAAACATATCAACGACAACAAACCCTGGGCAATTAAAGATGCTCCGCACCTGCAAACAATTCTGACATGGGAAATTAACGAACTGAGGGAAATAATTAATTACCTCGAACCGTTTATACCTGTAACCTCAGAAAAACTTTCCGGGGTTTTCAGTAAGGAAAACATTTCTTTGAAAGACCAGCTATTCCCGCGTCTGTAATATGCCGAAACTTCTTTTAATAGACACATTTAACTTTCTCCACAGGGCGTACCACGCTTTACCCCCGAGTTTCCGTGATGCTAATGGAGAGCCCACAAATGCACTTTACGGTGTTACTTCGATGCTTATCAATATGCTCACACAGGTTAAGCCCGACTATTTGGTTGCAGCTCTCGACGGAGAAAAACCCACTTTCCGCGTCGAAGATTTTACTGCGTATAAAGCGCACAGAAAACCGATGGAAGATTCGTTGGCCTCACAGATACCCAAGACCCTGGATATGTTGAGTGCGTTCGGGGTTAAACAAGTCTTAGTGGACGGTTACGAAGCCGACGATATCATTGCCACCCTGGCGTTAGGTTTCTCGGGAAAAGTAGACGTGATAATCGCATCAAACGACCGCGACCTTTGGCAACTGGCAGGAAAAAACGTTATGCTTATGGTTCCCGACAACAAAGGCAAACTTGAGTGGATAGGAAAAGATGAGGTTTTTGCCAGGCTGGGATTTCCTCCCGACAAAATTGCCGATTACAAAGGTTTAAGAGGAGACCCGAGCGACAACATTCCGGGAGTTTATGGCATCGGAGAAAAAACTGCGGTCAAGCTTATAGAACAATTCGGCTCGGTTGAAGATGTCTACAGAAATATTGAAAAGGTCACTCCGGAAAGCTTAAAAGAAAAATTGCTTGAAAATTACGAACAGGCGCTGATGAGCAAAAAACTCGCGACTCTTATTATGGATGTACCGGCCGGAGTTACATTAAGCGATGTTAAATACCCGGGCTACGATAAAGAAAAAGTTCTTGCCGAGTTGAGTAAATATAATTTTAAATCCTTGATGAAAAGGCTGGGATTATTACCGGATGAGGATAAAAAAAGCTCTTCCCAGCCGCCCGACGAAAACCAACTAGGGCTTTTTTAAAATGGACAAAAAAGAAAAGGCAGAAAAAGTTGCGCTGCTTTTACAAAAAGAACACCCGTTTCCCAAAACAGAACTTGTGCACTCGGACGAATATCAGCTGGCTGTCTCTGTCATGTTATCGGCGCAAACTACCGACAAGAAGGTAAACCAGGTCACCCCCGCCCTTTTTGCAAAATTCCCTGATTGGGAGGCTCTGGCATCTGCGGATATCAATGAAGTAGCCTCTCTTATTAGACAGGTCAACTTCTACAAAGGTAAAGCCCAAAGGATTATAGGCGCCGCCCGTACGGTGCTGTCTTTATATGCCGGAGCGCTCCCCCGCGATATGACCAAGCTCATGAAACTCCCCGGAGTTGCCAGGAAAAGTGCGAACGTGATAATGCAGGAATTGTGGGGAATTGCGGAAGGCATTGTAGTGGACACTCACGTATCCCGGGTGTCTGCGAGGCTGGGGCTCACCTCTAAAAAAGATCCGAAAAAGATCGAAGAGGAGCTCATGAATTTATTGTCTAAAAAATATTGGAGAAATTTTTCAGGCAGCACCGTTCTGCACGGAAGATATGTTTGTACCGCAAGAAAACCTAAGTGCGGAGAATGTGTGCTTAATGAAATATGCCCTTCAGCGTATAAAGTGTAGGGGTCCGGAAATTAATTTTCCGGTTTAGTCAGAAGGATAAAAATGCTCCCCATTTTTCCGCTATCCGTTTCTTTGTATCCCCACATCCCTGTCCTGTTCAGTTCAAATTCCAAAGTACCTCCGGACGCTATCTCCACCGGTTTTCTGAATTCTTCAAAAAAATCTTTCATTTGCTGAAGATAAATACTTTTGTCAGTTCTATTTATCCATCTTACTGTTTGATACTTAAGACCGTTTGTCGAGGAAGGGGAAAAACCTAAGTCGTCAAAAGTGATCTCCAGAATTTCTTTTGGTTTTTCAGCAGGCTCTTCTTCCGGTGTTTCCTCAGCTACCTGTTCGTCCGGCAGCGAGGGTGCATTCCAGAGACCTTTTGGCGTGTAATTACTTCCTGTGTTAACTCCCGGATTATTTAACGCTTCTTTTCCGGTACTGCTTTCTGAAGGGGCGAGAATAGGTCCCCTCACTTTCCGTGATGACGAGGTGAGAATTATCAATAGAAAAATTCCGCCGATCACCAGTCCTGTTATAAATATTTGTTTGTTTCTTAATATAAATTCTCTCATCAGAATGATTCTATCAAATAAGGGACGCGACCGTTTCTTTCACGAGTTCTTTATTCACAAGATACCTCGGAGGCTTGTTACTTATTAGTACGTCCACAACATTTTCCGCAGCCATACGTGCCATTTGAAGTCTCGCCTCCCATGTTGCACTTCCTATATGCGGGGTAAGAACTATATTGTTCAGTAGTTTTAGTTCGGGGTGAATTTCCGGTTCGTTGGCAAACACATCAAGAGCCGCGCCCGCGATATAATCCTGTTTCAATGCTCTGGCCAGCGCCTCTTCGTTTATAATCTTTCCCCGCGCAGTATTTATGATATAGGCAAGAGGTTTCATTTTTCTGAACTCGTTTTCTCCGATCATGTTTTCAGTTTCAGGTGTGAGGTTGCAGTGTATGGATATGAAATCGCTATTTTCGAGTAAATAATCGAGTTCGACTTTTTCTGCGTCCAACAAGCTTTCGGCCTCAGGGTGTCTATTTACATCTGTGTACAATATCCTCATGTTCAGGCCGTTTTTAGCCATGCGCGCAAGGTGCTGACCGATTCTTCCAAAACCGATAATTCCCAGGGTGTCCCCCATTATTTTAGGTCCTACAAAATCCATCGGATTCCAGTATTTATTATTACCTGTCCTGCAAAAACGGTCGGCTTCGGGAATCCGTCTACCCGCTGACAACATAAGAGCAAGTGCATGTTCAGCTACGGATTCGGTAAGATCCCCCGGTGTGTTTCCGACGAAAATATTTTTCGAAGTAGCATGTGGAACATCTATATGGTCGTAGCCTACAGAATACGCAGCAATAACTCTTAACTTTTTCGCAGCGTTGATGATCTTCTTATTTATTTTGTCGGACGCTGCCGGAATTACCGCGTCGACGTCTTTTACAGCTGCCAGCAATTCTTTTTCGGACAACGGAGGCCCCTGTCTGTAATCAAGCTCAATATCTTTATACTGCTTCAATATGTTGATACCCGCCTGGGGAATTTCTCTTGTGATTAGTAATTTCATTTTAAAAGCTCGGGAGAACCGAAGAGCTTCATTTTAGTTTCCACGACCTTTTGAACTTCTTCGATGGGACGTTTCATGTATTTGTAGGGGGCAATTTCAGTTGTTTTTCCGATTTCTTCCTGGAGAGTCATTTTGAAGGCCACTCTTAGCTCGGAATTCACGTTTACCTTTACAATCCCCATCTTTATAGCGTTTCTTACATCGTCATCATAAACTCCGGAACCTCCGTGTAATGAAAGATACGTATGAGGGAGTGCAGCGCAGATCTCTTTTAATTTTTCGAGATTGAGATGAATTATGTCGGCGTATATTCCGTGCAGATTTCCAATGAAGCTGGCAAATACATCCACACCCGTTTTTTCAACGAATTCTTTAGCCTTCCTGGGATCGGTAAAAAGCTCGGGTTTAGAATACATCTTCGTATTTTCCTTAGTGTGGTCTGCCGAACTTCCTTCGATGTGATCTATTTCACCCTCGACCATTATTTCCTTTTTGTGTGCTTCTTCCACAACTATTGCTGCATTCTCAAGATTTTCTTCGTAAGAGAATTTACTTCCGTCGTAGTGGACATAATCAAACCCGGCCTTTATTGCCTCCAGGATGCTCTCCACGGACTCCCCGTGGTCCAGGTTTAATATTATCGGAAGTTGAATCTGATCTTCGTAGGCACGCGCCAGGTAGACCAGTTGCTTAAATCCCATAAAACCTGCTTCACCGGGGGAGGCCTCTATCAGAACAGGACTGTTCAGGTTTTTTGCTGCCTGTGTTATCGCCTTAAAAGTTTCGAGGTTGCCTACATTGAATGCGCCGATGGCTACGCCCTTTTCCCGCGCTTTTTTAAATAATTCCTGTGCTTTCATATCTGTTTAATAATACCTTCAATTTCTTTTTTGGTAAGAAGACCTTTGGTTGTTCCTATCTCTTTTATAATACTCCCGGCATTGGCCACGCCCCATTTCAATGCTGTTTCCGCTGGTTTTCCGTAAAATATTGCCGACAAGAAACCGGAGGCAAAAGCGTCTCCCGCTCCCGTTTTATCCGCAACCGGTCTTTCATCGGAGTAGCTGTTTTGGAAAGTTACTTTGTTTCCGTCGCTGCACGAAGCGCCACTGTTAGAATCGGTAATGACCGTCATTTTAGGACCGAGCTTGTGAAGTTTTTGGTGGAGTTCTTCTGTTTCTCCTTTACCGACCAGAGCTATAGCTTCTTCGCGGTTCAAAAAGAATATATCGGTAATCTCTAAAACATTTTCAAAAGTTTTTAGACCGTGTTTCATCTGAATTGTACCGGGATTAAACGCTACGCCTACACCGGGGTTTTGTTTTACGTACTCAATAAGTTTGTGCTGGAAATCTTCGAAACCCTTACCCATTGAGGTGTAGTAGAGCCACTTGGGTTTTTCCCAATCCAGTATTTTGTAGTTTCTTTCCGCATGATAGCTGAATATGGTTCTGTCGTTGCCGTAGATAATAACGCTGTTAACGTTCGTATCATCGTCCGGAGTCTTGATACAGAAAGTTGTGTCTACCCCGTGATTATTTAGCTCAGTTACAACTCTTTCTCCGTTTTCGTCGCCGCCGATTTCTGTATAAATTACTGTTTTCAGGCCAAGTTTTTTGCCCCCGACCGCTACATTCAGCGAATTTCCAGCAACTGCGGTCTCAAAGTGCTCGACGGGTATTTTAGAGCCGTGGTAAAAGCAAATCTTAGGTTCGGTGCCCCCTTCCACTAGAGGAAGTCCGTCCTTGGCACCGATTTTCATATATAGATCTATGGCTACATCGCCTATAGTGAGCAG
>MEWJ01000046.1 GCA_001773385.1 candidate division WWE3 bacterium RIFOXYD1_FULL_43_17 | reverse complement strand
AACACTTGGAGCACCGTTTGGGGTAAGACCGGTTACTGAGGAAACAGCTCCGTCTATTGTTGAATGAGCTATTGGATTTGAGTAGTACATAAAAATGTTATTTCCACCGTTTGTGACGCTATCCACAACAACGTCATATACGGTTGTTGTTGTGTTACACCCGGAAACAAGGGTATATTTTAAAAGCTTTCCTCCGATTGTGGTAAATATCGTGTCATCGCAATCTGTTTGCATTTTCCCGTCAGCAATTAAAGCCTGTGTGTTTACAGTTATTGATATTCTTCTTTCGGCGGATATGTCTGAAGTATGGGAGTAGCTTACCTTCTGCCTTTGGTTGT
Source organism: candidate division WWE3 bacterium RIFOXYD1_FULL_43_17 (assembly GCA_001773385.1). Taxonomy (GTDB): domain Bacteria; phylum Patescibacteriota; class WWE3; order UBA101185; family UBA10185; genus UBA8498. Next base: position 32,214 of record MEWJ01000046.1, on the reverse strand, counting down.
ATGAGTCGTCAAACCAGTCAGCTTTAACACGTGTTGCTTCAAGAACTGAGAATATTGTTACAGGAATTAAAACACCAAGTGTTACTAGAATTATTATCCGGCGCTTTTTCTTATCTCTAAACGCAGCTGCAACAACACTTTTTATCTTTTGTATAACCTGGAAATTTGTTCTCAGGCGCAGTTGATTAATGGCTTCCATGCACTAAAATTTTACCTTATTTTTGACATATGTTGCTAGTGTTTTTTTAGACCAAATATATAAATAGTATGGTGACCCCACGGGGAATTTTGACTCCGCCAAAGCGGTTGCTTCACTTCATTACGCAATGGTTTTAGTCAAAGCAATTCCACTCGCTTCGCTCGCAGAATGGTCGAACACATCTAAAGTTAGTCCGTTCCCTGGCGAGAATCACAAAAAAAAGCCCGCAAATCCTGCGGACTTCCGGTCTTTTTTCTGGTGACCCCACGGGGAATCGAACCCCGGTTGCCGGGATGAAAACCCGGCGTCCTAACCGTTAGACGATGGGGCCAGGGTTTCGAGGGGACAGTTCCCGTCGTTAACACAAGGCACAACGGTATATTATCAACAAAAGCATGCGTTTGGCAACAAAACGGCACTTGGTTTGTGATATCAACGCTAGGAGCCAAAACAACCTCAAACCGTCCCGGCCCATAAAATAGTGGTAAAATAAGTCGGAATGGCCATATTAACGACACTTTACCTTTATATTTACACGTTTTTTGCCGCACTTTTACCCGGGGTTAGTTACAACGAAGGGATGTTGGGACAACCTCAAACCTTTTTTCCCAGCCAGATAGTTCAGCAGACGGACAAAACAATTAGTTCGTTACTGTACAGAGGTCTTTTTAAATACGATATTTATGGTACGACGGTTCCTGATTTGGCTGAAACCTGGCAGGTATCCGACGACGGCCTGGTGTACACAATAAGGCTTAAGGATAATCAGTATTGGACAAACGGAAAAGAAATTAATTCCGACGATCTTATATACACCTCATTTAAGGTTGCGGACCTTTCGGGAGTAGCAACCGACAAAGTTGACGATTTGACTGTGAGGTACACCTTACCAAACAAGTACTCTCCTTTTTTGAGCCTGTTAACTGTGGGAATTATGCCGCAAAACTCTGAAGAAAATAGCGATCCTCTTAGTCCTATTACTAGTGGGGATTTTAGAATTGCGAGAATAGAAAAATCGGGAAGGTATATAAGGCAGATAACGCTTGTCTCCCCCAACAAAAAATACGACATCCAAAAAATAAGTTTTAGGTATTACTCGAACGAAGATGAGATATTAACGGCCGCTAAACTCGGTGAAATTAACGGCTATCTTTTATCTGAAAAAAAGTCACCCGAGAACTTTTATAACTACGAATTTCCCGTTCAGGGAATTTACTACGCTTTATTTTTTAATGTAAGGAGTGAGAAGTTGTCGGACGTTGCCGTAAGACAGAAGCTGGAGAAGGTAATTCCTCTTGAAAGCTTTACTGCCGGACAGGGAATCCGCGTTCAGGGACCTATCAGCAGAAGTGTTTTCACTGATTTAGAGCTGGAGTTTGACCGTTTCGATCCTCTTTTTTCGGAAGATTTGGGAGAAATGACGCTGACTATAAGGGTCCCGGACATAGAAGAACACGTAATTATGGCAAAACAAATAGCTTCGGTTTGGCGGGAAAGATTGGATATAGAAGTCGAAGTAGAACCTATTGCTTCCAATGATATAGTTTCGAGAATTATTGAACCGAGGGATTTTGAGGTTTTGTTGTTTGGACAAGAGGTTGGCCGAGACCCCGACCGGTATGTGTTGTGGCACTCTGCTCAGAAAAATCCTCCGGGACTTAATTTCTCAGGATTTGACCAGGTCAGGGCGGACAGAGCGTTGGAAGAAGGTAGAAATGAGCTGGACAATGAAAAAAGGATGATTCACTACAACGAGTTCCAAAAAGTTATTGTTGAGCAGGTTCCTGCAGTGTTTTTGTATCATCCGTTCACTAATTTTTACGTTTCTAAGTATATAGAGGGAGTGGGGGAGAAATATACCTTTACTTACGCAGACAGGTTTTTGGATTTTGAGAATTGGAAGTATTTGAGGACTAATTAGGCCGCAGCTGGTCTGTTTATACGACACTGCAAGCTTTTTAAGCCCGCGGATGATATAATCTTTTTGACTTTTATGGTGGTGTGTGCCGAACGGCTTAGGCGCTGCCCTGTGGAGGCAGTTTTAGCGGGTTCGACTCCCGTACACCACCCCATAAAAATTCAAAAACACTAACGTAAACTAACAGACTTAACCTTTTTCCTAATTGCTTTATAGCCCGGAATTGTTTTTTCCACCTCAGCCCAAAACTTATTGGAATGATTAAACTCAATCAAGTGGCAAAGTTCGTGAACTATAATGTAATCTCTTTGATCTTTTGGTAAGAGAGCCACCTTGTAGTTAAAATTCAAGTTTCTTGCTTTAGAACAACTTCCCCATTTAGACTTTTGATTCCTTATGGCAACTTTTCGGTATTTAACGCCGTAAAGTTTTGCGAAAAAGTCTAGATTTTCCAGTATTATTTTTCTGGCGGCTTCCTTATTCTCAAGGTAGTGCTTTTTTGAGCGCATATCTAAACAGTTTACCAAGAAGTGCGCAAAATGGCCCAAACTGATTAATGACCCTCGAAAAGCCCGGTATTACGGGCTATTCGCCTAATATCCTTTAATGTAGTACAATACTAGGGCGGAAGGAGGTATAAATAGGTTTAACCCCCCAATCTATAAAACAATTATGAACGGAACAATTAAAACAAAGACAGATAAAGGATTTGGTTTTATTTCCAGAGATGGAGAAACTAAAGATCTTTTCTTTCATTCAAACAATCTAACCGGAGTTACATTTGACGAACTTCAGGTAGGAGCAGCAGTTACATTTGATGTAGTCAACAGCGACAAAGGACCGAGAGCAGAAAATGTGCAACTCGCTTAATAACAATTAGATTTTTTGTACAAGACAAACACATCCCGGTGACTTAAAAACTCAGGGGTGTGTTTTCTTTTGCCCCTCTCTCCCTACCCGCAAATTAAATATTGATATCCATCTATATTTGTGTATAATCCCATAAGACTATAAAAAGGGTTCGATTTGAGACTTTCTATAGTTTTTTTGTGAGTAAAAATAGCACATCAACAATGCTCAAAAAATACAAGACAGTAATTACTATATCGTTGCTCATACTTTTAGTTTACTTATTGAGGATTTTTATATTTCCAAAAATTGCAGAAAAAATTAGTCCTATGCCCGGAATTCGTTCCGCCGAAAATAACAACACATTCGTAGACACTTACCCCAACCAGGTAATTGAAAATTTATGGATATCGTACAGGGATAAAATTCAAAAGGATGGACGTGTTATCGACAGGTCAAGAGATTATCTTACAACTTCGGAAGGTCAGTCGTACGCTTTGTTAAGGTCAGTCTGGATGGATGACAAGGACACTTTTGACCGAGTATTAAAATGGACAACAAACAACTTAGGTAAACGCGAAGACGACCAACTATTTGCATGGAAATGGGGTAAGAACAAAGAAGGAAACTGGGACATTCTTGTTGACGAAGGCGGCATGAACACAGCTTCGGACGCGGATCAGGATATAGCGCTAGCCTTGATTTTTGCGTTCAAGAGATGGAATGACACCAACTACCTTACATACGCGACAGACATCCTTAACGACATGTGGGATAAAGAAGTTCTGGAGCTTAACGGAGAATATTACATGTTGGCCGGAAATTGGGCAAAAGATGAACCGTCCCCTACTATAAATCCTTCTTACTTTTCATTTGCCGCTTACTCGGTTTTTGCGCAGGTGGACCCTTACCATCCGTGGATGAAACTAAAAGAGACTTCGTACCGTGTGCTAACCAAAGCAACCGAAAATCCTTTAAACTATCCTACCAGCGCAAACATTCCTCCGGACTGGGTCAGTCTGAACAGGCAAACCGGTGAAATTTTTTCTGTAGTTCACGATGACAAAACTACAAACTTTTCCGACGACGCTTTTAGAACTGTTTGGAGAGTCGGACTTGACTGGACTTGGTACAAAAATCCTGCGGCTTTGGAGTATCTAAACAAACTTACTTTTTTGAAAAACGAGTGGCGTAATAATAATAGATTGCTGGGGAGCTACAAACATAATGGCGACCCTGAGGTCGAGTATGAAAGTTACAGCATGTACGGCAGCGTGCTTTCTTATTTTGTGTCTGCAGACCCGGAATTAGGCCGCGAAGTTTACGAGCGTAAAATTGCCCCCTTATACAACACGGATACCGAAGAGTTTACACAGGAGCTGGGGTATTACTCGGAAAATTGGGTGTGGTTCGGTATGGCCTTATACCACGATAAACTTACAAATTTGTATGAAAGTATAAAACCGTGACGCTGCCAAAGAAACTAAAAACATCGTACGAAACAATATATTCGGATGTGGAAGTATCCAAGCCCTTCATGATCCTAACCAGCCTGGCGATTCTTTTCTACTTTACGTGGTGGCTGGATTTTAGTAACGCAGGAAACTTTTTTCTGTACTCCTTACTTGTAATAGGAGAAATTTACCATGTCTGGCAGGCTCTTGGATACGTTTACACGATATGGGACCAACGCAGACCTTTATCTAAAATAATTTCTACGAGAAAGAGACAGCCTCCGGTAGACGTTTTTATCACCGTTTGCGGAGAACCGCCGGAAATTGTAGAAAAGACCATTAAAGCTGCAACATCAATGCGGTACAAAAACTACAAAGTATTTGTATTAAATGACGGGATGTCCAGAAATTTGCCGGGTTGGAGAGAAATTAACGAAATAGCAGCAAAATACGGAGCTATTCCTATAACCCGGGAAAATAATTACGGTGCCAAGGCAGGAAATATTAACCACGCACTCAGACAGACTACTGCTCCGTTTTTCGCAGTTTTTGATGCTGACCACAGACCTTATAAAGATTTTTTATTACGCGTAATGTCGTATTTTACGGATGAGAAAATGGCAGTTGTTCAAACGCCCCAGTATTACTCAAATTCGGGAAACAGTTTTCTAACACAGGCCGCTTGGGAGCAGCAGGAGTTATTCTTCGGACCCATCTGCCGTGGTAAAAACAGGCTTAATGCAACTTTTTGGTGCGGTACTAACGCTGTTATCAGAAGAACCGCTTTAGAAAGTATTGACGGTATACCGGAAGATAATATTGCTGAGGACTTTTTAGCATCATTAAAAATGCACGAGAAGGGTTGGAAATCTGTTTACGTTCCGAAAGTACTCGCAGAAGGTTTAGCTCCGCATAATTTAGGTAACTACGTTCTACAGCAATTCCGTTGGGCAAGAGGGTCTTCTGAAATTATGTTTAAACATAATCCAATATTTAGCCGCGGTTTAACCTGGGGACAAAAAATCCAGTACCTATATTCTTCGAGCTATTATCTTAATGGTTTTGTTATTTTAATTGACGCCCTGATACCAATTTATGTTCTGTTTTCCGGAGCTCTCCCGGTTAAGGCGGGTACCAGCGACTTTATGTTGTATTTTTTCCCGTTTATATTTTCCACGCTTCATTTGTTAATGCTCTCAACAGAGAATACTGTAACTTACAGAGCAATACAACTTTCGGTAAGCTCTTTTTACGTATTTATAAAAGCAGTTTTATCAACAATATTTGGGGTTAAAGCAAAATTTAACATTACTTCAAAGTCCGAAGAGACCGGCAACTTCTTGTTTCTTGTAATCCCTCATCTAGCGTATGCGGCTTTAGGCGTAGCAGCTATAATTTACGCTTTTGCTAAAAATGGTTTTGTGCCTTCTATCCTTACAAATGCGTCCTGGATAATTTTTAACATCGCCTTTTTCTTCGGGTTTGTACGCGTGGCGTATCCCTGGAAACTGCTTTTAATAAAAAGCCTGTCAAAATTAAAATCTTTAAACCTTAGATTTTTGAGCGGAACAGAGCTCCCCGCTACCAACCTGATAGTCACCAATAACACCGCAACTGTGGTAGCAAATTCAGATGTGCACGAGAAAAGTGCCGTATATGAAGAAAAGAGAAAATAGAATTTATATTACTTTAGTCTGCGCAACATTGATTTTAGGATCACTGGTGCGGTTGATAAATCTGGACTCAGACAGTTTACGTTTGGACGAAACCCAAAGCGTTTGGCAGGCATCCCACTCAACCGGCTTTATAAAAGAGTACATGTTGAAGAATGTTCACCTTCCTTTACATAACACGTTATTACATTATTGGATGACATATTTTGGGAGCGGTGAGGCCGGAGTAAGGTTGCTGGCTGTCATACCCGGAATACTGGCTCTTCCTGCCCTATACTTTCTTGCAAAGGAGCTGATAGGAAAAAGGCCCGCTTTACTTGCCTTGCTTTTTGCAGCAATATCGCCGTTCTGGGTTTGGTATAGCCGGGAAATTAGGATGTATACGCTTCTTACGCTGGTAACAACACTCTCTTACCTTTTCTACGTAAAGATTATGAAAGAGAATAAGCTTATTCATTATGTGCTGTATATTTTAGTAAACGCCGTCGGTATGTACACACACTATTTTTTCTTTTTGGTGTTGGCAGTTCAGGGAATATTTTATCTGCTAACAATTAACAAGGAATGGGAGGGCGGCGTTGCCTATAATAAGAAAAAGCAGCTGGTTTCTATGCTACTCTCAGGGTTTGTATTGGCGTTGATATTTTTACCGTGGCTACTGGCAGTTATAAAATCTTATGGCTCCGGATCTTTGGCGCCCGTGCTACAAAAGCCTACTGCATTTAATGTGATATTAAGCTTTTTTGAATTTACTTTCGGATTCCAGCCGGAAATGGTAAGCAGCTCATTAATTTCTTTTTGGCCGCTCGTAATTTTATTCGGATTTGTATTTTTGACTAAAAGACGTACACCATTTTCTACGGGATTTAATTTAGTAGTATTAGGGACTGTTTTTCCGGTCTTTTTAGTGTTTTTTGTCAGTCTCGTTTACAGACCCATGTATCTTACGAGATATTTAACTACGGCGACCCCATTATTTTTTGTTTTACTTGCGTGGTATTTGAATGAGCTGGTAGGAAAAACGAGATATATATTAACGGGAGCAACGGTTTTTTTATTTGTTGTAGCGTTGTTTACTCAGTTTACAAGCAGCGCTAATCCCGCACGTGAAAATTACCGGGATGCGGTTTCTTATATAGAGCAAAATACAACCCCCAGAGACATCGTGGTCATAAGTCCGGCCTACACTTTATATCCTTTCCAATATTACTATAGCGGAAACTCGAGAGTTTCAAGCCTTCCTATGTGGAATAAAAAGAAAGGCGGCATTCCTGAGACCACGCTTCAAAAGGTGGAGGAGGACGCGCAGATGCTGCAAAAAGGGCATCAAAGAATGTTTTTGCTTATCACGATGAACCTTAATGGGTCCGATATGGTAAAAACGTACCTGGATACCCACTATACAAAATTAGAAAAAAGGCAGTTTTCTAAGGATATTTGGGTACACGTCTATCAGGCAGAGTATTTTTAAGAATAGCCTTTTCGGGTGTTAAACTTAACTCATGTTTAAGGTACTGAGGCAGCGGGGCATACACGTTGAAATAATTCTCATAGTTTTGTTGCTCACCGCAAGTTTCGTATTACGTTTTGTGAATTTAGGATACTCAGATTATATATCCGATGAGCCGGGTACTTTTTTTTACCGCGGAGGTAAAAAAGATCCCGGAATGAGTATGTGGGAGTTTACCTTAAGCCAAAGAAAAGGTCCTTTACAGCTTTTGGTTGGTTACATCCCGTACACTTTAAACGGTAACAGCTACGGCAACGAATTTGCTCAGAGACTTCCTTTTGCTCTATTTAGCTTCTGTGCTGTATACGTATTCTATGCGTTTGTAAAAAAACTCTCCGGAAATTATTTGATAGCATTTTTTAGTGCATTTTTATTTAGTGTAAACGGACTGATAGTTGCATACGGGAGAATAGCTCAGTACCAAAACTTAAACTTCTTCTTATCTTTTGCGGCTTTATATTTTTACGTGGATTTATGGAAAAAACCTGAAAATGTGGTTAAGAGCAGTTTGATGGGGACAATTCTGCTGTGCTTATCACTCTACGCTCATTGGTTCGCGGCCTTTATCCTTATTCCCATCGCGTTTTTCTATGGAAGTTTTTTATTGAATAGAAACTACACCTTACGGTATAAGCTGGGTGTTACTTTATTAAACCTTATTATCGGCGCCGGTATTCTTGCTCCTTTTTATATTCCTTACTTTCAGTATATGCAGACACATCCGGAGTTTAATACTGACTATGCGGACAAAATATTAGGCTTTACAAATCCATTTTTAAAACACGGGGATGCAGCTCAGTTCAATTTATATAACCCTTTTCTTACCCTCTATCTGTATACTATCGGCGGTTTAGTTGGAGCGGTCTACTTATTAAAAAAGAAAATCTACATGCCGGTAGTCTGGTTTTTACTCGTACTTGTTCTTTTTAAAGTTGCTGTTTCTTACTCCGGACTTCATTTTTACAATTATTTTTATCCATTGGTCATTCTTGTCTCTTATGGTTTCTATTTTCTTATCAAACATCTGTCGCGGTACTTTGCCCTCATTGTAGGACTGATTTTTCTTTTCTTGTTCATCCAAAGTTATGTAATATATGTAGACCACAAAAAAGAGTATCCGTTTGAGCAGGAGAAAATCTTATTTTTACCGACACCTAAGTATGGCGATGAGAACAATTTTAGACATAAGTCCGGGTTTACGCATAGCAGGAAGTGGGCGGAGATAAACAAATGGGTTAACGACCAGAACAAGTTGAGCAATGAGAAGTTCGGATACTACACAAACGAATACCCTCAGATTGCTAAATACTATATGGATACGGAATTTAAGTCCGATGCTGACTTCTACGCTATCGGTATTAAAAGACCGCAAACGTTCGCTACTGATTATAGTTTTCCACAAATTAAAAATAAGCATACTGTGCACGAAATTGAAAATGAGGAGGGAGAGACTGTCGTAAAAATATACAGGGTTGCAGGCAGCAGAGATAAAAAGAATTAAAAAAAGGAACAAAGAGTATAAAACGTCTTTGTCCCTTAAATCCCGTATTAAAAACTATTTCCAAACTTTGGCTACAACGGCAATTGTGAAAAGGTATTTTCCTTTTTTCTCGTCGACGTCTATTGAGCCGGATAAGATGTGGTTCATTTTCATACCGATTGTGACCCGAAACAACTGCACTTCATCACTACAACAAAGCTTGGGATCCCTGGGGTCAAAAACGATAAATAGGGGAAAACTTACCTTACGAAGGTCAAAGCAACGCCTTTTTTACCCATTCTTCCGGTCCTTCCGACACGGTGAATATAGTCAGTAAAGGTCGCCGGGGGATCGTAGTTAATAACATGTGTTATGTCGGGCACGTCAATTCCTCTTGAGGCGACGTCGGTAGCTACAAGAATGTCTATTTCGTACTTTTTAAACTCGCTTAACACTTTTGAACGTTGTCCTAAGGATTTATTTCCGTGTAAAGCGCCTGATTTATGGCCTCTTTTTCTTAATTCAGAGGATACTTCTTCAGCCCCTCTTTTGGTTTTTGAAAATATCAAAACTCTTTTGAAATCGGCATTAATTAGTAAACCGTGTAAAACCTCTATTTTGCTCTTACTTGAATCTACTCTAACGATATCCTGATCTACGTTTTTTACGGCTTCCTGTTTTTCTATTTCTACTTTGTAGGGATTTCTTAATAATGAATTTGCAACTTCTTCGGACTTTTTAGATAGGGTAGCGGAGAAAAATAATGACTGTCTTGTATTGTTTAATTTCGCAATAATCTTTTTAACGTCGTTTATAAATCCCATGTCCAGCATTTCGTCTACTTCATCAAGAATAATGTTATTAAAAGAACTTAAGTCTATTTGCTTTCTTTCACAAAGATCTAAAAGTCTTCCGGGAGTAGCGATAACAAAGTGAGGGTCTTTTTTAATAAGTCTGATTTGTTCTGAATAGCTGGCGCCTCCCATTATAACGACATCTCTTAAGTGGGTTCCTGAGATAAGTAGGCTGTATTCGGCTCTGATTTGATTAATTAATTCTCTGGTAGGGGCAATTATCAAACATTTCTGTCCCTGGTTTTTCATTACCTTATTTATCATAGGTATAAGATAGGCAGCTGTTTTTCCCGACCCTGTGCAGGCGACTCCAAGAACATCTTGTCCGCCCAGTATCTGGGGTATTATTTCTGCCTGGATTTTAGTGGGGTGCAAATATGCCTTTTTAGAGATGTTTTTTTGTAAAGATTGGACGAGCACATAGTCGTTAAAAGTCATTGTGGGAACGTACATCGACTCAGTCTCGCCTTTGACTGCCTTAGAGACGAATAAATCGGTGTTTATGTATGAACCTGAATAGGGATTTCTTCTTTGAAACCTGCTTGCTCCTCCGAAACTACTGCTGGAAGACCCATAATTACGGGCACTTCCGAACTTTCTTCGGCTGCGGGCAAACCTCGAACTGCTATTACTATGTCCATAACTTTTAGTATGCATATGTTTTTTAGTGGGGAAAGAGAAAAAACGGGTTAATCTCAATCAGACACAGCTAGAAGTATACCACGCAAGCCCCTATATTCAAATTATCCTGGATATGGCCCTGCGCCTTAAAGTAGAGTCCAGGATCTTTTTTCTTAGTCTTAGGGACACCGGAGTTATCTCTAAAAGCTCATCGTCCTCTAAAAGGCCTAAGTACTGCTCTAAACTCATCTCTACCGGCGGAGGAATTGTGATACCGTCCTCGCCTGACGACCTGTTATTGGTTAGTTGTTTTTCTTTACAAACATTCACCTCGACGTCTTCGTCGCGGCCGTTTATGCCTACTATCATTCCCTGATAGACCGTAGTCTGGGGAGCTATGAAAACAGGGCCTTTTTCGTGTGCAGGTACCAGTCCGTGTGGTACGGCTTTGCCACTATGAGAGGCTACAATCGCACCTTTTCTTAGTTTAGGTATTGCAGCACCTAACTTCTCGTATTTCGAGAACATTGAGCTTAATACCGCCGTACCCTTTGAAAGGGTCAGCAAAATGCCTCTTAACCCAAGAATACCTCTCGTGGCGATTTCAAATACAAGCCTTGAGGATTCGGAAGTAAGTTCTTCCTGGGACATCAAGACCCCATGTCTTCTTCCCAGCTCACTTTTTATTGCTCCGAGGTGTGTATTTTCAACGTCGATAGTAAGTTCTTCGACAGGTTCCATTTCTACGCCGTCGATAGTTTTAGTTATAACCCTGGGCTTTCCTACGCTAAGCTCAAAACCCTCTCTTCTTAGAGTTTCTAAGAAAACTGAAAGGTGAAGTTCACCGCGTCCGGATAAAACATACTGTCCTTCCTCGATTTTAAATTTCATAGCAACATTTGTTTGAAGCTCCCGTTCTATTCTTTCTAAAATCTGTCGTCCGGTTAAAAATTTACCTTCTTTTCCCAAAAATGGTGAGGTGTTAGGTCCGATTGAGATGGCTAGCGTAGGCTCCTCGATTTTTATCGTGGGTAAGGCTTCGGGAGTGGCTGCATCGCAGACGGTCTCGCCGATATTCGCGTTCTTTATACCGGTGAGCGAAACGATATCTCCTGATACTCCTATTTCAGTTTCGACTCTTTTTAAACCCTGGTTTACAAAAACTTTCTCGACTGAAGTTTTTTCAGTTTTTCCGTCCGCTGAAATCAGAATTACAGGCATTCCCGGTTTAACAACTCCTCTGGTCACTCTGCCAATCGCGTACTTACCTTTATAGTTGTCCCAGTCTAATGTTGAGACCAGCATCTGAAAAGGTTCGCTATCCCTTGATTCAGGCTGCGGCACGTGCTTCAAAACAGCCTCAAAAATAGGGGTAAAGTCAGCCGGGGCAGCCGTAAGTTCTGCGATTTTCGAGAAATCAAAGTCTTTCCAGGCTTTTCCGTCCCTGCCTATTGCATAAAGAATAGGAATTTCCAGCTGGTTTTCGTGCGTTGCTAGTTCCAAAAACAGATCATAGATTTTGTGCAGTGAGTTTTTTATTAACGCGTCTTTTTTATCGATTTTATTTACAACTACTATTATTTTTAAACCCAATTCCAAAGCTTTTTTTAAAACAAATTTTGTCTGGGGCATCGGGCCTTCCTGAGAATCCACCACCAAAAGTGCGCCGTCCGCCATATTTAAGGTACGTTCAACTTCTCCTCCGAAATCGGAGTGGCCGGGGGTGTCTATTATGTTAATTTTGGTGTCTTTGTAGATTACTGCGGTATTCTTGGCCAGGATTGTAATCCCTCTTTCACGTTCCTGGTCGTTGGAGTCAAGTATCAGGTCCTGGCTCATCTCGGATTCGTTGTCTCTGAAGGTTTTGGACTGCTTTAACAAACCATCTACGATAGTGGTTTTTCCGTGGTCGACGTGTGCGATTATGGCAATATTTCTAAGGTTCATAGACAATTTGTCATTATACACGCTATTTCCGCTTGTGTTTAATCAATCGTTGACACATATCCCCGTTTTAGGAATACAATAATAGTATGCAAATAAAAAAGACGTCTGAGCACGGCTTTGCGCACGTTGCATTGGTACTCGGAATTGTATTGGCTACCGGAGCCCTTCTGTCATACAAAGGAATTCCTAAGGTTAAAGAGCTATCCCGTAATCTGATAGGTAAAATCGACCCCGGAAATGTTTTATCTTTGGCCACCGGAAGGCTCTATTATGTAGATTGTCAAAACGGTAATGACTCGAATGCAGGAAATACTGTAGGTACTCCGTGGAAAACGTTTACAAAAGCAAATGGTGTTACTTTGACCGCGGGAGACGCTTTGTACATAAAACGCGATACGACTTGTACGGACACGGCCAACGGCGTTTTGAGTATTACAGAGAGCGGCAATTCTACAGACCAGATACTGGTCAGTGCCTACGGTGAGGGTTCCTATCCGAAAATTGTTAAGAAAACAAGCGGAGAAGCCATTGTTGTCAGCGGAGCTTACATTGTAATTACTAATCTTCACGTTACAGCGGACCTGTCGACCGTATCAAAAGATTCGTCCTGCCAAAACGGTCCCATCGGCACAATGTCAGGGATAAAGCTTGATAAGAACTCCCACGACGTCACTATTAAAAATATCAGGGCAACAAACCTTTACGCGGGTGTCTACATAGCCGGAGACCTAACCAGCGGACCGGTTTCAAATCACAACAAAGTATTAAATAGTGTGTTTATAGACAACAAAATGATGAATTCCCAGTCTGACGCCGGTGCCATGGGTGTTTTAGTTTGGGGCGATGACAACGAAATTGCATACAATGAGTTTTCAGGGAATGACGCCTGTTCGAGAGTTTACACAAGGGACGGCTCGGCGGTAGAAGTGTACGGTGGAAAGAGAAATAATATCCATCACAATAAGGCTTACAACAACGAAACTTTCTCAGAGCTCGGTCATGCCAGAACTTCCGACAATAAATTTGGTTACAATCTTATAGTTGCAAAACTTGCTTATGGCAAAGGCTTCGTTACCAGAGGAGCGGGAGACAACTACGGACCCGTACTTAACTCCTCTTTTTATAACAACACAGTTTATTTAACCGGCTCGTCCGCACAGGCTTTTGTATGCGCCGGTAACTGTAATACGTCTACCACTCCGGTTTTCACAATAAAAAACAATATTTTTTCTGGAGGACAGAAATCCGCGTACTTTGGTGGAACTACATTTGTCGAGTCCAATAACATTTTTAATAAAACTCCTGAACCAACCTCATATAGCGTAAACGGATCTTCCAGGGTCGCCGACCCGCAGTTTGCCACTGTAGAGGACACCTACACTTCGGTTATAGATATGCACCTGAAATCCGGTAGTCCCGCTGTAAATGGGGGCACCAGTGATAACGGAGGATATTCAACGGACCTGGACGGAGCAAATGTTCCTGCATCCACCATGGATATAGGAGCTTTTGAGTACGGAGCGACAGGAGCTCCCGCAGGACAGACTTACTCTTTTGCTGCGGCAGGAGACCACGGTTATGGCAGCGCCGGTTCTACAGCATTTAAGAAGGCTGGAGCATCGGGGGCTGATTTCTATTTGTCACTCGGAGATTTATCTTATCAATTGCCTTCGGGAAAAAACGAATATAACTGGTGCAACGAATATGTTAAACCTAACTGGGGTAGTAAACCTTTCACAGTCATCGCCGGTGGCCACGAGAACGGTGTAGATAATCCCGGAAACGGTGTAATAGATTACTTTGTAGATGCCACATGTCTACCTGACAGGTTGAATTCTGTTCAATCTCCCAACCTTGGTACCGGCGGATCTCCTACCGGAACCGATAATTATGGAAAAGAGTTTTATTTCGACTTTCCTTTAGAGAATCCTACAACAAGGTTTATCATGGTCGATCCGAAAATGAACTTTTTGTACGGCGGTTTATTTACATTTACCGTAGGTAACGAGAGGTATAACTGGCTTGCAGATAGAATTGACGAAGCACGTGTATTAGGACGCAAATGGATAATTGTTTCAAGTCACGAAACGTATCTAAGCACCGGTATTAAGGGGGATGAAGTGGGACCTGATTTCTTCCAGCTTATTATGAAAAAAAGACCCGATTTACTTATGCACGGACACGAGCATAACTACGAAAGAGGTAAGCAGCTGTATCTAAACCCTTCATGTTCATCGATATCGAGCTCTAACTCGTCTGCCGCAAACACCGCCTGTATAGTTCCAAGCACACAAGGCGGGGCTGGCCCGAATTATAAGAAAGGTTTAGGAACGGTACTTTTTATTAACGGAGCGGGAGGAATAGGACACTACGCCATATCTTCATCCGACGTGCACAATATATTTTTTGCATCAACAAATGACGTCGCGTACGGTTTCTCGAAATTTACTGTGGCGCCGACCGGAATTACTTCTACCTATGTTGATAATGCTTCGACAACACCTTTTACTGATACCTTTTCTATAACGGCATCGGGCGTAACTAACCCGCCCCCACCCCCGGTATCCGACACAACACCCCCAAGTGTGCCGTCAAATCTCGCCGCAACAGCCGCATCTTCCTCGCAGATTAATTTGAGCTGGTCCGCTTCCACGGATAATGTCGGAGTTACAGGCTACGAGGTATACAGAAATAACGTTAAGGTGGCGACCGTAACATCGACCTCATACAACAATAGCGGGTTGACTTCTTCAACATCATATTCATTTTATGTGAAAGCTTTTGATGCAGCATCTAACTACTCAGCAGCATCAAACACTGCAACTGCAACAACGTTAACAGTAGCCGACACCTCAGCACCGAGCACACCGGCAAACCTTACAGCTTCTGTAGTGTCAGCCACACAAATTAACTTATCCTGGTCAGCCTCTACCGATAACGTCGGTGTTACAGGCTATGAGGTTTATAGAAATAACGTTAAAGTAGCCACCGTAACCGCTACTTCTTACAGCAACACCGGGCTTTCATCTTCAACAACATACAGTTTCTATGTGAAGGCAATTGATGCCGCTTCCAACGTTTCTGCAGCCTCAAATACTGTAAGTGCCACAACACAGGCTGGTGCAGATACCTCAGCTCCGACGGCGCCTCCTACTCTAAATGTTGCTTTAATAACATCAACACAAGTCAACTTGGTCTGGACAGCTTCCACTGACAACGTGGGCGTTACAGGTTACGATGTGTACCGCAACAATATAAAGGTCGCGACAGTAACATCGTTGACTTACAGCAATACGGGGCTAACCCCGTTTACTGCTTACACCTTTTATGTTAGAGCGAGGGACGCTGCAGGAAATGTTTCAGCTGCATCTAGTACTGTGAGTGCCAGTACATCAGCGGCACCGGATGCTACCGCCCCAAGTGTACCTGCCAATCCAGTTGCAACAGCAGTGTCTTCCACTCAAATTAATCTGGGCTGGTCGGCATCAACTGATAATGTGGCAGTTTCTTCGTACGAGGTATACAGAGATAATGTCAAGGTTGCTACGGTTACAACTACAAGCTATGGAGATGCCACCAGATCCCCGTCTAGCACTTACTATTATTTCGTTAAAGCAAGGGACGCTGCAGGGAATGTATCTGCGGCAAGTGCTACCGTGAACGCAACAACGTTTGCGCAAGTCAATGTCACCGGATCAATACACGGCACTGTCACTTCTTCGTCAGGCACACCCGTGTACTTAGCGAAAATTGTAGTAATTAAAGATGGTGCTAAACGCTCCAAAAAAACTTACTACACTGATTCGGCTGGGGCTTTTTCAATTCAAAATCTGGTACCGGGAACATATAAACTGTCGTACTCGGCCAAATCACACGTTGCTCAGAGCGAAACTGTGAAAATAGACAGCACAACGACCGATATTAGTAAAAACATTATTTTACAAAGGAGATAACTTATGAAAAAAAGAGAACAACAAAAGTACAGGAATGAAAATGGCAACATATTACTACTAATACTTGTGCTCGGTGCAGTTGTTGCGGGAGTTGTGATGTTATATCCCAGGTTTATGACAACAAAGGTGGAAGAACCTGAAAAAGAAGTGATGCTGGGAGCCAATTTTGAGACTCCGGCGGTTGAAATTAAAATAACCGGCGATGGGTATGAACCTGCTGTCGTAACAATAAAAAAGGGTGCCAGGGTAACTTGGGTCAACACAGACAAGGAACCGCATAGCTTATCTTCAGTAGAAAACTTCGGAAGTAATAGAATTGATATAGAGGTGGATGAGATTCTAGAAGCGGAAGACTCTTTGGAGATACCTTTCGAACAAACCGGCACTTTCAAGTATGAAGATAAGGATGATACCGACAAGTATCAAGGTGTCATAGTCGTCGAGTAAGTTTCATTGCGCTTACAAAATATTTAGAATATCCTATTCTAATGGTAAGAATGTTTCAGATTCTATTAGTTGTTCTCGCCGTAGTATCGGTCGCAATAGGGGACGTATTTATTAAGAAAGCTGCACAGCACGCTACCTTCCTCGAAGCTATTACGGATAAATGGTTGTTGCTGGGTGTCCTACTTTATATGGTTCAGATTGTTCTTTTTACCTGGATGTTTGTGAAAGGCTGGGATTTAAGTGTGGTGGGCAGTATGCAGACAGTTTTCTACGCGGCGGTGGTTATAGGCGCCGGATACTTCGTATTTCAGGAGAGGTTAAATCCTGCACAGATCGTGGGAATAAGTTTGGCATTTCTGGGAGTTGTTATTACTAACGTGTTTTCGTCCTAATTTTATTGCTATACTTTAAAAAGTGAAACACCTGCCCGGTTTAAAATTATTAAAGTCTGTTGGGTTACTGGTTTTACCTTTAGTGGCTATCGCGTGGCTGGTTTACCAGCACATTAGGCTCAACGATACCGAAAAATCCCTAAATACTATAAAAGCGTCTCAGACTAACTTTACCCAAAACTTTTCCGATGCTCTTTTCGAAGATCATCTGAAAGTTACAAACTCTATGGTGTCCGACGCGACAGTTGCGGCATTGCAAAAAGAGCTGGCGACACTGAAAGCAGAAGAAACGACCGATGAAAAAACTATAAAAGATGTTTACGATTCTCTTTTAGTACTGGAGCAAAAAATAAATAGAAATGTTAAGGCCGGTTTAAAATCTCCTGACCTTACAGAACAAAAGGACTCGTGGGGAAATTTTCTCATAGAAAAAGACTTTGCTTCAATAATGAATGGAGTAAATGAGCAGACATCACTGTTGGACAAGGACTATTCGGCTTATCTGGTAAAACTGGAACAAACCAGGGTAGCTGCGTCCGGGTACAGCTACCAAACAGTTCAGACCGAAAGAGGCACTTTCGGCGCATTCGTCATTAAACTAGCCTTGAATGAAATTAAAGTAAAGACAGTTTCAGCTGCATCGGGTACGTGTACTAATGACTGCGATACTAAGAGCCTTGCCGATTACGTTAAGGACAGCGGAGGATTTGCCGGAATGAACGGTTCATATTTTTGCCCACCGGATTATTCAACGTGCGGAGGGAAAGTAAATTCCTCGGATTTTGCATTGTATGATAGCAACGAGGGAAAGTGGGAGCACAAAGATGCGCTTTCCTGGAACGAAACCGGGCTGATGACTTTCAACGGAAGCGACCCCTCGTTTTACAGGGAAACCTCTGACTACGGCGGCGGGGGAGTCACTGCTGGAATCTCCAACTATCCGTCACTGGTAAAAGACGGAGACATAGTGGTGGACGAGGACGAGCTTACTTCTTATCAAAAAGATGTTAAAGGTCCGAGAGGTGTCATAGGAGTGGGAGGCTCTAATATCTATCTCGCTATAGTAAGCAATGCTACTGTGGTAGACGCGGCTTACGTAATAAGGTCACTGGGGGCAAAGCACGCCTTGAACCTTGACGGGGGCGGCTCGTCTGCTATGTATATAAACGGCAAATACGTTGTAGGACCGGGTAGAAGTCTGCCCAATGCTATCATTCTCACGAAATAAAAAACTACCACCCCGGCTTGACATATAGATGAAATTTAACCAGAATTCCCAGATGCGCAATAAAAAGCAGAAGAAAGATAAAAATTTAATACCTTTGTATAGTTTCTCGTTTCTTATGGTGATCGCAGTAATGTTGGCATTTTCCGGCAGCATGTACGGATCTTATAGACTTTCAAAAGTTTTAGCAGAGGATAGCTCAAACGTGCTTTCGGATGACGACGAAAGAGATGACGACTATGAAATAGAGGATGAATTCGAAGATGAAGATGAAGATGAGATGGAAGATGAAAATGAGCTGGAGGATGAGGATGAAGCGGATGACGTAGACAGCATCGACTCAGAAGACCCGGACGGGCTGGAGAACGAAAATGAGGTGGAAGACGAAGCGGAGGACAATGACTCGGTTGTCAGCCTAAAGAACGGTGTAGACAGTTTCATAGCTACCCAGGCAGATCTCCAGGAAGTATCTGTTGAACAGCTTGGAAATATTTCTCAAAGATCGGGTGTTGTGAAATTTTTAATCGGACCGGATTTCGGTTCTATTAAGAAACTTCAGGCAGTAGTAGAAGCTAACACCAAAATGTTAGCTCAGATAGACCAACTTAAAACACAAACCTTAACAGCCGAAGAGAAGGAAGCTTTAGAATCCCTTTCAGGCTCGATAGCAAGCCAGAATTTGGCTATAAACGGCCAGGTCGAATCTCAGGAGAGCGGATTTTCTCTGTTCGGATGGTTGATGAAGTTGTTATCCAGCTAACGGATATATAAAGTCAGACCCCGCAGCGGATTATCTATAAAGATTTTCCATGTCTGCGGGGTTTTTTGTTTTTATAGCAATGAAAACCTGCTCTTGACGTTTTCTGCTTCCCAAACTAAACTCTATTTAACTATTCGGGTTTCCTTCGTATTTGTTTAACGAAAAGGGCACCTGTGATTACAAAAGGGGGAGCTTTATGATTACAAAGGTAAAAGCACCGGTATCCATAATTTCCGTCTATGACCACAAAAAGAGGGATTTTAGGCCCTCTGCGGTCATTTGGGAAGGTCACAGGCATCAAATTGTAAAATTAGGTTACCACCACACTTTCCGCGCCGGGAAGACTCTTTTTCACGTGTTTTCGGCCGCCTCAGAAACCGTTTACTTTAAATTAGTGTTAAATACAGATAATTTGTCCTGGGAGGTGGAGGAAATATCCGATGGACAAGCTGACTGACCTGTCTTTTAACCCAAAACCCCCGACCTTAATGCTTATAGACATAAATTCCTGTTTCGCCACGATAGAGCAGCAGGCCAATCCGCAATTGAGAGGCCATCCTGTGGCAGTTGCGGCTTATGACACGCCCTCGGGTTGTATTTTAGCCGCGTCGTACGAGGCAAAGAGGCTGGGTGTTAAAACCGGCATGCGCGTAAAGGAAGGAAAGCTTTTGGCACCCAATCTTACTGTTTTAACCCCGGATCCTCAAAAGTATCGGGACGTCCACTTAAAACTTCGTGCCGTTCTGAATAAATTCTCGGACGTGGTAATTCCTAAATCCATAGACGAGTTTATTGTAAATCTCGAAGGTTGCCCGTCCTTTAAAAAAGGAATGAGAAACGTCGCTGCCGAAATAAAAGAATTAATTAAAAAGGACGTTGGTGACTGGATAACGGTTTCCATAGGAATCGGTCCGAATATTTTTTTGGCAAAGACAGCTGCAGGTCTCAAAAAACCCGACGGTCTCGAAGAAATAGTTGTAAATAATTTTGAAGCCGTTTATTCTTCTTTGGAAATTACCGGGCTGCATGGAATTAAACAAAGAAATGCTGCGCGCCTCGCAACGCAAAACATTTATACTGTGACGGATTTTTATAAAGCTTCCTCAGCAACCCTTGAACGAGCGTTCGGCTCCATAACCGGATACTACTGGTATTTACGCCTCCGCGGGTGGGAAATAGATGACGTAGAGTGGGGCAGAAGAAGCTACGGAAATTCTTACGCAATACCAGACCGGTTATCAAAAAACGAAGATCTTGCCCCCATTTTATATAAATTAGTAGAAAAGACGGCAAGGCGTTTGAGAAAAGCGGGCTACAAAGCTAAAGGGGTTCACGTTTCCATAAATTACCGCGACGGTTCTCATTGGCATCACGGGCATATTACAGGTAAAACCCTCTTCGACCCCCGCGATGTTTTTAAAGAGGCCTACAGAATAATGTGTCATTCGCCTTACGCGGGCAAAACGGTAGCTATCCTCGCTGAATCGGTTTTCGATATTTTTGACAACGACACTACTCAGTTAGATCTCTTTGACGACATCGGAAGAAAGGAAAAACTTTATTCGGCTGTCGATGAAATTACGGATAAGTGGGGAGAGTTTGTAATAACGCCGGCACGAATGTTATCGGCGAAAAAGCACGTTCACGACAGAATTGCATTCGGCGGGATAAAAGAGCTTGAAGAATTTACACTTCAGGACTAGCGGAGATACTTTGTTCCCTTAAGCTTATCGGGAAAATATTCTATGTCAGGAAGTTTTTCCCCTTTAGGGCTGTGGTAATAATTGTAATTTTTTCCGTAACCTATTTCTTTCATTAATTTTGTTGGTGCGTTTCTTATATGAAGGGGCACTGGAAGGTTTCCGTATTTTACGGTGTCGTCTGCAGCCTTACCGTACGCGATATAAAGTTCGTTGGATTTAGGAGATTTTGCAAAATAAACGACGGCTTCTGCAAGAGCAAGGTTACATTCCGGCATACCTATTCTTTCGCAAGCCTGAAAAGCCGCTACTGCAATAACAAGTGCCTGCGGATCTTTAAGTCCGATGTCTTCTGAAGCAAGCCTTATTAAACGTCTGGCGATATATATGGGGTCCTGTCCGGCTTCAAGCATTCTTGCCAGCCAATAAAGTGCGGCATTTGGATCGGAACCGCGTATGGATTTATGTAACGCGGAAATAGTGTTGTAAAACTCTTCTCCCTGAAGATCGAAAGTGAGCTGACTTTTCTGTAAAGCTTTTTTAACATCATCAAATGTAATTTCTTTTCCGGATTGTAAATGGAAAGCAATTTCCAATACATTTATACATGTACGTGCGTCACCGTTACTGCTTTGAATTAAAAACTTTCTGGCGTCCTTCTCAAGTTTTTTTCCAATGTCCTCAAGCGCTCTGTCTACAATTTTATCCAGGTCTTCTTCTGAAAGTTGATCCATAATTACAACGCGGCACCGCGAAAGGAGAGGAGCAATAACTTCGAAGGAAGGATTTTCGGTGGTCGCCCCCATAAAAATTATTTTTCCCTGTTCTACCATGGGAAGTAGGGCGTCCTGTTGAGCTTTATTAAATCTATGAATTTCGTCGATAAAAACAACCGGTGCTCCTGCTTTTTTCTTTAATGTAGCGTCCTGGGTCCACAGATTGGGAGAAACAGATTTTCCGTTATCTTCCAATTCTTTTTCGATTGTTTTAACTGAGGTATTTACGGCACTGAATTCGTAGAACTTACGGTTTGTTTCGGTTGCGATAATTCTAGCCAAGGTAGTTTTACCCACGCCCGGAGGACCCCAGAATATTAAAGAAGGGAAAAAGCCTGTTTGTACGGTGCTTTTTAGGAGTTCAGAGATTATTCCGCCGTCACCGAGCAGCTTTTCGTGGCCGGACATCTCGTTTATGTTTTTAGGACGTATCTTATCTGCTAAAGGTTGCATTTAAATACCCAAATATTACCCGTAAAGAAATAATACATTTGAAAGGGGCAACCGTCAAAGTTTAAATATTTTTTGTAAGATTCTTGCAATAAGGTCGTTCCCTTTTCTTGCAGTTAGTCTGGAACGGATGGAAAGATCCAGCCCAAGATTAGTTACACTGGCTACCGCAAGTGTTAAAAGCTTAAGTCTGGGAAAAAGTAAAAAGACGGCGAATAAGACGGTATTAAACGTAACAAATTTTATTAAATCTCTTTTTGCGTCGTTAAAACTTTTTCGGATAGCCTCTTTTAACATCTCCATAGTAGTACGCTTTGCTCCCATAAAATTTTCAAGTTCGTGAGAAAAGTTAAGATAATATTTTCTTGCGCTGGCGAAAATTTTAATAATGTTTCTTAATACTTCCAAAGATATTGTAGTAACTATTAGGGCTAGCGTAGTAATAACATGTTCGTCGTACACAAAGCTCCTCACCATAAGGTCATATCCGCTGAATTCAGCTTTCAAGGGAATATTAAGATCGGTGGGTAAAAAGAAGAGGTCCGTGCTGTCCATAGTTAAGAAGAATATGAATAGAATGACCTCGATTCCGTCGATAAATCCGGCTTTAAACCTTTTCTGGAACTGTCCCTTCCATGTAAGTTCTATCGTAATTTCAGCCTGAGGTTTGCTTAGTAATCCAAATCCCATCATGGCCGCTCCTGTGATTATCACGGTCATTATTGTGACATCGTGGCTTTTACCGACTGTTTTGTAGATGTATAGAAGAAGAACGTATACCAAAAATGCAGCGATGTAGGCGAAAATAGGAGACGCGAACAACAAAAATTCCTTTAGGAGGTCGACAAACCTTTTCCACACATTTTTTAGAAATTCGAGGAAATCTATGAAGGTCAGCGCGCCCTCGAGTAGAAGATCCAAAACCCTTCCGGCCTCGCGTTTCATACCAATGATAACCAGTATTCCCAAGGTGAAAAATACCGCGGCTGAAGCTAGGAGAATTATCCAGACAACGTTAAGTATTACTGATACGGCTTCGGGAAACAAAAATCCTGCTACAAGAAACAAGGCCAGCACTACAATCAAAGTTGTTAGTAACTGAAATACTTTTCTGTCCATGTTATTTTTACCGACTTGGCCGGTGAATATATCTTTTAGTGTCATTTTTCCTTTAAAGTTAAAATTTCGTAACCGTCTTTAGTAACTAGAATCGTATGCTCGGCTTGGGCGAAATAACCGTCATCTGCCATCCTGGTCTCCCATTCGCTGTCGTTTACGACAATATCGTCGCCTGTGCAAACCAGGGCTTCGATACAAATTGTCATTCCTTCGACAAGCTTAGGACCGTCGTTTTTGCTTCCGTAGCAAGGTATTTCAGGATATTCATGCATTTCCCGCCCGATGCCGTGCCCTGCGTAGTCTTTAAGTACGTTCAAACCTTGTGATTCTACTATCTTTTGCATTTTGTTGCTAATGCGGCCTATGCGTACGCCGGGGGCAACTTCCGCTATTGTTTCGTAAAGTGCGCTTTTTGCAGTGTCCACTAATTTTCTTTTTAAAGGGTCAGTTTCTCTTCCGACTACAGTAGAAAATGCGGCATCAACATTTAGACCCTTGTATTTTATGACCGTGTCTACCGTAACAACATCGCCGTCCTTCAAAATAATTTCTTTTTTGGGAAAGCAATGCACTGATTGATTATTAATACTAACGCAAAGTCCTGTAGGAAAAGGCGGCATTCCGTGTGGGGAGTACCCCTTGCATGTAGGTACAACTTTGTTCTTAGCGCACAGTTTTATAAACTCTTTTTCAAGGTCTAGACAATTTCTGCCTGGGACAAGCATTTTTCTTAGTCCCGACAATATTTCAGCAAGGATCTTACCTCCCTGTTTCATTTTTGTTATATCTTCTGCGTTTTTGACAAAGCCCATATAGTCCATTATACCCCAGAATTACGGGGTTTTCTTAACAAGAGAAAAATGATAATATCTCGCTATGCCCGATAATAATAAACTTATAAACGTTTCCCTTTTGTTAAATATTTTTGTATCTATAGTGTTTGCGGCCTTGGTTGGTACGGGAGTCTGGTATTTATTTAAAGTACTGACACCACAAACTATTTCAGTCTCCGGTTCGTCTAGTTCCCAGATTACGAATCAAATTGCTTCCTATTCTCTGACTTTAGAAGTATCGGACGCGGACAAAGCAAAGGCGGTTGAGGGGCTTTCGGAGAGGTCCAAGAGTGTTACGCAGTTGATAAAAGACTTTGGAATACCGGAAGAAGATATTGAGACCACAAGTCTAAATATCTATCAGAGACAGGATTCGGTCTACCGTGACGGTGTTACGACCTATGAGTTGGGCGATTGGTTTGCTTCTTACACCATTAACACAAAGTTGAGGGATTTAACCAGATCGGAAGATCTTACCTCGTTACTGGCAACCGTCGAAGGAGCTTCTATGTGGGGACCAAACCTTACAATAGATGATGAGACTATAGATGAAGAAGGGTTGCTAAATGCTGCTATAGAGGACGCCAGGAGCAAAGGTACAGCCATTGCTACGGGAGTAGGAAAAAAGCTCGGCAGAGTTATTCAGATAAACGAAGGCTCAGCTCAGTATATGTACGGAGGAGTTAAATACGATATGGCATCAGGAATGGGCGGCGGCGCGGGAATTCCCGTTGAACCGGGTTCCACATCAACCTACAAGAACGTGACTGTGATATTCGAGTTGAAGTAACATTTTAACCGGAACTAAAAGAAGACGCTCCTTGAAAAAGGGGCGTTTTTCGTTCTATACAATTTCTAAACGACCAGACTGACGATTTTACCTTTAATGTAGATTAACTTCTTTATTTGGCGTCCGTCTAAGGATTTCACTACATCGCCATTATTTTTTACAAGCTCTGAGACAGTAGATTCTTCGGCGTTAGCATCTATTTCTACCTCAGCGCGTACTTTTCCGTTAATCTGCACAGGTATTATGAGTGTTTTCTCGGATATTTTAGAAAGGTCGTACTTAGGCCATTTCTGTAAGTGAACGCTATTCTTTTTATCCCAACCGGTTAAGTTATTTATCTCGTGCCAGAGGTCTTCTGCAACAAAAGGAATAAACGGCGCTAGCAGTTTAATGTAACCTTTCCATTGTTCTGTGCTTATAGAAGAGGTTTTTTTAGCGGCGTTCGAAAATATCATAAATTCGCTCACACAGGTATTCATTTTCAGGCCTTCACACATATCCGTAACTTTTTTAACCATTAAGTTGTAGTCTTTTTCCAATTCCGAACCTGCCCCGGCCTCAGTACTTACTTTTTCTTTTAGCAAAAAGAGATTGTCGATAAATCTTTTGGTTGCCTTGACCCCGTGATCATCCCATGGGTATGTTTCATCGTACGGTCCGATAAAGCAGAGATACAGTCTGCAGGCGTCCGCTCCAAATTGTTCCACAAGTTCTTTAGGGTCGATCACATTTCCCCTGGACTTAGACATTTTCTGACCGTCAGCTCCCAGTAAAAGGCCGCCCGTCATCCTCCATTTATACGGTTCTGAGGTTGGAACCAAACCAAGGTCGTAAAAAAACCTGTGCCAAAATCTGGAATATAAAAGGTGCGCGGTAGTGTGTCCGCCGTCACCGAAATATTTGTCTACCGGTAGCCAATATTTTAAAATCTCGGGGTCTGCGAAAGCACTCTCATTTTTGGGGTCACAGTATCTTATGTAATACCAGCTTGAACCAGCCCATGTAGGCATTGTCTCTGTTTCTCTTTTTGCAGGAGCGCCGTTTTTGTCGGTAGTTTCAACCCAATCGGTTAATCTTGCAAGAGGGGCACCTCCGCTTTCGGAAGGTTGGTAATCTTTTGTGTAAGGAAGTTCAACGGGAAGTTTTTTATGCACTTCCTGCGTGTCGGTTGTGTCGACGACAGCTTCTAAAGTGCCGTCCGTTTTATAAACAACCGGAATTGGTTCTCCCCAGTATCGCTGACGGGAAAATACCCAGTCCCGGAGTTTGTAATTTATTTTAAACTTTCCAAAGTTTTCTTTTTCAGCTTTCTGAGTCATCTCCATTATCACCTGCTCAGAAGGCTTTCCTGAATAATCACCTGAATTTAAAGAAATTCCGTAGCCTGTGTACGGTTCTTTTAGAACGTCAACCGGGGCGTCATTGACGGGTTTTACAACCTGTCTTATTTCCAGCCCGTACTTAACTGAAAACTCATGATCTCTTTCATCGTGACCGGGAACGCACATTATTGCTCCGGTCCCGTAGGTCGTCAGAACAAAATCGGCCACCCAGACTGGGCATTTTTCTCCGCTAAACGGATTCAAAACATAAGACCCTGTAAATACCCCCGACTTATCTTTTTGTATCGCAGTTCGTTCCATCTCACTTTTTTGTTTTGCCGCTTTTACATATTTTTCAACTTCCCCACGTTGTTCTACGGTCACCAGGTTATACAAATCCGGGTATTCGGGAGAAATGATTACTGCAGAAGCTCCGTAAATGGTGTCGATTCTGGTTGTGAAAACCGTTATAGAGTTTCCTTCAGATTCAAACTCAACCTCGGCCCCTATAGATTTTCCGATCCAGTTAATCTGGGCCGTTTTAATATAGTCCGGAAAATCTGTTTCTTTAAGACCGTCTATTAATTTTTCTGCGTATTCGGGAATTTTCAGCACCCATTGTCTGAACATTTTCCTTTCAACAGCGTGAGAACCGCGTTCGCTTACCTTCTCGCCGTTTTTTCCGGTCAGAACTTCCTCCTCAGCAAGGACACCCAGCTCTTTGCACCACCACACCGGCATCTCCTCCTGTACTGCAAGCCCGTTTTCAAAAAATTTTAGGAAGAGCCACTGCGTCCATTTATAGTACTTAGGGTCGGATGTTGTAATTTCGCGGCTCCAGTCTATCCCGTAGCCGAATGCCTGCGCTGACTGTTTATAGCCTTTTGCGAGCTCTTCAGTGACCTCCTGCGGCGTCTTTCCCATCTTTAAGGCATATCCTTCGGTTGGAAGACCGAACGCGTCCCAGCCCATAGGATACATAACGTTAAAGCCGTTCATTCTCAGATACCTGGAATAAACATCGGGCACGGTGTATCTCATCATATGACCGGCGTGTAAATAGGGACCGGAGGGGTAGGGAAGTTCTGCAAGAATATATTTCTTAGGTTTTTCGGAAAAATCTACAGCTTCATAAATGTTGTCGTTGTACCAATGCTCTTTCCATTTGGCCTCTATTTTTTTATGGTCGTATTTATTTTCCATAGGTTTCTTTTAGAAAAAGGTTGTAATTTAGTTGATTTTATAATATATTTCACCCTATGGCAAAGAAAAAAGGTAACAGATTAATAGTAGGTCTTGAGTGTACCGAAACAGGTATGAGATCTTACGTAACCCAGAAAAACCGTATCAATACAACGGATAAGGTCGAGTTGATGAAATATAATCCCAAACTTAGGAAGCACACTCTTCACAAAGAAGTCCAAAGACTCAAGTAAATTCTTTTAGGTTTAACTAAGCTCTTTCCTTTCAGAACCCTTTCTTAAGGCTTTTCTGATTTCGTCGCGCCCTTTGCGCGTTTTAACAAAGTCCAGCCAGTCGGGACTTGGAAGTTTTTTGTGCTTCAAAGTCTTTATCTCTACCCTATCCCCGTCTTTTAGTGCATAACTGAGCTTTTGAAAATCACCGTTTATTGTTACTCCTACACAAGCGTTTCCGAGATCCTTGTGAATGCTGTAGGCAAAATCTATAGGAGTTGCTCCCCGCGCCAGTTGTTTAATATCCCCTTTAGGCGTAAATACATACACGTATTTATTAAACTGGTCTATCCTGATTTCGCCTTTGTTCTTTATAAAACTAATGTCGGTGAGCCAATCCGGGGCCGCCTGAAGACTTTTCTTTAATTGTTCGCCTGTTTTATAAAACGTATGACTCGCTATGCCGTACTCATTTTCTTCGTGCATGTCCTTCGTCTTTACCTGCATTTCGAGATGCATTGTAGGACTGACGACAAAAGTATTATGTATGCTCCTGTACCCGCTCGGTTTCGGATGCATTATGTAGTCGTCGCGTTCATCAGGAACGTTTGTCCATACTTGCTTAAGAACATCCTCGGTCATATAGCACTGTTCTACTGAGTCTACAAGGACTCTCATTGCGGCAATATCGTAAATTTGATTCAGCCCTTTATAATTTTTTGTCTCGCGGTATTTTTGAGCTTTCCTATAGATGCTGTACGTGTGCTTGATCCTGTAATCTATTTTCGCGGAAATTCCTTTTTCCCCGAGTATGTCCTTCACAAATTCGGAAGTATCCTCAAGCACAGTCTCCATCTCAGGCAGTTTCTTTTTAAGGTAGGACTCGATGGAATAGTATTCGCCCGGGTTTAAGATTTTAAACGCTTCGTTCTCCAGCTCCACGACGAACTTGTGTATTCCCAAAAGTTGGCAGATCGGGGAGTAAAGATACATCGCCTTTTCGGCTACACGTCTGGCGTTCTCTTTAGGAAGAACGTACGCCGACCTTATATTGTCGACCTTATCTGCAAGCCTGATAATTAGCGTCTTGGGGTTTTTAATCAGATTCAGGTACGTTTGGACGATTATACTTTCGTTGTAATTTTTCGGGTCTATTGTGCTTATCTCATTCCCCGATATGCGTTGGTATTCTGTAACAATTTCAGCAATTTCTGGTCCGAAATCCTTTTTAAGATCTTCTTTCGAATATTTTTTTGTGTCGAGTATGTGGTGTAAATAGGCACCCGCAAGTATCTCTGGATCGTTTACGTTGTTCTCTTCTAATAGTTCTGCAACTCTATGCAGGTGCCAATAGTAACCCTCCCCGGATAAACGGATGTTACCTTCATGTATTTTGAGGGCAAGTGCCCCTGCTTTTTCGACAACAGCTTTATCAATCATGTTTAAAATGGAAACTTCTCTCCTTGTTTATTATCTCAATAGTGTCAATTGGCGCAACTCGGCCATCAGTTTTGAGTAAAAAGTCAGGTTGTGTATCGTGGCCAGACGCCCGGCGTCAGAGTCGCCTTGCTTGAAAAGGTGGTAAAGGTAAGCTCGGCTGTGCCCCAAACACACTTCGCAGGTGCAGGAATTTGAAACGGGATTCATATCGGTTTCATGTTTTTGAGCCCGCATGTATACAAATTCGTAGCCTTTTTCCACGCTGTCATTAAAAACGTAGAGCCTTTTATGCCTCGCATCTCTGGTCGGAAGGACGCAATCGAACATGTTATAGCCCATTTTCACACATTTCTTAATATCTTCCGGCTTTCCCACGCCCATCGCGTATTTAGGCATTCCTTCGGGCATCAGTTCTGCAGTATAAGCTACGATTTCGTCTAAAAAAGCGCCGCTCGCGTCAACCGGCCACCCTCCATATGCGTATCCGTCGAAACCTATCTTTATTAGTTCTTCCGCACATTTTTTCCTGAGCTCTTTGCTGTTTCCTCCCTGTACAATGGCTAACAATAAAGGTTTATCCTTTTTGATTTTTTGGAACTCGTCTTTGCATCTTTTAGCCCAGGCGACCGTTCTGGTAACAGATAGTTCCTGTTCTTTTTGAGATTCTCCGGGATCGGTACAGTCATCCAGACACATCATAATGTCAGCCCCGAGCTTTTCCTGTGTTTGTATACAGTTCTCAGGTGTGAGGGTAATACTTTGCCTTGAACCGTCCATTTTAAATTTAATTCCGTCTCTTGTTATTTTTCCGTTACCGGGAGTTCTTCTGACTAGGGACATGGCCTGAAACCCGCCGGAGTCGGTAATTATAGGCATTTTCACGCCCATAAATTTATGTAGGCCGCCGCACTTTTCTATTGTATCTACGGTTTTATCGACGATAGCGTGGTAAGTGTTTACAACCAATCCTGTAGTCCCGGAAGCAACGATGTCTGCTGAAGAAATACCTTTTATACACGCGTGGGTCGCGTCGGGGAAAAATGCAGGATATTCTATTGTGCCGTTTTTAGTCTTCAGACCCATAAAGTGATAAAATGAACCATGTTTATGTCCGATTCGAAATTATATATTGTATCGACTCCGATTGGAAATATGTCCGACATAACCCTCCGCGCTTTAGAGGTTCTAAAGTCCGTTGACCTCATATTATCAGAGGACACTAGAGAAACGGACAAGCTATTAAAGAAGTACGGGTTTTCGAAACCTCAGATTTCCTACAGGGATCAAAATCATACAAGAGTAATAGAGCAGATAAAGGATATGCTTAAAAATGGGAAATCTTTAGCCCTCGTTTCGGACAGCGGTACGCCGTTGATATCGGACCCCGGGTTTAAGTTGGTAAGGGAACTCGCCTTAGAAAATTTAAAACTGGAAACAATTCCCGGTCCTTCGGCAGTTACAGCCGCATTGTCGGTTTCAGGACTTCCCACTGATAAATTCTTATTTGTAGGTTTTCTACCAAAAAGTGCGGTCCAAATAGAAAAGTTTTTTGAAAAGTATTCTGACATTGACGCAACCTTGATATTTTATGAATCTCCGTTTAGACTGTCCAAGTCTATGCAAATTGCCCAAAAAGTATTAGGACATAGGCAGGCTTGTGTTTGCAACGACTTGACGAAGATGTATGAAGAAGTTGTAAGGGGCAGTTTGAATGACATTTCCAACCAATATCTGAATAAAAAAATTAAAGGCGAATTTGTTGTGCTGATAGCTAAAAAGGACTACTAACATGGACAAAGTTTTTACTGAAGAAAAAAATCACGTTGAGAAACTAAAGAACTCTATAAATCTTGCGCTTTCAGAAGTGGAGCAGATATTAAAAAAAGTAGGCATTACTAACCTGGATAGGTTGAAAGAGCTAAAAACAGAAGGGGAGTTCGGTCCGGACTTTTTAATGTTTCTCGAACAACTTCACGAAAAAAACGCTGCTTTGAATCTTAAGGATAAGTTTAAAAGAATTGAGGAATTGAAATATTTATTAACTCAGCCGTACTTTGCCCGCATAGATCTTAGAAAGAGTAAGTCTACGGATAATATTTACATTGGTAAGTTCGGGCTCTCGGAAGCATCTACTTCGGTGACAGACTGGCGTGCAAAAATTGCTTCTGTCTACTATAGGTACAGATACCCCCAGAAAAATGTTTATTACGATACTCCGGGAGGCGTTGAAAGAAGAGACCTTTTACTAAAACGCACCTACGAAATTTCCGACGGCGAGCTAATTAAGTACTATAACAACGATATACAGTTGGATGAAAACGAGATAATCATCGAAAAGATCGGAAAGAAAACCGGAGGTGTACTTGAAGACATTATTGAAACCATTCAGCAGTCTCAAATGGATATAATAGAGTCCGACCCGAGACAAATCTGCATCGTACAGGGCTGCGTGGGTAGCGGGAAAAGCACGGTAGCTATACATAAACTGGCACACATATTTTTTAACTACCCCAACCTTATACACTCGGAAAAATCGATCGTCGTGGCAAAAAACCAAATTCTTGTCGGTTATCTTTCTACACTGTTTCCAAGACTGGGAATTTTCGATATTAATTACAAAACGGTACGGGAAATACTGGTTAATTTAATTTTCAGAGAACAGATACAATTAAAAACAAACCTCGATACTCCGGGCGACCTTAAAGATTTCAAACTAAATGATCTTAAAAAACTTTATATATCTCTTGAAAAAATCCACGCGTCTTACGAAACAAAACTTAGTGACCTTTTTAAGGTAACAGAGTTTGAGCCTTTCGGCGGATACAAGTATTCGACGAACATGTCGCCTTCAGAAAATATTAACGAAATACTTACTGAACTAGAGGAAGAACTTACAAATCAAAAAGACGAACTTAAAGAACTTCCGAACGATTCTATAAAAGCTTATCTTTGCAGGGAAAATATTAAAAGTCTGAGAAAGCTGGTGAACAAGTTGTCGGACATGAAAAACGATATTAAAACACACGTTGTTACAGAACTCGCCGGAAGCTTCGGGATAGACACTAAGAAAAGCCTTAACTACGCCCA